>VGPW01000043.1 GCA_016882545.1 Cyanobacteria bacterium M_surface_10_m2_179 | reverse complement strand
AAAGCACGCGAGCAGGTCGGAATCGAGGGGAACGTAATCAGGAGTCCAATACGTGTCGCGGTACTCCTTAACCCCAGCGTCGTACTTCTTAGCCATGGAGAATCTCCGGGTGGGTCGAGGGAAATAAATCAGAGGATGGAACGGCCCTCAGGGGCGCGTTTCAGACCTCAGTCCTTCGAACCAACGAAGCCGGCGCTGCTGTTCAGAGCAGGCTCCACTTCACGGTGGGGGCGGGCAATGATGTGAGCGGCAACCAGGCCATCACCCACGCGCTCGCAGGCATCGGCGCCAGCGCGCACGGCAGCGTTCACAGCGCCGGTTTCGCCACGGACGAGCACGGTCACGTAACCGCCGCCCACGAATTCACGACCGACCAGGCGCACTTCGGCGGCCTTGGTCATGGCGTCAGCGGCTTCGATCGCGGGGACCAGACCCCGGGTTTCGATCATGCCGAGGGCGATGCCCATGGTTTCGTTTGCCATTACCTGCTCCTGAAGGAGGGGGTGGAATGTTCGCCTGCAACCTTGCTCGGCGGTTGAACCTCCCGTCAAGCCATTTGGGGACTCTTCACGATCACTGTCTTCGCTGCAACTGATAAGCCGGCCTGATCAGTGCATCACAAAACTTTGGGGATGCTTCTGTCTCTGCAGTGGTCCATCCCTGAAAACGTTGCCCAGGACACGGATTTGAGCGATCCGCTCAGAGCTGTTGCGCCTCCGACACGTAGCCCACGCCGCCGTAATAGCGCAGCAGCGGCGCCACGCCGGCCTGCAGTTTGTCCACCACCGCCGGCTCGCAGAACACCAGCACATGGGCGTTGGCCCCCAGTCCACTGAAATCCATCGCCTCCGACACCGCGCCATGGGGCCCCTTGCCGGTGACGTGTTTCATCACGGTGTAGCCCGGCGCGCCGGCGGCATCGATGGCCTTGAGAACGGCATCCAGCTCGCGCTCGCTCACGATCAGATCAACGCGTTTCATGGAGTTAGCCAGCAACGGGAATGAAGCGGTTCACCAAGGCCAAGTAGAGCGGGATGCCCACGATGATGTTGAAGGGGAAGGTGAGCCCCAGAGCCGTGGAGATGTAGTAGCTGGGGTTGGCCTCCGGCACGGTCATGCGCATGGCCGCCGGCACGGCGATATAGGAGGCGCTGGCGCACAGCACCACGAACAGCAGCGCATCACCGGGGATCAATCCGAGCCCGCGGGCGATCGCCACCCCGAGCAGGGCATTGAACAGCGGCATCAGCAAAGAAAAAGCAATCAGGAAGGTGCCGGCACGGCGCAGATCCCGCAGCCGTTGCGCCGCCACGATGCCCATATCCAGCAGAAAGAAGCTGAGGGCTCCGTAGAAGAGCTTGTCGGTGAAGGGCAGCATTTTCTCGGCGCTGTGGGGGCTGTTGGCCGCCGTGAGAAAGCCGATCACCAGGCTGCCCACCAGCAGATACACCGAGCCATTCAGAAAAGCCTCATGCAGCACGGCCCCCCAGCGCATCGGGCCCTCATCCGGGCGCTTCTGCCCGGCCGCCAGTTTCACCAGCAGCAGGCCCACGATGATCGCGGGCGATTCCATCAAGGCCAGCGCCGCCACCATGAAGCCGTCGTGGTGCAGCTTTTGGGTATCGAGAAAGCTTTCAGCGGTGATGAAGGTCACGGCGCTGATCGAGCCGTAGGTGGCGGCGATCGCGGCGGCGTTGAAGCTGTCGAGCTTCACGCGCAGCACCACGAAGCTGTAGATCGGCACCGCCAGCGACATCAGGATCGCAGCTGAGATCGTGGGCAGCACCGGGCCGCTGATGCCGCTGTGCTGTAGCTCTAGCCCGCCCTTGAAGCCGATTGCTAGCAGCAAATAGAGGGAGAACAGCTTCGGCAGGGGGGCCGGGATCTCCAGATCCGATCCCACCAGAACGGCGATCACCCCGAGGAAGAAGAACAGAGCCGGCGGGGTGAGCAGGTTCTGCAACACCAGGCTCGTATCCATGGGCCGCCCGGCGGCAGAGGTGTGTCAACGCTACGCGGCCCGCCCAGCGCTGTTCGCACGCGCACACATCCCTTCGCTCACGCTTGCCGGCGCTCACCTCCATCCCTACGGTTTTCGCAGAGGCAGGAACCCCTGAAGCCTGTTTCAGGGGGTGGAATGTTCAACCCGTCCCTGCCTCTCCCCAATTCGCCGGAGCCCCGCCAGGTCACAATGGGCGCCCTGCCCCGGCCGAGGCCTTGATGCGCTCCCCCCTGACCAGGCCTGTGCTGGTGATCGCCAGTGGCAACGCCTACAAGGTGGCGGAGATCACGGCGATGCTCGATGCCGTGGAGCTGGAGGTGCGGCAGCAGCCCCAGGGGCTGGAGATTGAGGAAACCGGCAGCACCTACCTCGAGAACGCCCGCCTCAAAGCCACGGAGGTGGCCCGGCTCACCGGACAGTGGGCCCTGGCGGATGACTCCGGCCTTGAGGTGGATGCCCTGGCCGGCGCGCCCGGCCTCTATTCGGCCCGCTACGCCCCCACCGACCACGAGCGCATCCATCGCCTGCTGCAGGAGCTGGGCCGCACGCCCTATCGCAGCGCCAGCTTCAACAGCGTCATGGTGCTGGCCGATCCCGCCGGCCAGGTGGTGTTGGAGGCCCAGGGCATCTGCCGCGGCGAGATCCTCACCGCCCCTGCCGGCCACGGTGGCGGCTACGACCCGATCTTCTGGGTGCGCGAAGCCGGCATGACCTACGCCCAGATGGGCCAACACCTCAAAGACAAGCTCGGATCCCGCGGCAAAGCGGCCCGCGCTTTGGCTCCCGGGCTCAAGCAGCGGTTGGGCCTGGCCTGATTCAGCGGGCGCGGCGGTTGATCTGCTCCACCGAGCGCATGGCGGCGGCGGCGGCTTCATTCACATCGCCTTCCCAGCCCGCCAGGGTGAGACGCCCGAAGGCGCCCACGGCCTTCACATCCACCACGGTGATGTTGCTGGCTTTCTCGGCTTCGTTAGCTGCCAGCAGCACGTAGCCCGCCGGTTCGGTTTCGAGGATATACATGCTCATCCCCGACTGGATCATCGAACCGCGGCGGTTCTGGCGGTTGATCAGCACGGCGTGATCCGGTGTGATCGCCCGGATCACTTCGGTCCAGGTGACGCTGCAGCGGGTGCGCTGCTCCACGCTGCTGCCGATCGCCTCCAGCACCACATCGCCGGAGTGGAGCACGTTGCTCTGGTCGCGGTGATACAGCGCCAGAGAACCGAAGGCGCGCTCCACCACCATCTGGCCGAGGCGCACGGTGCTGGCCTTGAGGGCGATGTCGGTGACCCGGTGCACCGCCATGCCGGGTGACACCTCCAGCCACAGGCAGGCATCGCCGGGGATGGGCAGGAAGCCCTGGCTCACGGTTCCCATGTAGGCCGCCAGCTGCGGCTGCAGGGAATCGAGAAACACATAGGTGCGCAGCTCGATCGATTCCACCGCGCTGGCCTGGCTCACCAGCCGCGCCTCGCTATCGGTGGTGATCACGCAGCTGGCGGCCGACGGATGCAGTTCGTCGAGGGGGGTGCCGCTACCGCTGAAGCCCAGGTTGGTGCCGGTGATCTGCACAGCAGAGGAGGCTCGCCTTGGGATCCGCTGCGGCAAGGCGAGGGCTGCGCTCAAATGCGGCGCGATCTTACCGCCCGCTCACCGGCCGCTCACCGGCCGGATTCAACCGCGCTCCGGCTCCCTTGCGCGCCGCGTTGCAGCCGGTACCGTCCGGCCATCCCTGCAGAAGAGCCCGTGGCCGCCAAGCGTTCCGCCCCCGCCGCTTCCACCAAGCCCGTGCAGGATGGCGGCGATCTCAACGCCGAGCAAACCCTTGCCCTGGTGGGCATGGGGCTGATGCAGAAGATGGCGGCCAGCGGTGAGCTGCCCTGGGTGTGGAGTGATTCAGAGGATGGCGGCAACTGCGATGTGGCGGCCCTGCGCCAGCGGCTCGAACTCACCCAGCTCGCGCTGCAAACCGGTGCTCCCCTGAGCACCGCTGAAGTGACCTATCTGATGGGCGCTCGCCCCGGCGGCGCCGATGTTGAGCGCGGCGGTCTGCGCGCCCGCCGCGTGAGCCGCAACGTGTGGAAACTGAGTGAAGCCCAGGGCAGCGAGCGCCGCGGTGAGGTCACGCCGTTCGGCAGCTTCAACGACGGCCGTCGCCGTTTCGCCTGATTAGGGCAGGTCGCCGCCGGCGCTGATCTCGCGATCCCAGGCGTCGATCAACTGATGGCGCAGGCTGCCGGCCTGCTCCAGCACCAGATCGAGGCCGCCCCACCAATTGATCAGGGCCACTGGCACCGGCAGGGCGTTGCAGTCGAGCTCGAACGACTGAATCGTGTCGTCGCCATCCACCAGCACGCTGATCGAAAACTCCAGCAACCCCTCCTGCCAGGGATGCAGGGTCACGGTGGTGACGTTGCCCAGGGCGAAGCAGCCCAGTTCGATCGACCACCACGGTCCTTCCGGCACCAGATGCAGGTGGCCGTGTTGCAGGTCGAGCTTGGGCCAGCCCCGCTGAACCAGTTGCTGCAACAGCTCGTTGAGGGTGGCGCGCATCGGGCCTCCCTCAGTCGCGTTGCTTCCGTCATGGCACTGGTGTTGGGCTGCAGGCAAGGGTGGGTGTGGGCATCCTGGGGGCAGATCCGCAGCGCCCCGTGCTGAAGACCCTCTCCCGCCGCCTGTTCGGGAGGCCCCTGCCCCGTAGTGAGTCCGATTCCGAACGGCTGCCGAGCATCGAGGCCCTGCCGGTGCTCAGCTCCGATGCCCTCTCCTCGGTGGCCTACGCCACGGAGGCTGCTCTGGGGGTGTTGATCCTGGCCGGCAGCGGTGCGCTGGAGCTCTCCCTGCCGATCACCGGCGCGATCGTGCTGCTGATCGGGATCGTGGTGCTCTCCTACCGGCAGACGATCGAGGCCTATCCCCAGGGGGGCGGCTCCTATGTGGTGGCCCGCGAAAACCTGGGCACGGGCCCGAGCCTGGTGGCGGCGGCTTCGCTGCTGGTGGATTACACCCTCACCGCCGCGGTGAGCCTGATGGCCGGCACCCAGGCGCTCTCCTCGCTGCTGCCGGCGCTGCTGCCCTACGAAACGCCGATCGCCCTAGTGCTGCTGCTGTTGGTGGGCTGGGCGAATCTGCGCGGTGTGAAGGAGGCGGGCCACGCCTTCGCCATTCCCACCTATGCCTTTGTGGTGATGGTGGTGCTGCTGGCCCTGTTCGGCCTGCAAAACCTGGTGTTTGCCCATGGCTTTTCGCCGGATGCGCCGCCGTTGGTGCGGGCGGCGGAGCCCCTGGGCCTGTTTTTGATTCTGCGGGCCTTCAGCTCCGGTTGTTCGGCGATGACCGGCATCGAGGCGATCGCCAACGGCGTGAAGGTGTTCCGCGAGCCGGCGGCCAAGCGGGCCCAGCGCACCATGCTCGTGATGGGGCTGATGCTCGCCCTGATGTTTCTGGCGGTGAGCGGCCTGGGCTGGCTTTACGGCGTGGCCCCCAATCCCGATCGCACGGTGCTGGCCCAGATCGGGATGCGGGTGTTTGGCGCCGGCAGCCCCCTGTTCTGGGCGTTGCAGATCAGCACCCTGCTGATCCTGGCCCTGGCGGCCAATACAGCCTTCGCCGGCTTCCCGCGGCTGGCGGCGATGCTCGCCCAGGACCGCTTCCTGCCGCGCCAGATGGCTTGGATCGGCGATCGCTTGGTGTTCCAGAACGGCATCACCGTGCTGGGCCTCGCCGCTGCGCTGGTGATCCTGGTGTGCGAGGGCGACACCACCGTGGCGGTGAACCTCTATGCCCTGGGGGTGTTCAGCGCCTTCACCCTGTCTCAGGCGGGGATGGTGGTGCGCTGGTGGCGGCTACGCGGTGCCGGCTGGCGCGGCCGCCTGCTGATGAACGCTCTCGGCTCCGTCACCACCTTCGTGGTGCTGGTGGTGATTGTGGTGAGCAAATTTGATGAGGGGGCGTGGACCGTGGTGATCGCTATCCCCCTGCTGGTGTGGATGCTGGCTCGGATCCGGCATCGCTATGAGCGGGTGTATGCGGAGATCGCCCTCAAGCCCGAGGACGACCGCCGCGTGGTGATGGCCCAGCGGCGTGACCCCGTGGGCAACACCAGCCTGATGTGGCTGCCGGGTTGGAGCCGGCCCACGCTTGAGGCCCTGCATTATGCCGCCACCGTGTCGGATCGGGTGGTGGGGGTGTGGGTGTGTTCGGAGGACGACGACCGCGCTGCGATCGAGGCCGCTTGGCGGGGCAGCGTGGGTGATCAGCCGGGGTTTGAGCTGCGGCTGCTCGACAGCCCCTACGCCTCCTTGATCGATCCCTTCGCCAAATTTGTGGCGATGGAGGAACGCAATCACCCGGATGCCACCTTCACGATCGTGATGCCGATGGGCATCCCCCGCTATCGCTTCGACAACCTGCTGCTCAACCAACGGGGCATGAACATGCGCCGCACCTTGGATGCGCACCGCAATCGCGTGTTCACCCTGGTGCGCTACTACCTGCCCGCCTGATAAGCGGCCCTTGCGGATCTAATCAGTAACGCCTTTGGGCCGGTCCACCCAACCGGCCCCCGGCGCTCACTACCTTTCCGGCACCTTGTACGTCCCTCCAGTGTCCTGGCTTGGAACGGTCTGGCTGGTGCCCCTCTACCCACTGGTGGGAGCGCTGTTCAGCCTGCTGTGGTCACCCGGGTTGATCTCCCGCACGGGACCGCGCCCCTCGGGTTATGTGAACTTGCTGATGGTGTCGATCGCCTTCGGCCACAGCCTGCTGGCGTTGATCGGCCTCAGCAGCAATTCGGCCGCCGGTCAGGCGGCGATCTACGCCCCCCCGAGCTTCCACTGGACCTGGCTGCAGACGGCCGGGTTGAGCATCGGCTTTGACGGTCTGGTGACCGCCCCCGCCCTGATCGCCATGACGGTGATCACGGGCCTGCACGTGCTGGTGCAGATCTTTTCCATCGGCTATCTGGAGATGGATTGGGGCTGGCCCCGCTTCTTCGGTGCCCTGAGCTTCTTTGAGGCGGGCCTGTGCGGCCTGGTGCTCACCGATTCGGTGTTCTTCAGCTACGTGCTGCTGGAGCTGCTCACCGTGGGCACCTACGTGATTGTGGGCACTTGGTACAACCAGTCGCTGGTGGTGAAGGGGGCTCGCGATGCCTTCCTCACCAAGCGCATCGGCGACCTGATCCTGCTGGCGGGTGTGATCGCCCTGCTGCCGATCACCGGCACCTGGAACTTCCATGGCTTGCAGGGCTGGGCCGCTGATCTCACCAACAACGGTCAGCCCCTGCCCGCCGGCTTCCAGCTGATCCTGCTGGCCCTGATCGCCGGCCCCATGGGCAAGTGCGCCCAGATTCCGCTGCACCTCTGGCTCGATGAGGCCATGGAGAGCCCCCTGCCCTCCACGGTGCTGCGCAACTCCGTGGTGGTGATCGGTGGCGCCTGGGTGCTGCTGCGCCTGGAGCCCCTGATCGCCCTGAGCCCGCTGGTGCAGGGCGTGCTGGTGGTGGTGGGCGGCACCACGGCGCTGGTGGCGTCGTTGATCGCGCTGGGTCAGATCGATGTGAAGCGGGCCCTGAGCTTTCTGGTGAGCAGCTGGCTGGGCTTGCTGTTTGTGGCGGTGGGCCTCGGCGGCATCGGCGTTGCCGACCACCTGCTGCTCGTCTACCCCCTGCCGATGGCGCTGCTGCTGATGTCGGTGGGCACGATCGTGATCAGCAATGTGACGCAAGACCTCACTCAGCTGGGCGGGCTCTGGAGCCGCCGGCCGCTGATGGGGATCGCCTTTCTTGCTGGTGCAGCCGGGCTGATGGGGCTGCCCCCCTTCGGTGGTTTTGCCGCCCTGCGTGAGCTGCTGGAGCTCACGGCCAACAGCCAGCTGCCGCTGGTGCTGGGTGGTCTGGTGTTGATCACCAATGCCCTGCTGAGCGCCGCGCTGATGCGGGTGTTCGGTTTGATCTGGGGCGGCCGGCCCACGCCGTTCACCGCCCGTTCAGCCGAGGTGTTGTGGCTGATGGTGTTGCCCACCCTGCTGCTGATGGGCCTGGTGCTGCACATCCCCCAACTGCTGGTGCACCTGGGCGTTTACAAGCTCTCGCCGCTGCCCGGCTGGGGGCCGATGGCCTGGCCGCTGCTGAGTTCCACCCTGCTGGGCGCCGGCAGTTCCGCCTGGTTTTATCTGCGCCCTCACCCCCTGGCGGAGCTTCCCTCCGGCCTCGGTGGTGTGCAGCACTGGCTGGCGGAGGACATGCACACCGAGGCCTTCTATCACCGCACCGTGGTGGCGCTGGTGGTGGGCCTGGCCCGCTTGAGCGCCTGGAGCGATCGCCAGCTGGTGGATGGCTTTTCCAGCGGCACCGGCGGTGTGGCCCTGGAAGGGGCCCGTCGCCTCAGCTTCACCACCAGTGGTCGCTCCCAGACCTACGCCCTTTCCCTCGTGCTCGGCGTGCTGTTGATGGCCGCCTGGCTCCTGTCCCGCTGACGTGACCGCCATGGACCTGTTGCTTCTGCTGTTGATTCCCCTGCTGGCAGGCCTGCTGCTGCCACTGCTGCCCGCCGGCTCGCCCTGGGTGCGCCGCGGTGCCCTGGCCGCTGCCCTTCTGCAACTGCTGGATGGCCTCTGGCTCTGGCAGCACCCGCCGGCGGCCCTGTCGCTGAGCTGGTTGCCGCAGCTGGGGCTGCGCCTTGAGCTGGGCCTCGATGGCCTCACCCTGCCGCTGGTGCTGCTGGCGGCTCTGCTCACGGCCATGGCCGTGATGGCCAGCCCGGTGGATCAGAGCCGCCAGCGCCTGTTCTTCGCCCTGATGTTGGCCACCAACCTGGGCCTGATCGGTGCCTTCCTGGCCCGCAACGCCCTGCTGTTTTTGCTGGCCTACGAGCTGATCCTGATTCCCACCACCCTGCTGGTGGCCACCTGGGGCGGCGAACGCCGCGCCGGTGCCGCGATCCGCTTCCTCACCTATGGAGCGGTGTCGGGGGTGGCGCTGCTGGCGGCGGTGTTGGCCCTGGGCTGGCTGCAGCCGGGCGGCTTGAACTTCAGCTACAGCGCCCTCGCCGATCACCAGCTCACGGCGGTGCAGCAGCGCTGGATCCTGGCGCTGGTGCTCTTGGCCTTCGGCTTGAAGTTGCCGGTGGTTCCCCTGCATGGCTGGCAGCCACTCACCTACAGCCAGGCCCCCACATCGGTGGCGATGTTGATGAGTGGTGTGGTGTCGAAGCTCGGTGCCTACGGCCTGCTGCGCTTTGGCCTGGAGTTTCTGCCCGATGCCTGGACGGCCTGGTCGCCCTGGCTGGCGGCGGTGGGAGCGATCAGCGCCACCTACGGCGCCCTGAATGCGATCGTTCAGCTCGATATGCGCCGCTTGGTGGCCTACAGCTCCCTCGGCCACATGGGCATGTTGCTATTGGCCCTGGCGGCGGCCACGCCGCTGAGCCTGCAGGGTGTGATCGCCCAGATGCTGGCTCACGGATTGATCATCGCGCTGCTGTTCTGCCTGGTGGGCTTGATCGAGCTGCGCACCGGCACCAGTGCCATTCCGGAGCTGTCGGGTCTGCTGAATCCCCAGCGCGGTCTTCCCTTCACCCTGGGCCTGATGCTCCTGGCGCTGCTGGCCGCGGCTGGTGTGCCGGGCCTGGCGGGCTTTGTGGCCGAACTGCTGGTGTTCGAAGGCAGCTGGGTGGCCTTCCCCTGGCCCACGTTGGTGTGCCTGCTGGCCTCCGGCCTCACGGCCGTGTATGCGATCCGCCTGTTCAACCGGGTGGGCTTCGGCCGCCTCGATAACGAGCGTGCCGACTGGGTGAGCACCAGCTGGGGCGAGCGTGCGCCCGCCCTGGTGCTCACCGCTCTGGTGCTGGTGGCCGGCCTCTGGCCCTCGCTGCTCACCGGCTTCAGCGAAACGGCCACCGCCCCGCTGGCCCTGCGTTCCAGTGACGCCGTCACCGTGATCGCCATGGCACCCACCAACGTCAACTCCGCCCAGCTCCCCGCATGACTGCCACCGTCGCCTCGGAGCGCATCAAGGCTCCGTTGATTCCACCCTCCACTCACCGCTACGCCGATGTGATCCATCGGCTCGAGGCCGGCGGCTCGATGCTGCCCGACACCCCGGAGAACCTCAAACAGATCATCGGCATTTACAAGGCCTACGCCGTGCCGATGGACTTCTATTGGCGCGATTTGCTCTACATCGCCGAGCGGGTGTTCCTCAATCCGCTGCCGGCCTTCAAATACTTCATCTCCCAGGAGTATCTGGATCGCCCCAACAGCTATGCCGGCGATCAATCCAAGCTGCGCATCTGGCGGGGCGGCGAGACGGCCCATCCGGAACTGCTGGAGTTCATGGAGCGCGGCGAAACCGGCCGCATGCCGAAGCTGCTGCATCACCTCTGGCACGACCGGGTGAACATGGAGTTCGCCGAGGCCTGCATGCAGGCGATGCTCTGGCACCAGGGTATGGGCGGCCGTTTCAACAACTACCTGGAGAGCGACGCCTATAAGGCCAATGCCGATCGGGCGATCAAGGCCTACTTCAAGGGCAACCCGCTGATGCTGGGGCTGTATGCGCTGTTCCCGGAGATGTTCCTGGAGCAGGTGCGCCAACTCTCCTATTACGCCAACCTCGGCCTCTTCTGGGAGGTGATGGCGCCGGTGTTCTTCGAGATGAGCGACATCTACGACGAGGGCGGCTTCAAGGGCGTGCCCGATGCGATGGATTTCCTCGTGAACGGCATCTTCGCCGTGGCCGGTCGCCCCATTTACCATCACCTCTACATCGGCGACGAGTGCTACGAGATCATCCCCAAGAGCGAGGGATTCACTTGGCTCTATGAGGCGGCCTTGCCCTACGTGGAGGCAGTGTTTTATCGCACGGCTCCCTTCCGGGGCACAAAGAGCTACAACGCTCAGGCCGATCAGGTGCCGGCCGACCAGGCCGACTTCCACTACGGCATCCTCTACGCCGATCTGTTCCCCGTGGGCTCAGCCGGCATTCCTCCCACGCTGCTGATGCAGGACATGCTGCATTTCCTGCCTCCTTATCTCAAGGAGATCTACCGGGAGCACAAGCGCGGCGAGGAGGATGAGCTGATCCAGCTGGGTGTCACCTTTCAGCGCTCGATGTACAACGTGACCTCGGCGGTGATTCAGGCCCTGCGCGGCGCCCTGCTCTACCCGCTGGACGACACCAATCCCGAGCACCTGATGGCCAACCGGCGCTTCTTTGAGGCGCAGATGGATCGCTTCCTCAGGCCCGAGGCTCGCCTGAGCGACATTCAATCCCAGGACTACCGCTGATGGCTTCGATTCTGGAAACCGCCGCCTCTGTTGGGGTGTTTAACACCCTGCTGGCCGCTGTGGATGCCGCTGGTTTGCGGGGGGCCCTGGAGGGCCCAGGCCTCTTCACGGTATTTGCCCCGGTAGATGATGCCTTTGCGGCGCTGCCGCCGGGCACGGTGCAGACATTGGTGGATAACCCGCCCCAGCTGGCGCGGATCCTGAAATATCACGTGCTTTCCGGCGCCTTCAGCCGCGAGCAGTTGGTGGCTCAGGAGAACTGGGACAGCCTTGAAGGCGCGCCGATTCCGATCCGCAGCACGGATCCCTTTGAGGTGAAGAACGCCACGGTGGTCACTGCCGATGTCGTCTGCGACAACGGCGTGGTGCACGTGATTGATCGAGTGATCCTGCCTGGCTGAGATCAGGCGGCCCGCTGATTCTTGTCGTCGAGGTAGTGGTCCCAGCTGCGGCGGCCCCGTTCGCCGCCTCCCACCTGATTGGTGAGGCGCCGCACCCGCAGCACCCGCTCGCGCTCGAGCTTGCGGTAGTGCTCGATGCTGCGCTTGCGGCCGCGGCTGTCGTCGAACACGATCGCACCGGCCAGGGCCACGGAGGTGCCGATGATGCCGGCCGCCAGCAGCAGGGCGAAGGTGTCAGGCATGGCCACATCGCAGGTGTTCGTGTGGCTTTTGTATCGGATCGGCTTTGTGCGTCAAGGCCCTCAGAACGCCGTGTTGCTTTGCAACACCAAACGCTCTCGGCGAGGTGGCTGCACGATGCAGATGATCCTCACCTCCGGGCTGTATCCGGGGCACTGTTGCTGCTGCTCGGTGAACAGCAGTGGAGGTGCGATCAGGCGTTTCACTTACGCTCCGATCACGCTGTAGCCCTGCTCCGGCTGGATCACCTCCGGACTCCAACCATGCAGGATCAGATGGGTGGTGAAGCGTCGCGCTTCCAGGATGGAATCCAGCTGCCGTGATTCCAACACCCGTAGAGGTTGCTCCTGCTCGAGCAGTTCATGACAGGCGGCATAACGGCCACCCTGGTTCTGGGCGTAGATCACCCAGCTGCCGCGATAAGGGGCAAGCCGGTCGTGAAAACACACCAGGCGCGGATTGCTGAACGACATCGACATAAATACGGGCCAGGACCTGGAATCACCCTGCGAATCCGCTTGTCCCTGCCACTGTCGCGTTAGCAACAAAGAGACCTTTCTTATTGCTGCTCAGCCACGAGTGTGTGGATGGCCTGGTGGATCGCGCTATAGCACTGCTGCAGTTGTGCTTCGCTGATGCAGAGCGGCGGCAGGAGATAAACCACGTTGCCCAGGGGCCGTAGATAGACGCCCTGCTCCATGCACAGCCGCTGCACTTGTTTGCCCACGGGGTTGAGATAGCTGTTGGCGCCGAGGTTGAGCTCAAAGGCCGCCACCGTGCCCTGGCAGCGCACCCGCTGCGCCACCGGCAGCTCGGCCAGCGCTTCCAGCTGCGGACGGTGCAACGCTTCGAACTGCTGATAGCGCTCAGGGTTGTGTTGCAGCAGATCGAGGCTGGCCAGCGCCGCTGCGCAGCCCAGGGGATTGGCGGTGAAGCTGTGGCCGTGGAAGAAGGTGTGTTCGGGTGTGGTGCTGATGAAGCCCTGGTAGAGCCGTTCGCTCGCCAGGGTGGCGCCCATCGGCAGGAAGCCACCGGTGAGACCCTTCGAGAGCGCCATCAGATCGGGCTGGATGCCAGCGCGTTGGCTGGCAAACAGCGCACCGGTGCGCCCGAAGCCCGTCATCACCTCATCGGCGATCAGCAGGCTGCCCCGCCGTTGCACCCGCTCGGCTACGGACCGGAGAAACTCGGCCCGCACCATGCGCATGCCGGAGGCGCCCTGGATCAGGGGCTCGAGGATCACGGCCGCGGTGGGTGTGTCCAGGGCGCGATCCAGCTGCTGCAGAGCTTCGGCTTCCCGGGTTTCCAGATCGGCATCACCCCAGTGGGTGTGGGGCCAGGCGATGCGGGCCACGTTGAAGAGCAGGGAGTCGTAGGGCTCGGTGAACACGGAGCGATCCCCCAGGGCCATCGCGCCAAAGGTGTCGCCGTGATAGGCCCCCTCGAAGGCGATCAGCTGGCGCCGTTCACTGCCCTGATTGCGCCACCACTGCCAGGCGATCTTGAGGGCTACCTCTACAGCGGTGGAGCCGTTATCGGAGAAGAACAACCGCTCAAGGCCGCTGAGGGCCGCCAGCCGGGTGGCCAGCTGCTCGGCGGGTTCATGGCTGAAGTTGGCGAAGATCACCTGCTCGAGCTGCAGGGCCTGGCGGCCGATCGCTGCGGCAATCGCCGGCTCGGCGTGGCCGTGCAGGGTGACCCACCAGCTGCTGATCGCATCGATCAGGCGGCGGCCATCCTGAAGCTCGAGCTGGCAGCCCTGGGCGCGCACCACCTTCCAGGGCTCAGGGCTGGTGGCCACCTGGGTGGTGGGATGCCAGAGGTTGGGGTGCCAGCTCAAGGGGATGTTGCCTGTGGTGGGTGTCTAGCGGTTGGAGCTGTTCAGCGACAGGAGCTGGTCCAGAGACGAACCCGTTGTTGATCGGGGAAGTAGCTCACCCGTTGGATCTGGCACTGTTGTTTGGCTTGGCCGGGCCGCTGAAGGGTCACCTTCCCCTTCATACAGCTAAAAACCGGCATCCGATAAGGCGAGAGGGCGGCCGTCTGGTCGGAGCACTCCGCCAGCTCTTCGAAGCGGCGTTGTTCGTGGTATAGCCAATCGTTGCGGCTGTTCAGCCAGCGCTGAAAGGCTGATGGCAGGGGATCGAAGGGCAGTGCCTGCGCTGCCACGGTGCCAAGTTGCACCGAACCAAGCAGCATCGCTGCCTTAAAACTCCATCGCCGAATACTCAGCAGGAGTGCTGTCATCGAATCAACTTCCAAAACGAACAAATGTTGGAGACTTGGCGAGGCGAATGGGGTCTCCTGCAGGTTGTAATCAGAGATTTTGAGATTGCCTAATGCCCTAGGCTTCTAGATAGTCAATTACATGTTCAGATAATTCTTTAACATTGTTCATGGCGCGCCGTTCAATGCCGCGCGCTGTGTCTCTGTCACGCCCATATTGCGGGCAACAGCGCTCAAAGGCATGGGGTTTTCGGAATTGATCCCGTAGCGAAGTTTGAGGAGTTTGGCTTGATCTGCCGGCAGATGCTTGAGCAGATCCTGGATGTCATGCCGCATGTGTGTGCGGGTGAGGCCTTCAGCCGGTTCTTCGCCACCACAGGCGATGCGATCCAAAAGGCTCGTATCGTCTTCGCTAGGGGCGCTGTCGAGGCTCAGGGGGTGCTGGCCGCGGAAGAGGGTTTCGCGGATATCCAGCTCTTTCAAGCCGGTGTGGGGGGCCAGTTCATCGAGCCGCGGCGCACGCCCGAGTTCGTGCCACAGCGTGTGCTGGACCCGGTGCAAT
Organism: Cyanobacteria bacterium M_surface_10_m2_179; assembly: GCA_016882545.1. Lineage (GTDB taxonomy): Bacteria > Cyanobacteriota > Cyanobacteriia > PCC-6307 > Cyanobiaceae > Vulcanococcus. The sequence continues at coordinate 292 of VGPW01000043.1, read as the reverse complement.
TTGCTGAGTGTTTCGCCCACGTGAACCGGTAGGCGCACAGTGCGGCTCTTGGCTGCAATGGCACGGGTGATGCCTTCGCGGATCCACCAGTAGGCATAGGTGGAAAACTTATAGCCCCGGGTGGGGTCGAATCTCTCCAAGGCTTTGATGAGGCCAAGGTTGCCGTCCTGGATCACGTCTTCTAGTTCGAGCTGCAGACTGCCGTACTTTCGGGCGATGGTGACCACCAAGCGCAGATTCGCAGCCACCATCCGGTTCTTGGCTCGGGCCCCAATTCGCAGCCGGCGCTTGA
>VGPW01000042.1 GCA_016882545.1 Cyanobacteria bacterium M_surface_10_m2_179 | reverse complement strand
GTATCGCGCCTGCGACGCGGCCCAGTGGCTGCGCGAGGGTTGAGGCACGGCGCAGTTGGTGCGATCCTCCGGGGGCTCCGGCAACATCCGTGACCCCCGATGGCCCGCTACCTCCTCCTCTGGGTTCACGGCCCCTGGATTGCCGCTTCGCTGATGGTGATCCTGGCCATGCGCTTGTTGCTCGCTGAAGATTTCAGCCTGCATGGCCACGGCTGGGGGCTGCTGGGCAGCTTCTCGATCGGCTGCGTGTGCAAGGTGTCGTGGGTGCTGGCCCAGCTCAATCGCCGCCGCAGCGCAGCGGAACAGCAGCTCGAGCACCTGGTGCTGCATTAAGGGAGTGCCGCCGGGATGAACCGTTCCACCGTTCTGCTGATCATTGGCATCCCCTGGGCCACGGCCGTGGCCGTGCTGTTGATGGTGACCAAGATCCACGCCTTCAGCGGCCGGGTGCACTGGGGTCTGCTGGGCAGTGCCTGTATCTGCTTCTCGATCGGTTGCCTGGCGCGCACCAGCGTGGGGCTGCACGACATGGCCTAGCGGGCCCAGCGCGAGAGCGCCGCGGCCCTGGATCGGCCCCCTTCCTGATGGCCTTGCGTTCGCTGCTGCGGGGTGGTGTGGTGCTGGGGACGGGCGTCTGGCTATCGGCAGCGTCTGCAGCGGCTCCGCTCTCCACAGCTGTGCCTCCCTCGCCAGGGCTGGTGCGTTCGCTGGCAGCGTTTGAGCGCGATCTGCTGGAGCTGGATGGGGCGCTCCGGCCTCGCCATGCCCCGGCGCCAGCGCCCTTGAGCCTGGCGGACCCCGCCTTGCAACCGCCCGATCCCCAGGCGGCGCCCGCAACGGCCGCCGCTGCCGATCAGCCCCAGGAGCGGGTGCTCAGCCTGGCTCAGGCCCTCAGCGTGGCGGTGGCCAACAACCCCGAGCTGGCGGAGCGCCGCGCCCGCATCGCCGAGATGCGGGGCCTGCAACGCTCGGTGCAGGGTCGCTTCTGGCCGCGGCTGGCCCTCAATCTGGGCGGTTCCTTCGCCCAGCGCAGCGACTACAACCTCGCCACCGAGGGCAACAGCACGGCCTACAAGGTGGGTTCACCGTTTCTGGTGGAAACCGGGGGCTGGCAGCGGATTCAGGCCAACCTCGCTGAGGCCTGGGGGGGCTGGGGCTCGACTGGGAACTGATCAGCTTCGAGCGCGGGGCGGCCCTGGCGGAGCAGGATCAGCGCCTCAGCGCCAGCCTGCAGCACTACGGAGACGCCCTGCGCCTGCTGCAACTGCAGGTGAGTGAGTCCTATTACAACCTGCAGCTGGCCGATCAGCTGCTCCGCATCCGCCAGGCGGTGGTGCGCAACGACGCCCTGGTGCGTGATCAGGTGGCGGCGTTGAAGGGCTCAGGTTTGGTGCCTCGACTGGATCTGCTGCGGGCGGAGGCGGCCCTGCAGCAGAGCCGCTTCCGGCAGGAGCAGGCCGAAGCACTGCGCCAGAGCCGCCGTCAGGCGCTCACCAATCTGCTCAACGTGGCCTTCTCCACCCTGCTGAAGGCCCACACGGAGGTGGCGCTGCAGCCGCCCTGGCCCCTGCCGCTGGACGCCACGCTGGTGGCTGGCCTGCGCGATAACCCGGCGCTGGAGCAGCTGGCAGCGGAACGCCAGGCCCTGCTGCGGCAGGCGGATCGCCGCCAGGCCCAGCTGCTGCCCAACCTGCAGTTGTTTGCCGCAGGTGGAGGTGGGGTGGATCAGCTCACCAAGCCGGTGATCGATCTCAACGGCTGCTGCGGCGCCAGCAACATCCGCCAGGTGGCCAATCAAAACGCCGACTGGGTGGCCGGTTTGCGCTTGCACTGGCGCTTCTTCGATGCCGGCGTGTCGGGTGGCGAAGCCCAGGCCAGCCGCGCTGCCGCCGAAGCGGTGTTGCAGCGCCTGGCCCGCCAGCGCAACCAGATCCGCCAGGAGCTGGAAACCGCCTTCTACAACTACCGGGCCTCGTTGAGCCAGCTGGCGGCGGCGGAGGCGTCGTATCAGGCGTCGCGGGAGGCGTTTCGCGATGCCCGAGCGCGCTACCAGCTCGGCCTGGCCGATTACACCGATGTGAGCGAAACGATCATGCTGCTCACCCGCTCCATGGAGGGGATCGCCGAATCCACCACCCTCGCCAACGTGAGCTACGCGCGGATGTTGCGCCAGTTGCAGCCGGTGCCACCGCAACCGGAGCGCGCACCGGAGCTGCCGCTCACCCTGCCGCTCACCCTGTCGGTTGGTCCGGCTCCTCAGCGGCCGTAGCGCCTTGCGCCTTGAGGCGCCGCTGCTCCAGCCGCGAGCGCAGCGCCAGGCTGCGCCAGGTGAGCAGCACCAGCAGGGCAATGAACCAGAACCACACCTCGGGCGCATTGCTCTGCAGGAGCACCAGGAGCAGCAGCACCTCCAGCGCCAGGAAAGGCCATGCGCGCTTCATGGCAGGCTTCCCTCCTGGCGGCGGCTGGGCTGATCCTGCTGCAGATCCAGCCTGGGTGTGCGGTAGGTGCCGGTGAGATCCCTCAACACAGGCAGCAGATAGCTCACCGGGGTGCGCCATTCCACGTAAGCGTGCGCCTGGAGGGTGAGGCCTTCGCGGATCGGGAACACGCTGCTGCCCTTCGAGAGCGTCCAGCGGTAGCCATCGTCGCTGCGGCGGCTGGGCAGCAGATCGATCTAGGTGCGCACCACCGGGCCGCTGGCCACCAGCGATTCGGCCAGGGGTGGGTTGCCCATGGTGGTGTTGATGTCTTCCGGGGTGGCGGGCAGCAGGCTCACCCGCTCCACCATCCCCTGGATGCCACCGAAACGACCGCGCTGCTGCCAGTCGGGCACCACCTCGATGCCCTGGTTGTGTTGCAGGCGCCGGGCATCGGCGGGGTGGAAGTAGGCGATGGCTCGAAGTACAGCGCTGTTGCGGCCGGTGGCGCTGGCGGCACCGAGCGTTCCGAGGCGCTGGCCGGGCTTCACCGTTTGGCCGTGGATCACCTGCAGGTCGAGCACGCTGCCGTCGCGCTTGACGGTGAGGTGCCCCTGGTATTTGAGTTTGGCCTCGGTCACCCGCACTTCCCGGCGGGTGTTGTCGATGCGGAAGCGCCGTTGCTGCTGCTCGGTGTCGATGTCGAGCTTCACCTTGGTGTAGGCGCTGATCACATCCTTTTCGCGGATGGCGAGGTCATCGAGCTCCACCTGCAGCTGGGTGTTGCGATCGGAGGTGCTCACCACCTCCTGCGATAGCGGCGCCACCACCTGGGTGCGGGCCAGATGGGCGAAATCAGCCACCTTCTGGGCGTAGGTGGTTTGCAAACGGCGCACCCGCAGCCGCTCCCGCTCCAGCTTGCGCAGGGCCGTATCACGCACCTCACGCGCCGCCTGCAGCCGAATGGCATCGCGGCGGTTGAGGTCGGTGTTGATCTGCATCAGTTCGCGCAGGTCGCGCTGCTGCTGCTCCAACTGTTTCTCGAGGGCTGGCTGATCGAGCACCATCAGCAGCTGGCCCCGGCGCACCTCATCGCCCACCTTCACCTTCAGCTCGCGGATCTGGCCTTCCGCCCGGCTGTCGAGGATGGTGGCGCCGCCCGGCACGATCACCACACCGCGGCCCACCACCTCGGTGGGCACAGGCCAGAACAGGGCCCACAGCGCCGTGAGGCTGCCCACACTGATCAGGCTGAGCAGCACCTGCCCCTCGGGGTCGCCGGCCTGGCGATGCACCCACCCCCTGAGGGCCTGCAGTGATGGCTTCAGCTCCACGGTGGGCCGTCCTTTCGCACCATGATTCCTGCCGGTTCTCCGCGATGGGTGGCAGCGTTGACAATGGAAGGATCGTCGATCAAGTCCATGTCCGCCAGCCACCGTCTCGGCCATGTCGCCCTGCGGGTGCAGGACATGGATCGTGCCAAGCGTTTTTATCTCGGGCTGGGATTGCAGCTCACCTGGGACGCTGACGACTGGTGCTACGTGCAGTGGCCCGCCACCGGCGAAGGCATCGCCCTGCTCAGCCCCAGCTACCGCGCCGCCGGGCCCCACTTCGCTTTCCACTTCAACAACCGCGCCGAGGTGGATCAGGTGCGTGAGCAGCTGATGCAGCAGGGCCACAGCTGCGGGCCGGTGCACGATCACCGCGATGGCACCGCCTCCTTTTACATGCAGGATCCGGAGGGCAACTGGCTGGAGATGCTCTATGAGCCGGCCGGGGGCATCCCCTCCAACACGGGCGCTGAACCGATCGCGGTGTTTCCGGCGTGACGGCTGCACCGCACGCTGAGCAGCCGGTTGAGGAGCGGTCTGGGGGGGTGGTGTTGGGGCATCCCCCGGAGCCGGATATCCATGGATATCCGGTGGCCGGCGCATCTCCCTGCAGTGCCATCCAGCGCGAAGCGCTGGAGCTGCTCGAGTGGGGGCGGCTGGGGGAGCACGTGGCGGGTTTCGCCAGCACCACCGCCGGCCGCCGGCTCTGCCGTGAACTGCCCCTGGCCCCCAGCCTCGAGGCCAGCCGCCAGCTGCTGGCGCAAACCACCGAACTGCTCGCCCTCGATGGCGTGCTGGAGGGGGGGCTCAGTTTTCAGGGGGTGGCCGATCTGAGCCGCACGGTGCAGCTCTGCGCCAAGGGTGGGGTCGCGTCCGCCGATGAGCTGCTCGATGTGGCCACCACCTTGGCGGCGGCGCGGCGGCTGCGCCGTCAGATCGATGATCCCGAGCTGCGGCCCACCACCACCGCCTTGGTGGAGGAGCTCCGCACCCTGCCGGAGCTGGAGCAGCGCCTGCGCTTCTGCATTGAAGACGGCGGCCGCGTGGCGGATCGGGCCAGCCCGCCCCTGGCCCAGTTGCGCCGCCAGATCAGTGCCGCTCGCCAGGAGCGCCGCGATCGGCTCAACGACCTGCTGCGCCGCTACGCCGCCCTGTTGCAGGACAGCGTGATCTCCGAGCGCAATGGCCGGCCGGTGTTGGCGGTGAAGGCCGGAGCCGCCAGCCAGTTGCCGGGCCTAGTGCACGACAGCTCCGCTTCGGGCAGCACCGTGTTCATCGAGCCTCAGGCGGTGATCCCCCTGGGCAACCGGTTGCGGCAGCTGGAGGGTGAAGAACGCGAGGCCGAACGCGCAGTGTTGCTCGAGCTCAGCGGCCTGGTGGGAGCGGAGCAGCCGGCCCTGGAGCATCTGCAGCGGGTGCTGCTGCTGCTCGATTGCGGCCTGGCGCGGGCCCGCTACGGCGCCTGGCTGGGGGCCGTGCGGCCGGAGCTGGATGCCGATCCGCTGGCGCCGCTGCAGCTGGAGGGGCTGCGTCATCCGCTGCTGCTCTGGCAGGAACGGCGGGAGGCGGCTCGCTCGGTGGTGCCGGTGAGCGTGCGGGTGCATGAGGGGTTGCGGGTGGTGGCGATCACCGGCCCAAACACCGGCGGTAAAACCGTGACCCTCAAGAGCGTGGGCCTGGCGGCCTTGATGGCTCGAGCCGGTTTGTTCTTGCCCTGCAGCGGTAGTCCGCGCCTGCCTTGGTGCGCTCAGGTGCTGGCCGACATCGGCGATGAGCAGTCGCTGCAGCAGAACCTTTCCACCTTCAGTGGCCATGTGCGCCGCATCGCCCGCATCCTCGAGGCGCTGCCGCCGGCCGGTGCGGATCTGGCCGGTGCAGCCGGCGCCTCGCTGGTGTTGCTCGATGAGGTGGGTGCGGGCACTGATCCCACCGAGGGCACGGCGTTGGCGATCGCGCTGCTGAAACAGCTGGCGGAAAGGGCCCGGCTCACGATCGCCACCACCCACTTCGGCGAGCTCAAGGCCCTCAAATACGACGACCCCCGCTTTGAAAACGCCTCCGTGGCGTTCGACGTGGAAACCCTCTCGCCGACCTATCACCTGCAGTGGGGGATCCCCGGGCGCAGCAATGCCCTCGCGATCGCTACGCGGCTGGGGCTGGATGGGGCGGTGTTAGCCGATGCCCAGGCGCTGTTGGCGCCCCGCGGCGAAGGAGAAGTGAACCAGGTGATCGCTGGTCTCGAAAACCAGCGGCAGCGGCAACAGGAGGCGGCGGAAGAGGCGGCGGCACTGTTGGCGCGCACCGAACTGCTGCACGAGGAGCTGCTGCAGCGCTGGCAGCAGCAGAAGGAGCAGAGCGCCGAGCTGCAGGAGCAACGCCGCCAGGAGCTGGAGCGCTCGATCCGCGACGGCCAGAAGGAGGTGCGCCGGATCATTCGTCGCCTGCGCCAGGGCCGCGATGTGGACACCTCCAGCCTCGGCGAAACGGCGCGCCGGGCCGGTCAGCGGCTGAAGAAGCTCGAGCAGCAGCACCGGCCCCAGCCGGAGCGCCGCGACCACAAGGGTTGGCTCCCCGCCGTGGGCGATCGGGTGCGGGTGTTGTCGCTGGGCAAGGCCGGCGAAGTGTTGGCCCTCTCTGCCGATGGCCGTGAGCTCACGGTGCGCTGCGGTGTGATGCGGCTCAACCTTGAGCTCGCTGCCATTGAGGGTCTCAACGGCGAGAAGCCGGCTCCCCCGGAGGCCACCGTGAAGGTGCGCAGCCGCACACCGATCGGCAGCCGCAGCCCCGATGTGCGCACCGAGCGCAACACCGTGGATGTGCGTGGCATGCGCGTGCACGAAGCCGAGGCGGCCGTGGAGGAACGCCTACGCACCGCCAGCGGACCCCTTTGGGTGATCCACGGCATTGGCACCGGCAAGCTCAAGCGCGGCCTGCGCGATTGGCTCGCCACGGTTCCTTATGTGGAGCGCGTCAGCGATGCCGAGCAGGGGGATGGGGGCCAGGGCTGCAGCGTGATCTGGCCGAAATGACCCTCCGATGCTTCAGCTCAGCGCCGGCAGCAGGGGCTCACGGCTGGGGGGAGATGCGGGCTCCGGCCGTGGGAGCGCCTCGCCGGCCTGGTCGAACAGGCGCCAGCCCAGGGGATCCACTTCCAGGTGCACGGTTTGGCCGGGCACCAGTGCCTGGTCGGGGTCGGCGCGCAGCTGCACCAGGTGATCGCCCTCCTGCAGGCGGGCGGTGAGCAGCTGTTCGTTGCCCAGGCCCTCCACGTGGCACACCTCCGCCGGCAGGTTGCGGTTGGTGGCGGGGGCGAGTTTGAGGTGTTCGGCTCGTAGGCCGCCGTTGAGCTCTTCGCTGCCGCCGCGGGCTTGCCACTGCAGCAGCGCCTCGGCCGTGGGGCCTTCGGGGATGAAGCGGCGGCTGCCCAGTTGCAGCTGGGCCTGGCCGGCGCTGCGCACGGGCAGCACCGTCATCGGTGGGCTACCGATGAACTGAGCCACAAACAGGTTGCTCGGCCACTGGTAGAGCTCATGGGGGGTGCCCAGCTGCTGCAGATGGCCGCGGTTGAGCACGGCGATGCGATGGCCCATAGTCATCGCTTCCACCTGGTCGTGGGTCACGTAAACCGTGGTGGTGCCCAGGCTCCGCTGCAACTCCACGATCTGGGCGCGGGTGCCCGTGCGCAGCTTGGCGTCGAGGTTGCTGAGCGGTTCATCCATCAGGAACACCGCCGGCTGGCGGGCGATGGCACGGCCCAGGGCCACCCGTTGCTTCTGGCCGCCGGAGAGCTCCTTGGGCAGGCGATCGAGCAGATGGTCGAGCTCGAGGGTGGCCGCTACCTCCTGGATGCGTGCGTCGATGCGGGTTTCGCGGCTGGAGGGGATGCGCAGGGGCTTGGGCAGGCCGCGGCTGCTGCGGTGCAGGCTGTCCTGCAGTTGCTGCGCAAGGCTGCGCCGGCGCTGGCGCCGCAGCCCGAAGCCGATGTTGTCGGCCACGTTGAGGTGGGGATAGAGCGCGTAGCTCTGGAACACCATCGCCACATCCCGCTGGGCGGGCCGCAGCCCGGTGACGCACTGATCGCCCACAAAAATCTCGCCGCCGCTGGGGGCCTCCAGACCCGCCAACAGCCGCAGCAGCGTGCTCTTGCCGCAGCCCGAGGGGCCCACGAGCACCAGGAATTCGCCGTCGGCGATCTGCAGATCCACCTGACGGAGCACCTCCACCGGCGCACTGCCCCGCCGCGGTGGATAGGTCTTGCTGACCTGCTGGAAGCGAACCTCTGCCAAGACCAGGCCACACGGCGGCCCGATCCTAGGGTTGGTCAAATGCAGTTCATTGATCAGGCACGCATCGCGGTGCGGGCTGGCCGCGGCGGCGACGGCATCGTGGCCTTCCGCCGGGAGAAATATGTGCCGGCCGGTGGCCCCTCCGGTGGGGATGGCGGCCGCGGCGGCGATGTGTGGCTGGAGGCCGATTCCAACCTTCAGACCCTGCTCGACTTCAAATACAAGCGCCTGTTCGAGGCGGTGGATGGCCGCCGCGGCGGGCCCAACAAGAGCACCGGTGCCAGCGGCGACGGCCTCACGATCAAGGTGCCCTGTGGCACGGAGGTGCGCGACCTGCGCACGGGCATCCTGCTGGGGGATCTCACCGACCAGGGGCAGAAGCTGCTGGTGGCGGTGGGTGGCCGCGGCGGCCTCGGGAACGCCCACTACCTGAGCAACCGCAACCGCGCTCCCGAAAAGTGCACCGAGGGGCGCGACGGCGAGGAATGGAACCTGCAGCTGGAGCTGAAGCTGCTGGCGGAAGTGGGGATCATCGGCCTGCCCAATGCCGGCAAGAGCACGCTGATCTCGGTGTTGTCAGCCGCGCGGCCGAAGATCGCCGACTATCCCTTCACCACCCTGGTGCCCAACCTGGGGGTGGTGCGCCGGCCCACCGGCGACGGCACCGTGTTCGCCGACATCCCTGGCCTGATTGCCGGCGCCGCCCAGGGGGCGGGCCTGGGGCACGACTTCCTGCGCCACATCCAGCGCACGCGGCTGCTGATCCACCTGGTGGATGCCAGCTCCGACGACGTGGTGCGCGATCTGCAGGTGGTGCAGCAAGAGCTCTCGGCCTACGGCAACGGGCTCGATAAGCGCCCCTGTCTGGTGGCGCTCAACAAAACCGAGCTGCTGCTCGATCACGAACTGGAGGAGAGGCTTCAGCAGGCCAGCGACCACTGCGGCCAGCCCGTGATGGCGATCTCTGCCGCCACCTCCAGCAATCTCGACAAACTGCTGGCAGCCACCTGGAAGGAGCTCGGGATCTAGAGCTCACTGCAGATGGCTGCCGTTCAGGAACGACTCAGTCGTCATAGACGAGGCACTCGGGTGCGTCGGGGTTGAGGTCGCAGAACACCTCCAGCGGGGTGGGATCTTTCTTGTCCTCTGGGTGGTGCGCTTTGTACTCCTCAAGGTCCTTCACCTCTTCCTCGAGGTGGCGAACCTTGCCCTGATCGCCGGCAGCGCGCGCCGCTTCGATCTCGGTTTTGTCCTTCGCGATGTGCTCGTCGATCGTGGTCATGGAGGAGGCCGGAGTGTTCAGGCCGCTCGACGTCGTGCACACCATACGGGCTGTAAGCCCGGGAGGGAGACCTTTGTGGTGGGCTTCAGATTTCGGCTGATGCTGCCCGGAAGCGATCCCGTGGCTAGGGAGGAAGCAGGAGCCTTGCAAGGCCATGACACGCATCCGCCAACGCCGCGATCGTCACTTCATCGACGATCAGGGACACCTCTATTGGATCAATGGTCCGGAGCATCACTGCTACCTCTCGGAGCAGCGGCAATGGCGCGAGGGGTTGAGCTTTGAGGAGGTGCTCGAGTGGAAGCAGTGTGCCCCCAGCGGCCTGGTGAGCCAGCGCTTCACCTCCCTGCTGGCGGCCTGCGAAGCCTTCGAGCATCACCAGGTGCAGTGGTCGCTCGATCTCTACCTGCGGCGCATGGGGGATGAGATGGCCATCCAGCGCGGCGTGGACGACTACAAGCCAACGGCTCTGAAGGAGGAGGAAACGCGCACCGGCCGTCAGCGCCGTCAGCCCTGGCTAGGCTCCAACCCCACGCCGGCACCGCGCTGTGAGCTCACCGCCCGGCCGGCCTCCTGCCGCCCTGTCGCGCCTGAGCTGCCCCACCAGCTGCGCCGTCGCCGCAGCAGCGCCGCTAGCCCGCCAGTTCGCTGAGCTCGAGCCAGCGCTCCTCGCCGCGGGCGATGCGTTCCAGCAGGTCGGAGAGCTCGGCGCTCAGGGCTTCCAGCGCGGCGTAGTCGCTGCCGCCGGCGGCCAGTAGCGCTTCGAGCTCGCCGCGGCGCTGCTCCCATTGCGGGAGCTGGGTGTCGAGCTGCTCGAGCTCCCGCGTTTCCTTGAAGCTGCGCCGGCGCGTTTTGGCTGCGGCTGGAGACTTGTTGGCGGTTGCACTGGCGTTTGCACTGGCGTTTGTAGTGGCGGCCGGTGCGGCTGGCGGTGTTGGGCTGGCGCTGGCGGCGGACTGGCGTTCCAGGTAGCTGCTGTAGTTGCCTTCGAAGCGCTGCAGCTGGCCGTTCTCGAAGCAGAACAGGCGATCCACGGTGCGATCGAGGAAGTAGCGGTCGTGGGAAACCACCACCACGCAGCCGCGGAAGTCTTCGAGGAAGTCCTCGAGCACGGTGAGGGTCTGCACATCGAGGTCGTTGGTGGGCTCATCGAGCAGCAACACATTCGGGGCCTCGATCAGCAGGCGGCAGAGGTGCAGGCGGCGCCGTTCGCCGCCGGAGAGCTTGCTCACCGGCTGGTGCTGCTGCGCCGGCGGGAACAGAAAGCGCTCCAGCAACTGGGAGGCGCTGAGGGTGGAGCCTTCGAGCTCCACGCTGCTGGCGGCCTCCTTCACCACATCGATCACCTTGCGCTGGCGCCCGGCTGCATCGGTGTCTTCCAACACCTGGTGGCTGTGCTGATCGAAGTAGGCCAGTTTCACGGTGCTGCCCAGCTCAAGCCGCCCGCTGTGGCCCTGGCGCCGCCCGGCGATCAGATCCAACAGGGTGGATTTGCCGGAGCCGTTGGGGCCGATGATCCCCACCCGGTCTTCAGGGCTGAAGTCGTAGCTGAAGGCCTTGAGGAGGGGCTGGGCGCCGCTGCTGCGGGCTTCCTCGGTGGCCCAGATCGCCAGATCGTCGGCCTCGATCGCCCGCTTGCCGAGCCGCCGTTGGTTGGTGGCCAGGCTCAGCTGCCCCTTGGCCTGACGTTTGGGCGTCTCCTGCATCGCCTCGATGCGCTGGATCCGCGCTTTCTGTTTGGTGCTGCGGGCTTTGGGCCCGCGCTTGAGCCACTCCAGCTCCCGCCGCAACACGCTGCGCAATTTGGCCTCGCTGGCGGCTTCGGCAGCCTCCTCTTCGGCTTTGCGGGCCAGGAAGTAGGCGTAGTTGCCGCTGTAGCTGCGGGCCTCACCCCGATCCACCTCCACGATCCGGTTGGTCACCTGATCGAGCACGTAGCGGTCGTGGGTGATCAACACCAGGGAGCCGCGGAAGCGTTGCAGGTAGCCCTGCAACCACTGGATGCAGTCGGCATCGAGGTGGTTGGTGGGCTCATCGAGCAGCAACACATCGGGATCGGCCACCAGGGCGGCCGCCAGGGCCAGTCGTTTGCGGTAGCCACCTGAGAGGTCGCCCACCTGCCGCTGGGTGTCGCTGATCCCCAGCCGCTGCAGCACTTCGCGGATCTGCTGCTCCAGATCCCAGGCCTGGCTCTGGTCCATCCGGCCGTTGAGCTGGCCCAGTTCTGAGAGCAGGGCGGTGTCGTCGTCGCCGCAGGCATGGGCGTGGGCGAGGGCGTCGCTCACTTCCGTGTAGCGGCGCAGCAGCTGCATCTTTTCGCCGCTTTCAGCGAACACCTGCTCGAGCACGGTGCGCTGCGGATCCATCTCCGGCTCCTGGCTCACCAGCACGATCCGCGCCTGGGGAAGCACGCGCCGCTCGCCGGCGCCGGGGGGCTCCAGCCCCGCCAGCACCCGCAGCAACGTGGATTTACCAGCTCCATTGGGCCCGATCAGCCCCAGCCGCTCCCGCTCGCCCACATGCAGGCTCAGGCCCTCAAACAGGGTGCGGATGCCGAAATCCTTGCGGACATCCACCAGGCTGATCAGGCTCAAGGCTTGGGTTGCTGCCGCTGAGCCTCCAGATAAGCAAACACACTCTTATCCCCGATATCGGCGGCGGCGGGCATGGGGAATTTGCGCAGGGTGAGCACCAGCAGCAGGGCGGCCTCCAGCCCCAGCAAGGTGGCCGTGGCCGCCAACGGCAGCAGGCCGCTCAGGGCGCCCAGCAGGGCCACGGGCAGCAGCAGCGTCACGCCGATGGCCTCGGGGCGGCGGAAGCAGAAAAACTCCTTGAAGCCGATGCCCGCCAGGGCGGCAAAGAAGGGGCCGATCGCCCAGATCCAGCGGGGATCGGCGGCCACGGCAGTGGCCATGCCCGCGGGGCCGGCGCTAATGGCCAGGGCCACGAAGCCCACGCAGCCCACCAACCAGAGCAGCTGCAGCGCCTGGTGCAACGGCCGCAGATAGATGTGAATCCAGCGCAGGGCCAGGCCCACCCCAGCCAGCAACGGCAGCAGCCAGGGCCAGAGCCAGCCGTCGCCCAGCTGTCGCCATTGCCACAGCAGGGCGGCCTGGGCTACGGCGGCCGCCAACAGGGCCAGCCGATAGCCGAGCACCTCGCGTTCATCGTCGGCCGTGATGCTGAACGGCCCGTACACCCCCTCGAAGCTGGTCATCGCGGCAGCGGTGCTTGCACCAGTGTGGCCAGGGGCGCAGCGGCCGGCACGATCCCGGAGGGGTGCAGCGGGAAGAGGGCGCCGAAGTAGTCGTGGCGCCAGGCCTGGTCGCAGCAGGTGCCGGCCACGCCGCTGAGGGCGTAGAAGCGTTGGCGCCAGCCCCACAGCCCCGGCAGCTGCCACAGCGGTTGGCGCGACACCCCGAACAGCGGCGCATACACCAGCTCCAGCCGGATCAGGGTGGGGAACAGCTGCACATCGGCGAGGGTGAGTGTGTCGCCGCAGAGCCAGGGGCTGGCGGCCAGGGCTGCATCAGCCTGGTGCAGGGCCTCAAACAGCTCTGATTCGGCCTGGTTGTAGGCGGCCTGGTTGCGGGCAAAGCCGCAGCGATACACCCCGTCGTTCACCGCGTTCTGCAGCAGCTCCCGCCAGCCCTGGATGGCGGCGCTGAGCGCAACCGGTGCCAGATCGGGCGCTTCGGCTGCAGCCGGCCATTGGTTGAGCAGCTCGATCAAGCGGGCGCTCTCCCCCAACACCACCCGGCCGCTGCTGCGCTCCACGAGCACCGGCACGGTGGCCCGCTGCGAGGCCTCGGCACCGGAGCGGCGGTAGAGCTCCTGCAGGGTGGTGCAACCCAGAAAGGGGGTGCTGAACTGCCAGCGGCCCGCCTCGGGATCCGGTTCCACCACCAGCAACGCGATCGATTCGTGCAGCTGCCGCAGCGTCCACACCAGCCAGGCCCGGTGCGCCCAGGGGCAGCTGCGCCCCACGATCAACACGTGGCTTGCGGTCTCGGCGGCGTTGTCGGGCAGGGGCGGCAGCGTGGCAAAGGGGCTGGCGGGGCGCCGGTAGTGGCCTGCGCTGTCGGCCGGCCCCAGCCCGCCCATCAGCTGCTCCCACTGCCAACGCCAACCGGCGCGGGCCGCCCGCACCACCGCTGGAGGAATGGCCATCGCCGCTTGCCCTGCATCACTGCCAGGCTGGCGCAACAGGCAGCGTGAGAACAGGCCATGGGCCAGAGCCGGGTGCTGGTGGTGGCGGCCACCCATGGCAATGAACGCAATGCCCCCTGGCTGTTCCAACAGTGGCGGGCCCAGCCGGCGTTGCTCAACACTGCGGGCCTGGCGCTGCAGCTGGAGATCGGCAATCCGGATGCCTTGGCGGCCAACCGCCGCTACCTCGATCGCGACCTCAACCGCTGTTTCACGCCGGAGCTGTTGGGCGATCCCAGCCGCAGGGAGCGGGAAGTGCAACGGGCCCGGGATCTTGTGGCCACCTACGGCCCGAACGGCACAACCCCCTGTGCGGTGGCGCTCGATCTGCACAGCACGACCAGCGCCATGGGCAATTCCCTGGTGGTGTACGGCCGGCGGCCGGCGGATCTGGCCCTGGCCGCCGGCATGCAGGCCCGGTTGGGTCTGCCGGTGTATCTGCACGAGGCCGACGCCGCCCAGACCGGTTTTCTGGTGGAGCGCTGGCCGGCGGGGCTGGTGATTGAGGTGGGGCCGGTGCCGCAGGGGCTGGTGAGCGCGGTGATCTGCCGCCAAACCCAGCTGGCCCTGGAAGCAGCCCTCGACACCCTGGCCGCGGCGGCGGCGGGCCGCTTGCGTCTGCCCCAGGGGCTGCAGGTGCATCGGCACCACGGCAGCCTCGATCTACCCCGGGATGCCGATGGCACCCCCGGCGCGGCCCTGCATCCCCAGCGCCAACATCGCGATTGGACGCCCCTGAAGGCTGGTGATCCGCTGTTTTGGCGGGCGGATGGCAGCTGCGAGCGCTACCAGCCCGACCGCGAAGGGCCGGATGCCCGCTGGCCGGTGTTTATCAATGAAGCCGCCTATGGCGAGAAGGGCATCGCCCTCAGCCTCTGCACGCGTGAACGCTGGCCCTGTGAGCCCGGCTGGGCGGCGGCCCTGGCAGCGCTGCTCTAGCGAGCGGCGCCGTTGTAGAGCACCTGCACCACGCTGCGGCCGTCGGGGCTGATCTGGATCTCACTGGTGGTGGTGGGCGGCGTGCCCAGCTGCTGCCAGCCGGGGGCGCCGCCGTTGAAGCGGAACACAAATCCCTGGGCGTTGTCTTGCACCAGGCAGCTGCTCACTCCGCCGCCCGTGGCAAACATGCAGGCGGCTGGCATGTAGCGGCTCAGGCCACCGTTCAGCTTCACCACCGTGTTGCGGGCCAGGTTGATCGCCCGTTGCCGGGCCGGCGCCAGCTGCTGCAGCTGGTCGATGCGGTTGAGGGTTTGATCCACCCCCTGGGCCGGAGCGGCCAGGGGCAAGCAGCAGAGGCTGCCGATCGAGAGCGCCGCTGCCGTGCGGGCGAGGGAGAGGGGGCGAGTCATGGGTGAGGAGAGGAGGGTGGGAAATCAGCCGCAAGCCCAGGTGTTCTGTTCTTTGGTGCAGGGCAGATCGCTGCGGGTGCCATCGGCCCAGTAGATCCGCAGCCGGTCGTCGTTGGTGCCGGTGCGCAAGGTGAGCGATTTCACTGGCCCAGCGGGCGGTTTGCCGGCCTGATCAGCGGTGTTCGCGGCATTCGGTGTGGATTGGCGCTGCTCCAGTTGCTGCAGGCGCAGCTCCAGACGCTCCAGGCGCTGACTCTCAGCGGAGGGCCCGCGCTGGCAGCCCGCCAGCAGCAGCAGTGCAGCCAGGGAAAGCGCGGCTCGGCGCATGGCCAGGGTGGGGGAAAGCGCACTCCTAGCAGCGATCTGAGCGGATGACCAGGTCGGTGATCAGTTCGGCTGATGGCGGCCATCAGCACCGCTACCCCACCCCAGCTCCTTAAGCCAGCGACACACGACGCAAACATCCGTTACATTGGGTGCTGGCAGGGCGGGTATCCCCCTGTCCTTCCTTCTC
>VGPW01000041.1 GCA_016882545.1 Cyanobacteria bacterium M_surface_10_m2_179 | reverse complement strand
CTGCACGGCGGTGTTGTTGCCCATCACCTGCACGGCCACCATCGTGAGGCTCTCGCACTGGGTGGGGTTCACCTTGCCCGGCATGATCGAGCTGCCGGGTTCGTTTTCCGGAAGCACCAGCTCGCCCAGGCCGCAGCGGGGGCCGCTGCCCAGCCAGCGGATGTCGTTGGCGATTTTCATCAGGCTGCCCGCCAGCACCGTGAGGGCGCCATGGGCGGCGGCCAATGCTTCATGGCCGGCCAGGGCCTGGAACTTGTTGGGGGCGCTGCTGAAGGCCGTGCCCAGGCGCTCGCTCAGCCGGGCCGCCACTGCTTCGCCGAACCCCTTGGGGGCATTCAGCCCGGTGCCCACCGCCGTGCCGCCGATCGCCAGCTCGCGCACCCGCGGCAGGCTGAGGCGGAGGGCTTCCAGAGCCAGCTGCAGCTGGGCGACGTAGCCACCAAATTCCTGGCCCAGGCTCAATGGCACCGCGTCCTGCAAGTGGGTGCGGCCGATCTTCACCAGGCCCGCATAGCTGGTGGCTTTGGCCTGCAGCGCAGCCGCCAGCTGCTCCACCGCCGGCAGCAGGGTTTGTTCCAGCTCGAGCACCACGGCGATGTGCATCGCCGCCGGAAAGGTGTCGTTGCTCGACTGGCTGAGATTCACATGGTCGTTGGGGTGCACCGGTCTCTTGCTGCCCAGCTCACCGCCGAGAGCCTCGATTGCGCGGTTGGCGATCACCTCGTTGGCGTTCATGTTGCTCTGGGTGCCCGAGCCCGTCTGCCACACCTTCAGCGGAAACTCCCCATCCAGCTCGCCGCGGGCCACCTGCTCCGCCGCCGCCACGATCGCGGCGCAAAGGGCCGCATCGAGCTTGCCGAGATCACGGTTGGCTTCGGCGCAGGCTGCCTTCAGCTCACCAAAGGCATGCACGATCGCCAGCGGCATGCGCTGGCCGAAGGGGAAGTTGGTGATGGAGCGCTGGGTCTGGGCGCCCCAGTAGTGCGCGGCGGGCACCGCCAAGGCGCCCATGCTGTCGGTTTCCTGGCGGGTGCTCATCGGGAGGCCACGATCTCGCTATTGAGTTCGTTCACCTCACGGCTGAGGCTGAGCTTCACGTCGCCTTGCGGTTTGAGCCCGGTGACCTCGGTGAGGGCGGCATTGATGGCATCGATGCTCACGGGGCCCGCTTCATCGAGCACCGGCTTGCCCTCGGTGTTGAACACCACCACCTGAGGAATCACCCCTTTCCAGTAGGTGGCCGGATCGGTGGGGCCGTGGGTTTCGCGGTTCTGGAGCGGGTCGGTGGAGAGCAGGATCAGCTCCACGCTGCGGCCCCAGAGCCGCTGCAGTTCGTTGAACACCACCGCGTATTGCTTGCTGGCGGCGCTGTCATCGAGGAAGTAGCCCAGCACGATCGGTCGATGCTCCGCCATGGCGTCAGCCAGGGTGCTGCGGGGCGGCACCAGCGAGCCGTTGCCGGCGTAGAGGGCATAGATGTTGCCGTCGTAGCTGTTGGTGTCGCGCGCGGCTTCGGCCGCACCGGGGGCCAGACCCAGGGCCAGCATTGCGGAAAGAACCAGGGCTGCCAGGGGTTTCAGCAACCGGGCCAGGAGGCCGGGCATCAAGACAACAGCGGGGGTGAGGCCATTGTGACCCTCGAGGTTGAGCTGTTGGCGATCGGGCCTCAGCCGCGGCTGATCGTGCGCCCCATGCCCTGGAGGATGCCCTTGCCCACCAGGCCGATGGCCCGACCGATCACCTGGGTGAGCACCACCACCAGCAGATCCCCAAGACGACGAATCAGGCTTTGCAGTTGTGGGGCGAGGGCATCACGGGCTTCAAGGCTCAGCGTGATCAGCTGCTGGCTCCAGCTCAGCTGCCGTAGCTCGTTATCGCGGGGTTCGGTGAGCAGCTGGGGTGTGATGGTGCCGTTGTAGAGGCCGTAGAGCAGCCGCCGGCTCTCGTAGAGCTGCACCGGCCGCTCGAACAGGCTTCCCCAGCGCTGTTGCGCATTGAGCTGGTTGCGTAGGCGCTCAAGGTTGCGGGTGGCCAGCAGATCGGGTCGCAGTAGGTAGCGGCGCAGCTCCGGCCAGGTGCTGCAGCAGCTGAGGATCTCGGCGCTGATCAGTTCAGCGCTGCGGATCAGCCAGTTGCCGATCAGCAGCTCCAGGTGGAGCAGGGCCTGGGGTTCATCCGGCGCCAACAGCCGGCCTTCCACCAGCAGCGGCTGGGCCTGAACCAGCGCCGCCAGCATCGGTTGCGCCAGGGGGAGATCGGGGTCGATCGCGTTCAGCTCGCTGGCGCCGCTGAGGCTCTCGGCCACCGGCAGCAAGCCGCCCTGCTGGGGAAGCTGCACATATTCACCCGCCATGCTCCGCAGCGACAGGCGCCGCAGCTCCGGTTGCTGCTGCAACCAACGCTCCTCCAGCGCTTCGCCACGCAGTTGGTCGTGGCGCAGGCGGGTGATCAGCAGATCGAGCTGGCTGATCAGGGCTAGCAGTAGATCACGGCGGTGCTCGGGATTGAGGCCATCGAGGGCCAGCAGTTGGCCGCTGCCATTGGACACACCGCTGTGGATCGCGGCCGTGAGCCGCTGTTGAATCGCCAGCCACACCCCTTCCGCCGTGCGTTGGCGCAGCGTGATCGCTGTGCTGGTGGGGGTTGAGGTGCTGGCGATGGGCTGGGGGAAGGCCATGCTGATGGGGCCCCACAGCCAGAGCAGCAGCCGGCGGGCTGCGGCCAGTTCCCGCAGGCGCCCGTGCAGCAGCAGGCGGCTGAAGCTGCCGCAGCCCTGCTGCAGCCAGTGGTGGCAGCGGCGCTGTTCCGTTTCGATCTGGCTGAGGCCGGAGCGCAGCAGCCATGGCCCCAGTCCGATCAGCTCGGGTTCGGGCAGCTCGGCGGCCAGGGGCCGCAGTTCCACCACCCGTCCGCCCGCCAGCAGGGTGGTCACCGCCTCGGGGATTTCAGTCGGATCGGCCTGCTGCAGCAGACCCTCACAGGGCAGCTGCAGCAATTGCTCGCTGCTGTAGTGGCAGTCGCCGGGCAGCAGCAACAGCAGCGGGGCGGGCAGCCAGCGCTCGCGGAGCTGCTCCAGTTCCCGCTGCAGGGTGGGCAAAGGCAGGTTGCCCGCCGCACTCCAGATCACCAGCTGCACGCTGCCGCTGAGGTTCTCAGGCTCCACCGCGGTGCGGCAGCGTGGTTCCAGCAGCCGGATCAGCCCTTCGCGCAGCAGCGGTTCGGCCAGGATCAGCAGTTGGGGTGCAGCCTTGACCTCAGGCACGTGCGCCAGCTGATGCAAGTCGGGCGCAGATTAACGGGCCTGAACCGAGTTTCCAGTTCAGCGGGGGCGTCCGCTCAGATGCAGGGTGTAGCTCTCGATGGCGAAGCCGGTGTGCGCTTCGATCTGGCGCACCAGCTCGCTCGGCAGTTCCACATCCAGATCTTGGATGGCGCCGGTGTTGAGGCAGGTGAGATGGCTGTGGGGGTCGCTGCGATAGCCGTAAAGGCGGCCGCTGGCCCGGTCGAGGCATTCGATCACCCCGGCGCTCTGCAGCGCTTCAAGGTTTTGATACACCGAGGTGTGGCCGATGTTGCGGCCGCGGGCATTCAGCTTTTCGAAGATGTCGCGGGCGCTCAGGTGATCCTTCACATCCCAGAGCAGCTCCAACACCATGCGGCGCTGGCGCGACAGGCGCATGCCCAGGTCGCGGCAGCGGCCGATCGCCGCCTCGAAACCGCCAGCGGGGGCCTGCTCTGCTGCGTGAGTGGAGGTGGTCACCGCCAAGAGAGGCGCGTGTCGCTTATCCCGTTATAGAACCCGTAGGCGAAGTGAGTGCGTCTTGTAAGCGTTCCGGGCCAATCGCCTGCAACGCCTCCGCCAGATCCACGGTGCCGTCGTAGAGGGCGCGGCCCACGATCACGCCTTCCACGCCAAGTGGTGCGATCGACAGCAACGAGAGGATGTCTTCGAGGGTGCCGATGCCGCCCGAGGCGATCACCGGGATGGAGCTGGCCTCGGCCATCGCTCGCAGTGCATCGAGGTTGGGCCCCGCGAGGGTGCCGTCGGTGGCGATATCGGTGCTGATGATCGCGGCAACGCCGCAGCCCTCGAAGCTCTGGGCCAGGTCGGTGGCTTTCACCGTGCTGGTTTCGATCCAGCCGCGGGTGGCCACCAGGCCATCTTTGGCATCAATGCCCACCACCACCTTGCCGGGGTGGCGTGTTGCCAGTTCCTTCACCAGCTCGGGCTGTTCGATCGCCACGGTGCCGAGGATCACGCGATCGAGGCCGCAGGCCAGCAGTTCTTCGGCCCGCTCGGCGCTGCGCACGCCGCCGCCGAGTTGAACCGGAATCGAGAGGGCAGCGGTAATCGCCTTCACGGCCTGGTCGTTGATCGGCTGGCCGGTTTTGGCGCCATCGAGATCCACCAGGTGCAGCCGTTGGGCCCCCTGGCGCTGCCAGTCGAGGGCCTGGGCCACCGGGTCGTCGTTGAAGCGCGTCACCTGGTCGTAGTCGCCCTGGTGCAGGCGCACGCAGTGGCCGTCGAGCAGGTCGATGGCGGGGATGATCTGCATGGCGGCCGGCCGGCTCAACGACTGCCAGCCAGGCTGCCAGAGGCCCTGATCCCGCAGCTGGCGCAACGGCACCAGCAGCCTGCACTGGGGATCGAGCACCGCCATCAGCCGCGCCGCCCGCTCGGCCCCTTTGCCCTGCTCCCCCAGCAGCTCGAAGTGGCGATAGCCGTGGGTGAGCGTGAGGCTGCCGGGCTGGGCTGTCCAGCGGTGGGGGAGCTTCACGGCAGCTGGGCGGCGAGACCGTAGCTCTCCTGATCAGCCGAATCCGCGATGCCGAGCTCGCTGCGCCACTGGCTCACCGGTTTCTCCCACCCCTCCTCCCAGCGGGCCGCCGCCAGGCAGCTGGCCTGGCGGGCGATGGTGTGGCCGTGGCTCACGGCACGGCTGATCGCTTCAAAGCGTTCGAGCTGAAAGCGGAAGCTGGCCAGTTGGCCAGCGCTGGTGAGCAGCACATAGGCGGGAAAGCCGATCTGGGCGGCCGTCACGGCCAGCACGCCGTTCTCGCCGGCTGCTGCTGTGCCGAAACCACACACCACGTGGTGGATGTCATGGGTGGTGGCGATGCGTTGGGTGAGCCACTGCGCCTCGCTGCTGGTGGGCCTGGGCCGGAAGAACTCCGGGTCGTAGCCGAGGCTGGTGATCAGGCGGGCGTAGCGCTCCCCGAGGCTTCCCGCTGGCAGCTGAGCCAGTTGGTGGATGTCGGGTTGGAGCGGTGGATAACGCCCATCCATCAGTGCGGCACCGCCCGGCAGCGTCTTGAAGCGGCGTACGCAGTCGGCCATCTGGGGGCTGTCGATGAAGCTGTCCACCAGGTCGGCCACGCTGGCTAGATCGCCGCCGCTGCGCCCGATCGCCGCCAGCAGTTTGAGGTTGTTGAGTGCCCGCACCACCTCTTGAAAGCGTCTCATCGGTGCTCAGGCCATTGCACCCAAGTGTGCAGCGGCAAGGCTTTGAATGGCCGCCTGTTTGAACGACTTCGGCGTGAAGATCCTCGTGATGGGCGGCACCCGCTTTGTGGGCAAGCCCCTGGTGGCTCAGCTGCTTGCCGAGGGCCACGCGCTCACCCTGTTCACCCGCGGCAAGAACCCTGTTCCCACCGGTGTGGAGCATCTCTGCGGCGACCGCAGCACGGCCGACGGTTTGGCAGCGCTGCAGGGCCGCAGCTTCGATGTGATCGTGGACAGCTCCGGCCGCACCCTCGACGACAGCCAGGCGGTGATCGAGCGCACCGGTGCCCCCAGCCACCGCTTTCTGTATGTGAGCTCGGCCGGTGTTTACGCCGACAGTGAGCTTTGGCCGCTCAGCGAGGAGTCGCCCACCGATCCCCAGAGCCGGCACAGCGGCAAGCTCGATACCGAGGCGTGGCTGAGCGCCGAAAAGATTCCCTTCACCAGCTTCCGCCCCACCTACATCGTGGGTGCCGGCAACTACAACCCGGTGGAGAGCTGGTTCTTTGATCGAATCGTGCACGGCCGGCCGGTGCCGCTGCCGGGCGATGGCAGCACGATCACCCAGCTCGGTCATGTGAACGATCTGGCCCAGGCGATGGCGCTGAGCCTCGGCGTGGATGCGGCCGCCAACCGGATCTACAACTGCAGCAGCGTGCAGGGGATCAGCTTCCGGGGGCTGGTGGCCGCCGCCGCGCGGGCCTGCGGCAAGGATCCCGCCGCCGTGGAGATCCGCAGCTTTGATCCCGCCGGCCTCGATAAGAAGGCGCGCAAAGCCTTCCCGTTGCGCCTGGCCCACTTCCTCACGGATGTGACCCGTGTGCAGCGCGAGCTGGCTTGGACACCGGCCTACAGCGTGGAGGCAGCCCTGGTGGACAGCTACACCAACGACTACGCCGGCCGCATGCCCACCAGCCCTGATTTCAGTGGCGATGAGGCGCTGATCGGCTGAGCCGGATCAGGCCTTGCGCAGGTAGCCCCAGGCGGAACTGAGGGCCAGCACCAGGGAGGGCCAGAACAGCCAGAACCCCAGCAGCGGCAAGGCCTGCACCAGGTCTGCCGGGCCCCAGGCCTGGGGCCACAGCAGCAGCAGCAGGGCCACGAACTGAAGGATGGTTTTGGCCTTGCCGCTCCAGGAGGCGGGGCCGCCGCTGCCCTGGCCGGCCCGCCACCCGGAGATCAGCAGCTCACGGGCCAGCAGCAGCCAGATCGCCCACAGGGGGAGCGTGCCCTGGGCACCGAGCCACAACAGTGGAGCCAGGATCAGGATCTTGTCGGTGAGGGGATCGAGGCGGGCCCCCCACACCGAGCCGCCGCCGGCGCGCCGGGCCAGGGCGCCATCGGCGGCGTCGCTGAGGCCTCCTAGCAGCAGCAGCCACCAGGCCAGGGCGCTGGCGCCCGTGCTCAGGGCCACAATCAGAGGAAGGCCGATCACGGCGCGCCCCACGGTGAGGGCGTCGGCCAGGCGGCGGGCTTGGGCTGCGTGCATGGCGGGTCACAATGGCGCCAGTCCCGAGCCTGTCATGGTCGTCGAACGCAGCGTCTCCGAAGTGATGACCACCCCGGTGCGCAGTGTCTCCACCACCACACCGCTGCAGGACGCCGTGCAGCTGATGAGCGATCACCACATCAGCGCTCTGGCTGTTGTGGATGCCAATGGTGTGCTGGTGGGCGAGCTCACCGAGCAGGACCTGATGGTGCGCGAAAGCGGCTTCGACGCCGGCCCCTACGTGATGCTGCTCGACGCGGTGATCTACCTGCGTAATCCCCTCAATTGGGATAAGGAGGTGCATCAGGTGCTGGGCAGCACCGTGGGTGAGCTGATGAGCACAACCCCTCACCACTGCAGCCCTGACACCCAGCTGCCGGCAGCCGCCCGCCAGCTGCACGACCGCAGCACCCAGCGGTTGTTTGTGCTCGATCCGGCCAACAAGCCCGTGGGTGTGCTCACCCGTGGTGATGTGGTGCGCGCCCTGGCCAACGCCTAGGGCATTGGTGGCAGGGGCAAGGGTGGTGGTGCCGGCGGCGCCGCACCCTGGGGCATCGACCCCGGCGGTTGTGCAGTTGCCGGGCTGACCGCATCGGCCTGCGGCGTTGGGGCCGCCAGGCTCGGATCGGCGCTGGTGGCCTCGGGATTGGCCGGCAGGTCCTGGCCATCGAGCAGCAGCAGCGGTGGCGGCAGATCCGGCGCCAGGGGTAGCTTCTCCTCGCCGCTCAGACCGTTCTGCTCGCTCTCCTGCAGGGCCCGCAGCGCCATGGGATCGGCGGTGATTGGTGGCTCCCGCAGCGGCGAGCGCAGGTTGCTGCCGTTGGCCGGTTTGCGGCCCTTCGGTTCCCAGATCATTCGGGCGATCGGCTCCACCCCCTGCTCCATCAGGCGGTTGAAGCCCGCCAGGGCCCGGTCAACGATCTGACTGCCGAGGGTTTGACCACACTGCAGCGGGTTGCTGCAGCCACCGCTGCCATGGCGAGGGGTGAGGCTGGCGAGCAGATCACCCCGCAGCGGCACCAGGCGCTGGCTGAGCCGCAGCATGTAGGGCACGTGCACGAAGCTGGTGGCGCCGCCGCTGATCCAGTTGGCGTCCTCCTGGCTGAAGCCCTTCACCCCCGGGATGATCAGCCGGCTCTTGGAAGCGTGATCCGGCAGGTAGGCCGCCCGCAGGCCGCGTTGGCGCGCCAGGGCCTTGGTTTGCTCGAGGGTGAGGCCATCGCGGCTCATCAGCACCTCCAGGCGACCGTCGTTGCGCAGGCCGATCACCATGCGGATCCGCGGTAGGTAATAGCGGATCAGCTGTCCCATCGAAATGCTGTAGGCGCCGCGATACTCCGGCGGCGGCGATTCGAGGTCGTTGTAGATGCTGTGCAGGCCTCCGATGAAGCTCTCGTAGAGGCCGGCGCGCTGGGGTGTGAGTTCGCCGTAGCCGAAATCCACCTGGCCGTTGTGGCGGATGCCGATGAAGGCCCGCTGTCGGGCGGCGGTGCGATTGCGGCCGCGCCAAACGCGGGCGCCCAGCTTGAGATCACCGAGGGGAACCGTGATCTCCTGGCCGCTGTTGTTCACGTGCCGCTCGTACATCGGCCCGGACACGTAGGCCAGGGCGCCCGTGTCGTTGAAGGCGTCCTGCTCCCGGTCCCAGCCCTCCAGCAGATCGATCTGCACCTGGCGTGGGTCGAAGTCGAGGGCGTAGGCCTCGTTATTGGGCAGGTAGCGGAAGGCTTCGCCGTTGGAGCGCAGACGGATGTCTTCCGCTGGTGAACGCTGCTCCGGCAGGGGCGGGGCGATCGCCACTAAGAAGGCCAGGCCGGCCAGGGGCACACCAATGGTGAGCCAGCGCTTGCGCTGCCACTGGGGCCGTGGATCTGCCCGCCGGGCGGCTGAAGGTGGCGGCGTAGCGGTCTCCAGGAGCTGCGGCCCTTTGCCGCAAATCTACGGGGCATCGGCTGCACCACCCCTCAGGGCAGGGCCAGCACTTGCTGCTCGGCGATCACCCAGCGCTGCTGGTCTGCGGACACCACGTAGCCACCGGTGAGCTCGCCGAAGGCGGGTAGCAACAGCCGGCGCCGGCCCGGATCAAAGGCGAAGCAGGGAAGCCGCAGCCGATCCGGACCGTGCCCCAGCACCGCCACCGGGTGCACGTGCCCGGCCACATTGAGCAGATCGGGCTGATCAGGTGTGGCTGGTTCATGGCTCAGCCAGAGCTGGCCGCAGCGGCGGGGTTCGTGGGCCGTTAACCCCTCCAGCCAGCTGCCCTGATCGTGGTTGCCGCCGATCAGCTCCAAGGCGCAGCCCAGCAGCTCCGGCAGGGCCCGGATCTTGCTGCGCAGCTCGGCGGTGAGCCCCCAGCGGCTGTGAATCAGATCGCCCAGTACCACCACGCGGCTGGGCCGCAGCTGGGCCGCCAGCTCCAGCAGGCGGTTGAGGTTGCCCAGATCGCCATCGCTGGGGAAGGGGATGCCGCTGGCTTGAAAACTCTCCGCTTTGCCTAGGTGCAGATCGGCAAGCAGCAGCAGGCCGCTTTGCCCGTGCCACAGGGCCCGCTGCGGCAACAGCTCCAGCTGGCTGCCCTGCCAGTGCAGGCTGGCGGATGGCATCAACGCTGACCCATCACGCGTTGGTAGGCCGGGCGCTGCTGCGTGGCGGCGATGGTGGCCTGCACCTGGGGATAGGGGCTGAGGTCGATCTGGGGGAAGAAGATCGGCAGATAGGCGAGGTAGGCGTTCACGGCGCAATCGGCCACGCTCCAGCTGCCGCCCAGCAGTGGCCCTTCGCCCAGCTTGCGATCGAGCACCTCCATCAGGCGCGGGAACTCCCGCTCGCGGTTGGAGGGCACAAACAGGGCCGTGGCCAGGGTGGCGTTGGCGAATAACACCCACTGCTGGGCCAGCCCCCGTTCTGCGGCGTTCTGGCACTCGTCGCCGTAGCGCTCTGCCAGATACAGCAGGATCGCGCCGCTTTCAAACAGCTGCAAACGCCCCCCGGGCAGGGCGGCGTCCTCATCCACCAAAGCTGGCACCTTGCCAAAGGGATTGATGGCGAGGAAGGGCTCCTGGCGGTGCTCGCCGGCCTCCATATCGAGCAGGTGCCACTGGTAGGGAATGCCCTTTTCCTCCAAATACCAACGGGGCATGGAGGCGCGGCTGCGGGCGCCGCCGTAGAGGGTGAGGGCCATCGCGGCTTCGGCAACGGGGGACGTCAGTATCCCCAATGGCATCACAGTGGTGGTGATTGCCTCTGGTTGCGTGTCGAAGCCGTCGCTGCACGACAACGCTGAGCTGCTGCGGCTGGCGCCTTACCTGGTGGGTCGGGCCCGCCGCGGTGTGGTGGGCAGCAGCCGCTACGCCCGCAGCCTTCGGGACGCGATCCGCCATGCGGCCCAGGATCCGCAGCGCCGGCCTGTGCTGATCAGCGGTGAACCGGGCCTGGAGAAGGACAACCTCGCCGCGCTGATTCACCACGGCTCCCCCTCGCGCCATCAGCTGATGCTGCGCCTGGATGGGGCCTTGCTCAAGGCTGATGGCTCCGAGCTGTTCGGCAGTGGCGATGGTCAGGACCCCGGGCTGCTGGAGCTCCTGGGGGAGGGTGCGCTGCTGATCGACAAGATCGATCAGGTGCAGCCGGCCCTGCAGCAGCGCTTGGTGCAGCTGGCCCAGAACGGCTGTGCTGCCCGTTTGTTCTTCACCGCCGAAACGAGCGTGCCGGCCCTCGATCGCTGCTGCACGCTGATCCGCGTGCCGCCATTGCGGGTGCGGCGGCAGGACCTGGGCGAATGGCTGCGCTTTGGTGTGCGCCAACGCAGCCGCAAGCTCGGCTGGTCCCGGCCGCCGCAGGTGCCCGAGGCGGTGGTGAAACGCCTGCAGAGCTACGACTTCCCCAACAACCTGCGGGAGCTGGAAACCCTCATCTATCGGGCCCTGCAGCAGATGCGCCGCCAGGAGAGCACCGAGCCATGGCCTGCGGTGCTTCCCGACGATGTGTTCTGGACGGCGCCGCGGGTTCAGCGCCTGCGTTTCGACATCTGGCGCTGGAAGCCTCAGCTGCGGGAGTGGATGCGTTCCCCATGGCTCTGGAACGGGTTGCTGTTCGGCCTGGTGAGCTGGCTGTTTGTGCTGGTGAATCTCTGGCTGTGGTGGGGGCCGCAGGATCGCGCCCACAACGGAGCCCTGAATTTGTTCTGGGCCTGGTGGTGGCCCTTGATCCTGCTGGGCTTCCCCTTGGTGGGCCGGCTCTGGTGTTCGTTCTGCCCGTTCATGGTGTGGGGCGAGATCGTGCAGCGGCTGGTACAGCAGTTGGGCTGGCCGCCGAGCCGCTGGCCCCGCCGCGATAGCGACCTCTGGGCCTCGCCCCTGCTGGCTGGGGGCTTAACGCTGATCCTGCTGTGGGAGGAGCTCTGCAACCTGCAGAACACCGCCTGGCTCAGCAGCTGCCTGCTGCTGTTGATCACCGCCGGCGCGGTGATCGGCTCGCTGCGCTTTGAGAAGCGCTTCTGGTGCCGCTACCTCTGTCCGGTCGGTGGGATGAATGGTGTGTTCGCCAAGTTGGCGATCACCGAGCTGCGGGCCCAGGTGGGCACCTGCAGCGGCAGTTGCAGCACTTACGCCTGCTTCAAGGGCGGACCGGCCGATGGGGAGGGCCTGGCCACGGCCGGCTGCCCCCTGGGCACCCACCCTGCCCACCTCACCGATAACCGCAACTGTGTGCTGTGCCTCACCTGCGTGCAGGCGTGCCCGCACCGCTCGGTGCAGCTCTCCCTGCGCCCGCCAGCGGCGGACATCCAGCGGGAGATGAGCCTGCCGCCGGGGGAACCCGGGCTGCTGCTGGTGCTGGCCGGGGATGTCTGCCTGCACCACTGGCATCGCCTGTTGGGCTGGAGTCCGCTGGCACCGGCCAGCCTGGTGGAGGGGCCCTGGCTGCCCCGCCTGGCGGCAGCCTGTCTGGCTCTTGCCCTGCCTTCGGCGCTGTTTCTGCTGGCGCGCTTGTGGTTCTCGTTGCCCCGCCTGCAGCGCACCCTCTATGGCCTGCTGCCGTTGGTGTGGGCTCTGCTGCTGGCCCGTCATCTGCCGATCGGCATGGCGGAGGCCGGACTGCTGCTGCCGGTGTCTGGGCTGGAGGGGGCGCCGTTCTGGAGCGCCGATCCCCACGTGATCGCCTTCTGCCAGAGCGCCGCGGTGCTGGTGGGCTGGCTCGGGGCGGTGCTGCTGCTGCGCCGCCAATTGGCCAATTCGCCGCTGGCGTGGCTCAGTGCCTCGTGTCTGGCCTTGCTGGTGGCGGGGGCGGGTCGCTGGCTGGTGGCTGGCCTGCCCGTTTGAGGCGGGGCTCTGCACCCCGCCAGCAGCCGGAGGCGATCAGCGCCCCGTGGCGCACCTGCCGCGGCTGCCCCACATACACCCAGGCGCTGCGGGCATCGCTGAGGCGTCGCCACTGCCGTTGATACAGCCGCGGAGCACCTTCAAAGCGATCGAGCTTCTGCAGCAGCTCGTGATTCACCCGATACACCTCCCCCTGCAGCGGCGACACGGCCCGCTCATCGGCCACCGCCATCGGGAAGGGCCCCAGGTTGTAGAGGGCGAGGGCCGGAATGCTGGCTTCGCCCAGCCAGGTGGCTCCCTGCAGCTGCCGGTGGTTGGCCATGCCGCGCTTGAGGCTGCCGTAAACGAACACCAGGGCGTCAGAATCGGCACCGTTGCTGGCCATTCCCATGACTCTTGCCCTCCTGATTGCCCTAGCTGCTTCGCTGGTCGTGATGACGGTGATTGTGCGTCGTCTAGAGCAAAAATAAGAAAGAGGACAATCAATCTTGTTCTTTCGGCTATTGTGTGATGCAGGTTAGATGGATTGCGATCTCTTCGGTCGCAATCTATATTGTTAACAATGACCCTGCTTCTGGCTGTTTTTTTAGTCTAGCCAATCCCGCTGGTTGCATCTGTTCCGCATAGAACTAGACAAGGTCGATCCCTCACTAGATCTAGTCTATTAAAAAAACATAATGCTTTCGTCATCTTCTGGATTCCTTCCTAAGATTATGGGGTAAGCCTCTGCTCAAAAATTGGTGGCACATTGTGCCTAACCCAGATTGAGCAGTATTAGACATCTTTAATGATGCAAACCAATCGAGTGCTTGTCGGTCTTCTTGGTCTTGCAACTCTTGCAAGTGGTTTTGCAGTGCCTTCAAAAGGTGCAGCATCCACGGCACAACCGATAGGCTGTTCGCAATATGTGATCAACGTCAAGCCGCTAAAAGTTGGTTTCAAATGGACTGAAGGTCCCGCGTGGGATCCAAAGGATAACCGTTGGATTTTTAGCGATTTGATGGGCGAGACAGAGTATGGTATTACAGCAACTGGAACTTTAACAAAGCTCCGTTCGCCAGCTGGCTATCCAAATGGCCACGCTCTACTCCCCGGTGGTCAATTTGTTGTTGCGCAACATGATCGAACTCTCGGCACTGTTAACGGTGATGGTTCTAATTTTCAAGTTATTGCAGCAACGTATCAGGGGAAGAAGCTCAATAGTCCAAATGATGTAGTTGTATCAAAATCAAACGATATCTATTTTACGGATCCAACTTTTGGTCTTGAAGGATACGGGCCTGTCAAGGCTAAACCTGATCTGGCATTTAAAGGAGTTTATAGAATCCGAGCTGGGAAGCTTGAGTTAGTTAATGATCAACTAGCCATTCCTAATGGTATCGGGCTAAGCCCGGATGATAAGACCCTCTACGTGAGTGATACTTCGAATAACTCAATCTACACCATTAATGTAGGCGCTTACAATGGTAAGCCCCTTGGTGCGGCCAAGCTTTTCGCTTTTACTCAGATAAAGGGCGGACATATTTCCGCAAATGCAAGCGATGGATTGCGTGTCGATAGTAAAGGCAATATCTGGGCAACAGGTCCAGGTGGCATAGCTGTTTATACAGCTACAGGTAAAGAACTCTGTTCCATCCCTTTTCACGACCATGTTGCCAATCTGGCACCCGGCGGATCGGACAACAAGCAGATTCTTGTGACGTCAGCTGACAAGGTGTTTTTGATCAATCTGAAGAATGGTTTCTAGCATCGTTGACTTGTCGTCCCTGCTAATTCACTCCCAAGACGTATCCAATGAAAACAACTCGCCGTCAGTTGATCCTTGGCAGTCTCGCTTCACTTGCCGCTGCTGGTCTCAACCCCAACTCAGGTAAGGCAGCAACAACGCTCAACAGTCAACCAAAGTCTGCCAAAAGTTCTGGGCTGCCTGCTTCTCTAAAAGTTAAGGCCCTAGTGATTGGTAGCGGCTTCGGTGGAGCGGTTGCTGCTTACCACTTGGGTATGAATAAGATCGATACGCTAGTTCTTGAGCGTGGACGTCGTTGGGATGTTAAACCAGGTCAACCAGGCCCATTCACAACCTCCAAAAATACTGATGGCAGAGCACTCTGGCTATCAGAGACAGACTTACTCGTTACTGATGGACCCAAAGATCCATTAAAACGATACACTGGAATTGTTGAAAGATATAACGAAGACGGAATTATTGTATGGACCTCCTCTGCCGTTGGCGGTGGTTCTCTTGTCTACAACACTGTCCTTCTTCAGCCGTCAAAAGCTAATTTTGAGAAAGTCTTTCCATCATCTGTCAATTACGACCAGATGAATCGAGACTACTATCCTAGAGTAGTGGAGATGATGGATGCGGGCCCAATTCCTGACGATATACTCTCCAGCCCTAGTTATCTAGGTGCCCGAGTATTTCTGGACTATGCAGCTCGTGCGGGACTGCCAACTCAACGTATAAATACAGCTACAAACTGGCACATCGTCCGCAAAGAACTGCAAGGTAAGCTCGAAGCCTCTGCCTCAGCAGGTGAGATCTGGTATGGAGGCAATAGTGGATACAAAAATAGTCTCGATAAGAACTATCTATTAAAAGCACAACAGTCAGGTCACGTTCAGATTAGCCCCTTATCCAATGTAACCTCTATTACAGAGTCTGGTAAGGGCTACAAGGTTAATGTAGATCGCATAGACGAGTCTGGTACTGTCATCAGTCGCCACACCATTACTTGTGACTACCTATTTATGGGTGCTGGCTCCATGGGTACAACATCGCTCTTGGTAAAAGCTAAGCACAAGGGAACACTTTCCAGGCTTTCCAATGATATTGGTAAGTATTGGGGCAATAATGGTGACACATTTGGCTCGTTCCGTACCAGCTCTCCTGCGGGAAGCACAACTGGTGGTCCTGCGCATATAGTTGGTCTAGACTATCAGGATAATCCCTATGGTCCACAGACCGTTATCGGCTTCCCGCAGGCTAACAACACTGAGGACTCACTGATATTCTTGGGGATGGCATTACCCGAAGAAAGTGGGTACTGGGAATATAACGACCAACTTGATCGCGCTGTACTTCATTGGCCTACGATCCAAAGTTCCGAAGCCATCAAAAATTTAGAGAAGCGCATGGAATATACACTGATAAAGCTAGCTAATCAGGTAGCCCCAGCTTCTGCAAAAAAAGCTGCGGTTGATTCCGTCAAGGTTTCTGTAGGAGCTACGGCTCATCCCTGTGGAGGAGCTGTGATGGAAAAAGCCTGTGACAGTTATGGACGTGTCAAAGGATATCAAGGCCTCTATGTCGTGGATGGTGCATTAGTGCCACGTGGCACAGCTGCTGCAAATCCTGCTCTGACAATTGCTGCTTTAGCAGAGCGATGCATGGATCACATTATCAAGAATGATATCAAGGGCTGATTCTAGTCCGCTTAATCTAAGCGCTAATTAGAGAGTATAGTCTCTATACAGCTGATATCCAATCTTTGGTAACTATCTTATTAATGCATTTCAAGTACATAAAGCTTTTGAGCCATACGGGCTCTAGTCTGATAACAATCGGTTACCGAGTAAAGGCTGAAGCAAAAGCTCATAAGAAACTATCGCATATGACGTGGACCCCGGAGACCGCTCCAGGGTGAATGAGAGTCCTCATCCGGCCAGACTGGGCCGGGGACTTCACCATGAAACGCACCAGGCACACGGCGGAGCAGATCATCCGCAAGCTGAAAACT
>VGPW01000040.1 GCA_016882545.1 Cyanobacteria bacterium M_surface_10_m2_179 | reverse complement strand
CCGCCTGGCCTCCTCGGCCTGCATCCCGCCGTACTGCTGCCGCCAGCGGTGGTAGGTCGGCTGCGTCACCTCGATGACGCGGCAGACGTCGATGACGGTCTTGCCCTGGGCGATCAGCTGCTCGGCGGTCTTGAGCTTGCGGATGATTTGCTCCGCCGTGTGCCTGGTGCGTTTCATGGTGAAGTCCCCGGCCCAGTCTGGCCGGATGAGGACTCTCATTCACCCTGGACCAGTTTCCGGGGTCCACGTCAGCTGCGGCGATTGATCTGCTGCTGGTGGCGGAGCGGAGCTGCTCGACTGCCGTGCCATGATCAGGGCATTGGTGCCGTCACGTTTGGGCAGGTGGCACCGTTGAACCTGCTGGCAATGCGCTTGCTGCCCTCGGTGTAGATGGTCTGCGCTTTCTGCTTGTCACCAGAGGTTTGGGCGGCGCTGAGCTTGCCAGCGAACTTCTGGCATGCCTGATCGAGGGTGACGGCCTGCTCCAGTTAGCAACAACCTCCCTCGGTGAAAGTGCATCAAGGTGATGGATAGCCGTGGGGCCGCATCAGAGTGATGAATCACGA
This sequence comes from Cyanobacteria bacterium M_surface_10_m2_179, assembly GCA_016882545.1. Taxonomy (GTDB): domain Bacteria; phylum Cyanobacteriota; class Cyanobacteriia; order PCC-6307; family Cyanobiaceae; genus Vulcanococcus. The sequence goes on along the minus strand of VGPW01000040.1, from coordinate 15,569 downwards.
AACAGATGCGGCAAGTCTGTCAGTGCATAGCCAATCTGGCACCATTGCTCATGAAGAGCATGAGACGAAACGCAGAGACCGTTGAGGCCGGCCTCACCACTGGGGCAGAAGCGGCTGGGCAGTGCAACATGGGGGCACAGGCTCTGAGGGCCATGCTGCCGCGCATTCTCCATCCAGAGCAGCTGCAGGGGTTCCGGTTCGGGAGCAACGACCACTGTCGTCTTGCCCTGTTCAACAAGCCCGCATCCGGCGGCTGCACCGTCTTCCTGGAAGTGCACGATCCCTGTGACCGGGTCCCCCCCCACAGCCATCACAACGCCGCCGAACTCTTTGTTGTTCTGCGGGGCCGGGTGATCTTCCACGTGGAGGATCGCTCGATCAGCGCCAGTGGGGGCGACGTTGTAATGGTTCCCGAGGAAGCCATCCACGATCTTGAAAATCCAGGGCCAGATCGGGTGTATCTGATCACGGTGCTCAGCTGTGAGAACGGCTTTGCGGAACTGCTCGAGCACGCCATCCCAACGCCGTTGGATGCGGAAGACCTGGCAGTGCTCCGCAGCCTCTGAGCAGGGGTCGGCTTGGTCATCACCAGCCGATTGGTTCTATGGCTGAACACCGGGCGAGGCTGGTCGTTTCACTCCCATGAGCGAGCGGTGGGTGAGACGCACCAGCTGCATTGGCCGGCCCTGTGGGTCCAGGGCACTAGCTCGACCTTCTTCCAGACAGCCAGATCCCAGCTGCAGCAGCACTTGTGGCCTGCTGTGAGCAAGGTCACAGCCACGGTTGAGCCAGGTCATCGAGTTCACCATCGATCCCGGCGAGGGTGTGGTCATCGGGAGGGAAAACACCTCCGCCACTCCTCACCACCCACAGATCCATGACCAGCCTGAACGCTCAAAAAGCCATCACCGGCTTCGCCGCTCTCGCTCTCGTCGCCACAGGTGCAGCCCTCCCTGGAACCGATGCCAAGGCCGCTCCCCTGATCTTTGACTGCTACAGCCGCAGCACTAGCGATCTGCTGATGAAGTCGGCCCTGGATCTCAGCAACGACAACCTGGCCTGTCTCCAAGCAGGTGCTACCCCCGTCGCCTATCAGCCTGTTGTCACACAGCCGGTCTATGTCACCCCAGCGCCCGCTCCCTCCGCTGGTGAATCATTCGTTGGAAGCGTGATCGGTGGCGCCCTCGGTGGCGTCATCGGCAATGCCATCAATGGCGGCAACCGGGTCGTGGAAATTCACCACCACCACACCAAGAAGATCGCGAACAATCAAGTCAATCCAATCATGCCTGAGGTGGCCAAATCCCCTGTCAATATCTGCCGCCTTAACCCCGTAGCCTGCATGTTCAAACGCTGAGCAGCCAGTCACAACACCCCAATCCCCACACTGGATGTGTGGGGTTTTTGTTGTCTCACCGCTGATCACGCTGCAACGGTCTTGCGTTGCTGCAAGGCGTAGACACCCACACCTGCAGTCACCACAGCCAGGAACACCAGGGTTTGCAGCAGCAGCAACAAGGCTCCCAGGGCGGAGAAGGCCGTGATGCGGATCTTGGCCTTGATCAGCAGGGTGAGGAGCAGCATCACCGTGGCCTTGAGAGCCACGATCTTGGCGGCGGCAGCGGAACAGAGCGGGTTGAACAACATGCCGAACACATCACTCAGAGCAATCTGACTCAGGCGGCCTCACCCAAGGCCACCTGCTGCCGCACAAACAGGTAGCCCGTGCCGCGGGCGGTGAGGATCAACTCCGGTTGTTCGGGATTGTCTTCCAGCTTGGAGCGAAGCCGGGAGACATGCACATCCACCACACGACTGTCATGGGCACGCTCCGGGCGGTAACCCCAAACCTCTTCCAGAATCTCCAGCCGCGGAATGGCAACGCCGGCGCGGCGCACCAACAGCTCGAGCATGTTGAATTCCATGCCCGTGAGGCGAACCCGCGTCACCCCTTTGAAGGCTTGGCGGCGGTTGAAGTCAATCGACAAGTCGCCGATGCGCAGGATGCCGGCCGGCCACAGTTGGGTTGCATCGGGGTGGCTGGAGGTGTCCGATCGGCGCAGCACAGAGCGGATGCGCGCCTCGAGCTCCTTCGGGCTGAACGGTTTCACCATGTAGTCGTCGGCGCCGAGTTGCAGCCCGGTGATCCGGTCGGCCACATCGCTGAGAGCCGTCAGCAGGATGATCGGCACCTCCGATTGAGCGCGGATCTGCTCGGTGACGGCAAAGCCATCGAGTGCCGGCATCATCACGTCGAGCACCACCAGATCGGGCTTAAAGCTGCTGAACAGCTCCAGAGCCTTGGCGCCGTTCTCAGCCGTTGCCACCGCATGGCCAACCAGCCTGAGGCGGGTTTCCAGCACGCGGCGGATGCTGGCCTCGTCGTCAGCAACCAGGATCCGGGTGGGCTTCACCGAAGGGGTTGTGATCGCGGCCCCATCGCCTACGGGAACAGAGCCTCTCAAGGGCCCTCGGTGGGAATGGCCAACGGTTGCAGACGACCGGCACCACGCGATGCGGAGTTGTCCAAGCCGCTCATCAGGAGCGGTGCCATGCCGGCATCAAACGAGAAACGACCAGGGCCATTCAGCAAGATCGCGAGACTGCCGCCCAGGTAGAGCAACACCAACTCCAACACGTAGATGTTGAAGCCACCCGTGAGGATGTGTTGATAGGCCGCCACGGCCATGGTGGAGGTGAGCGCCAGAGCGCCCAGCGGCGTGAACAAGCCCAGGATCACCAGCCAGCTGCCGATCAACTCCGAAAAACCAGCGGCGTAGGCAAAGAACAGCGGGAACGGCAGGTGCAGCGAGGCCACGTAGGTGGAGGCGAACTGCTGGGGATCGGCGAGCTTTTCCTGGCCGTGGTGAATCATTAGCAAGCCAATGCTCAGGCGCAGCAGCAGCAGACCCACCGAGGCCAGAAGCCCAGGGCGCTGGAGATAGCCAAGCGCGGCAGCTGCCAGCGGAGAGGATTGTTGGCCGGTGGTTTGCAGGGCAGCCCAGGGGACACTGCGGCCCACAAACCAGAGGGCGAGGCTGGCAGCCAGGAAGGCTGTGACCCACTCAACGGGATTGGAGAGAGGCATCGCAACGGTGTTAGTGGATCGATGCTGGCGAATTTTTTTAAGAAACGTGAAGCGTCTCTTCATCTTTCCGGCCCTTGCCCTGACGGCGCTTTCCAGCACCGACGCGCCGCCAGAGGGCTCCAAGGGGGCCCAAGCGCTGCCATGATGTAACAAATCCGTTACATCCCTCTCATGAGCCTCGGTGCTGTTTTCCTGGAGTCGGTCGCCAGCGGGGTGATCACGGAGCAGGAGATCGCCTGGGTCACCGGGCAGCAAAGCCGCTTTGCCCGCCACGAAGCGGCGCTGGCCATCCGGCTCGGTCGCTTGCTCGACGAAGGACAGATCAACCTGGGCTGCCGCCTCGCCTGACAGCTCCCGTGACCCAAGACGAAACCCAGCGCTACTGGCAAACCATGCGCACAGCCATGGAAGCCGCCGGCGACACTTCGAGCGCTATCTATCAACGCGCCCTGGAGATCTCCCAGGGACGCCCCGATCCCATCGACACCGCCCGTGACGCTTCCGCTCAGTGAGCGACCTCAGGATCAAACCAGCTGTGCACCACCCCCTCCCCCCGCGCGCCTGGCACCGTGACAACAGCAAGGGCCTGCTTGCCGCGTTGGTAGTCGTAACGGCATAAGCCCAAGCCTGTTCCCAAACAAGCGCTCAGGCTGGCCAGGCGGTTGCCGGCACGTTCGCGCTCGAAGAGCAATGGCTCCCGTTCCGGATTGGGAAGCCAACCATTGGCGAGCAGGCGCGCATCCACCTGAACGATGGACTCCTGCACCACGAGCACGGGTGGAGCTCCGGGCGGCTCGGCCCCCGAACGAATTGCCTGCGCCAGGCCCAGCAGCGCCCCACCTGCAGCCGCCGCGAGCCCGAGCCGTGTGGACCACCACGCTGAAGCCGTGAACAGAGGCATGGGTGTTGGCCGTGAGGGAAGGTGCCACAACGTCATTGGAGCTGGAAACCCCTGCTGCGGCAACACCTCTGGCCAGCTGTGAGCGAAGTCACAGCCGCAATTGAGCCAGGTCATCGAATGGGCCGCTGATCACGGCGAGGGTGTGGTCATCGGGAGGAAACACACCTCCGCCACTCCTCACCACCCACAGATCCATGACCAACCGCACCGCACAACAAGCCATCACCGGTTTTGCTGCTCTCGCCGTGGCCGCCGCTGCCGCAGCCGTCCCTGGCACCGAGGCCAACGCTGCTCCGCTGCTCTTTGACTGCTACAGCCGCAGCACCAGCGATCTGCTGATGAAGTCGGCTCTAGATCTCAGCAACGACAACCTGGCCTGCGTGCAAACCACCGCTGCCATGCCGGTCTCCTATCAGCCAGTTGTCACACAGCCGGTCTATGTCAGCCCAGCACCCGCTCCCTCCGCTGGTGAAACCTTCTTCGGCAGCGTGATCGGTGGTGCGCTCGGCGGTGTGATCGGCAATGCCATCAACGGTGGCAACCGCGTTGTGGAGGTTCACCACCACCACACCAAAACCATCGTTCCGCAGATGGCCAAATCCCCTGTGAACATCTGCCGCCTGCAGCCCGCACGCTGCCTCGCGATTCGCTGATCGCGAGACAGAGGCGAACCAGCTGAATCTCTTAAGGCCGATGTTGTGCAGAGCACTTGCCACTGCAAACAGCTGAGCAAGGATCGGCTTGCTGGAGACGCGCCTTGCGCAAGCAGAGGATGACACCTGCGCTCTCCAGCACCCTTGACGCAACACCACCGCTTCGGCCATGACGGAGAAGCGGAAGCCGTTAGGGGATGCTCCCGCCCAACGTGCCTCAAGCGGGTTCTGCTTGGGGCTTTGTTGTGCCTGAAACGCGTGCTTGGAGAACCAAGGCGAATGCGCGAGGGTGGTGGCCCGTTCCACCGATCCCATGCGTCGCCGTCAGGTTCTGAAGCTCCTGCCCCTGGGTTTGGCGGTGGCACTTGGGACCTTCCAGGTGGGCAGTGCTGCACCCAACGGCAGCGTTCGCTTCCTGGCCGTATCCGACACCGGCAGTGGCGATGCCAACCAACGGGCAGTAGGAGCCCAGATGGCCGCCGTGCATCGCCAGCGGCCCGTGGATCTGGTGGTGCTCGGGGGCGACAACATCTATCCCTCGGGAGACATGGCGCTGATCGGCGCCACCTTTCAGCGGCCCTATGCCGAGCTGCTGGCCGCCAAAGTGCCGTTCCACGCAGTGCTGGGCAACCACGACATCCGCACCGACAACGGCGATCCCCAGGTGGCCTACAAGCCATTCGGGATGAAGGGTCGGTTTTACAACCTGCGCCGCGGTGATCTGGAGCTGTTCATGCTCGACACCAACAACAACGCCGACTGGGCCAGGCAGCTGAGCTGGCTGCGATCCGCACTGGCTGGCAGCACAGCCCCGTGGAAAGTGGTAGTGGGCCATCACCCCATCTATTCATCGGGGTATTACGGAAACAGCTCAGATCTGAGGGGCAAGATCGGGGCTCTGATGCAGCGCTATGGGGTGCAGCTCTACATCAACGGTCACGAGCACAACTACGAACGCAGCCGGCCGATCGATGGCATCACCTATCTGGTGGTGGGTGGAGGCGGTGCCGCACTGCGCCCGATCCTTCCCACCGACCAAAGCGCCAGGGCCGTGAGCGCCTACAGCTTCGCGGAAATCGAAGCCTCACCCAAGGAGCTCAGTGTGGCCGCCTGGAACAGCAGCGGCCAATTGATCGACCGCGCTGTGATTGCACGGCGCTGACGAGAGCCGCAACCAGCACTGCAACCAATCAACCGCGCAGAGCCAAACCAAGCCAAACTTGCGCTTTCATTACATCAACATCAAAACTTTCACTGTTTTATAGAGTCAACCGTTGCGAATTGCGTCAGACGCAGCTCAGCATGCTCGAGCGCAGAGCCTTTGATCTGTATTTTTAGGCGGGTTCTTCTAGGGAATGGCTCTCTTTACGTGGTTCACCGAGGTGAAGGGAGAGTGCCTTCTCCAGCTGCTGCAAAGCAGCATCAGGGAAGTGGATTTGGTTGTTGATCCCACGGTCTCCAATTCCCAGTAGGTGTATGCAGCCGATTGCCTTGGCACCGGGATCGAACATCAAGCCAGGGTGAAACTGCTGGCGGCCTGGACCGATCGCGCCAGCGGCGAAGCGCAGATTGAAGTAATGAGTGACGAACCCCTACTGATGCAGGGGAGCCGCTGCGAACAAACAGCAGCCGCACTCCAAAAACTGCTGCCACCGAAACAGAAGCAGCGCTAATCCCTACTGAACTCAAGGCTCACCCCTGGCAAGCCAGCACCGCCGGGAGGGCCGTGTCGACACTCAAGATGCGTTCCCCGAGGTGCACGCGCTGCGCCTGCACCGCCTGCGCCAACTCCAGCTCAAACGGCACAAAGCCACCTTCCGGGCCAATCATTACCACGGCGGGCACCGCTGGCATCTGCCCCAGGGCGCGGGGAGCACCCAGATCCGTGATCCAGCAAGGGCGCCCCGCGCACAGATCCTGCAGCTGATCTTCCATAAACGGCCGGAAGCGGCGATGCAGATGCACCTGCGGAGCGATCGTGTCGCGGGACCGCTCCAAACCGGCGATCAATGCCTCCTCCACCCGTTCAGGGCGCAGCAGGGGAGATTGCCAGTAGCTCTTCTCCACCCGCGCAGTGTTGATCAGGTGGAGATGGGACACCCCAAACTCGGCCACCGTGCGCAGGATGCGGCGCAACATCTTGGGGCGCGGCAGGGCCAGCACCACATCAAAACGATGACGCGGTGGCGGTGCTTGCCCCAGGCTCACGCGCAATTGCATCTGCTCAGGGCCAATGGCTTCCACCACGCCCTCGCCGCAGACACCACCCAGTCGACCAACCCGAATCACATCGCCAACACTGGCCCGCAACACCTCGCGCAGGTGAACGGCACGGCGATCGTTCAACAACACGCTGTGGGCATCGATCCAATCGGCAGCGCGCAGCAGAACGATGTTCATCGAATCCAAATCAGCCCTTGAGAGTGATGGCCCGCACGGGTTGAGGCTGGCATGCTCCGCTGCAGCGCCAACACGCATGGATCAGAAGCTGGGCCGCGCCTTCAGCACTGAGGTGGTGAGGCGTGAGATCGATGCCATCACCTCACTGGATGAGGCCAAGCGCGCCGCTCACCTTTTGCTTCAGCAGATCGACATCCAACGCCAAGCCATGGATCTGCTGATCCGCATGGACTGGGAGAGCAACGACATCATCTGAGCCACTCAGATCGACAGCGCGCCCTCGGGGAACAGTTCGCCCTGGATCAAAGTGTTGAAGGGCCGCGCCCGCTTGCGCGGTGCCGGGGGCGTGGTGTGGTGGATCGCCTCCGCCAAGGGGCGATCCACCACACCAGGCCAACCCAGATCGGCCGCCCGGAACACGGCATAGGGGGACGCGACAGCCATCACCACCACCAGAGGTACACCTGTACTAGCCCTGGATGGCAATGGTGTCAACGCTGCAGGGATCAGGCAGCAGCCCAGTGGAGCCGCCGCGCCGTTTCCCGCATCGCCAGATCGAGCACGGCATCGGGCAGCCGCGGCTGCAGGCAACCGATCGCTGCCGCCGCTCGGTCGAGCAGCTCTGCGGGGTGCAGCTGCGGCGCCAGGCGCTGGGCCAGCTCGGCCTGATCGCAACAGGCGGCGATCAGCAGATTGACATCGATCAGCTCAACCACTGCAGCGAACCTCAGCACCCGAACGCTATTGGGGATGCAGGGCTCCGTGCATCCACTGCGCACCAGCGCATCCGCTGCAGATGTGCGCGAACTGACAAGCCCACCAGGAATCGGCAACGCCCTACCCAAAAGCCTTCACGATCCGTTACCATTGTCGAAACGTTGCTTAACGTCTCATGTCCGACTCCACCTCCCGCTTCGGTTTCGTCGGCTTCGCCGAAACCTGGAACGGCCGTCTCGCCATGCTGGGTTTCGTGATCGGCCTCGGCACCGAGCTGCTCACCGGCCAAGGCATCCTCTCCCAGATCGGTCTCGGCTGAAGCCATGACCAACACTCCCGCCAACGACAAGTGGTATTCGGACCGCGCTAGCCAGCAGATCCACATGGAGCAGCTGAAGCGCGTTGAGCTGTTCAACGGCCGCGCAGCCATGCTCGGCCTGGTGATCGGCATCATCACCGAAGGTCTCACCGGCGCCGGGATTGTGCATCAGATCGGTTTGGGCGCGCTGGTGGATGGCTACGCCGCCTGCCGCACTCAGTTTCTGCCGTTCTGTTTCTGACCTCTCGGTTCGCGCCGAACCGACAAGCCCCGGGCCTGCGTCCGGGGCTTTTTTGTGCTCAAGTTTTTGTGCTCAAGAGAGATACCAGCGCACCAGAGCCACCACCTGGCCCGCAGGCCCATGCCCCGTGAGCCACTCCCCCAGCAGCGCTGCGGCAAACCCAAGCATCGCCACCCGGCCATTGAGCCGCTCCACGCCAGCTAGGGCCTTGGTGTTCCACGGGCGTCGCGTGGTGAGCCCTTCACCGAAGGCCTCGTGGGGGCTCGTAGAGAAATCCTGTTTGGACACTCGCGTGGCGCTAGCAGCGCATCAGGCTATGCACCGGCGGCGGATCCCCGTGGCCGCACCGGCCGGCGCAGCCGCACGCGATAGGCCACATGGGACGGCCCGAAGTGATGGATCAGCGCTTCCCGGGCCTCATGCTGCAGATCCTCCAGGTTGGTGGCCGTGATCGTGAGGGGCTGCTGCTCGGCCTTGGCCTCCAAGGCCCCCGGCTGATCGCGCAACACCCGGAACACCACATCCTTCATCGGTATCGCCTTAAATCCCACGGCCACTCTGGGTGGTTTGCCCTGAATGGGCGGGTGTTGTGGATGACGGGAAACCGTTCCACGCTTGTAACAGTCGCCACGTTCCTGCTGCAAAGAGCGGACATTCCGGCCCCCCGGCGGTGAAACTTCGGGAAACCGGGTGGGGTGTTGATGAGCCAGACGAATGAAACCAGCGCTGCAGAAGGCCTGAAAATCCTGGTGGCCGACGACGAGGCCAACATCCGCCGGATCCTGGAAACACGCCTGGCGATGCAGGGCCACCAGGTGTTGGCCGCCAGCAATGGCGCCGAAGCCCTGGAGTTGTTCCGCGGCTTCGCACCCGATCTGGTGGTGCTCGACGTGATGATGCCCGAGCTCGACGGCTTTGCCGTGGTGGAGCGGATTCGGGCCCAATCGGAGGTGCCGATCATCCTGCTCACCGCCCTCGGCGATGTGGCCGACCGGATCACCGGCCTGCAGCTCGGCGCCGACGACTACATGGTGAAACCGTTCAGCCCCAAGGAGCTGGAGGCCCGCATCCGCTGCGTGATGCGCCGGGCCAGCTCGATCCAGGCTGGCGGCAGCGCAGGCAACGGCCGAGCCGCCCATGTGGTGGTGGTGGGCGACCTGAGCGTGGACTTCAACCGCCGCCAGGCTTTCCGCAACGATGAGCGCATCCGCCTCACCGGCATGGAGTTCAACCTGCTGGAACTGCTGATCAGCCGCTCGGGCGAACCGATCAGCCGGCTCGACATGCTCGAGAAGGTGTGGGGCTACAAGCCCGAGCGCTCCTCCGACAGCCGTGTGGTGGACGTGCACATCTCACGGCTGCGGGCCAAGCTCGAGCACGACCCCGAAAACCCCGAACTGATCCTCACAGCTCGGGGCATGGGTTACATGTTCCAGCGGATCGCCCAGGCGGTGGAGGTGGGCTGAGGCTGAGGCCTCAGAACCACTCAGCCACGGCCTCTTCGCGGCTGTTCACCCGAGCCTCGGGGGTGCGGCGCTCGAATTCCAAACGGATCGAGCGCTCCTGCTCTCCATCGGCCGCCACCGCACGGATCGGATACAGCTGCTGGCCATCCCGGAAGGGCACATGCACCCGGAAGGTGCCATCGGCGGAGAGGGCCACCTGCTGATCGCCGATGAACAGGCTGGCGCTGGGATCGGTGGCACCGTAAACGATCAGCTCGGCATCGGCTACCAGCCAGAAGGAGCGCTGCCGCACCAGGCCGCTGCCGGATTCGCTGCGGCCGCTCGCCCACAGGCCCGCGCCGGAATCATTGAGCAGCCCCTGCTGACCAGCCGCATCGAATTCATGCAGCACCTCCGAACCGATGCGACGGCTGCGCACCGCTGAGGAGGTGGCGATCTGATACACCTGCTCGTGGGGCACACCACCGCCGGTGCTCACCTCGGGTGTGGCAAACGCCTGGGGCTGATCGAGGCTGAAGGGCACAAAGGCATCGGCCACCCGCTGGCTCGGCTCCAGCGCCGGCACCTGGGCCACCGCCGAAAACGCCAGGGAATACCAGCCGCCGTTGCGCAGCCGGAAGCCCAGCTCCACGCGGTAGTCGCGGCCATCCACGGGCACCGGCAGGAACCATTCGGTGGCGTGGTTATCCACCACCAGCTCCTGTAGGGCGTGGGGATGGGATTGGTCGCCGCCCAAACCGGTCACGTCGGCCACCCGCAGGCAAAGGCTGGTGGCGCCGGCCAGGCGGGCCTTCTGGCGGTCGTCGTCGCTGATCGACCAGAAGCAATAGGCCCACTGGGGATCGCGGGGCAAAAACACCACATGGGTGTGGGCCGGTGCCTGCAGGGCGGGGGTGGCGGCCTCAGCCAGCTCGGCGGCCTGGCGATCGGTCTGGGTGCGACCGGAACGCAGGGCCGAGGGAACCAACTTTTTGAGCCAGCCCATCGGTCGCTTCGCTTCGGTCATGGCATCCGTCCCCTTTACGTGCCGTCATCGTCACCGGAAGCGGCTGCCGGGAAGCGCCTCTGTCAGCACATCAGTACCGCCCGTAGCCTGGGGACGGCTTGGCCACGGAGCGATGCAGCTGAAACGGTCGTGGCTGGCGGGCGCCATCGCCTTGGTGGTGGTGCTGATTTTCAGCCTCACCAGCCTGGGCACCCCGGAAGGCCACGGCCCCCAGCTCAAGCCCGCCCAGGCGGTGAGCCCGGAGCGGCAGATCGAGGTGGGGATGCACATCAAAACCATCTACAACCTCTCGCTCAAAGACAAAACCTTCTCCGCCGATGGCTGGTTCTGGTTGAAGTGGCCCCAGAGCATTCAGCAGCTGATCGACAGCAACCAGATCCCGATCAGCGAGCTGGTGGAGCTCACCAATCAGGTGCAGAGCTACGACTCCCGCATCGAAGCCGATGGCAACGAACCCAAACAACTCCCGGGCGGGCGCTACCTACAACTGTTCCGCTTCTCCAGCAAGTTTTACGACGACCAGCAAAACCTGCGGAACTTCCCCTTCGAAAGCCTCGAACTCCCCATCAGCATTGAAGTGAGGCCCTCTGCCTTTTCGATGGGAGAAGCGGGAGTGGTGCTGATCCCGCAGGCCAACAACCGCGAGCTGCCCGGTGATTCGGTGAACCTCAATGGCTACCGCAAGCTGGGCGAGCAGAGCAGCAGCGCCATTCACGCCTACACCACCTCCTTTGGCGAGGAGGGAATCACCGATGCCGGCGATTACAGCATCGCCACCTTTGAGCTCACCTACCGCACCAATGGCTGGGCGGCGTTTTACCGCTTTGTGCTGCCCTGGTTGGCGGTGATGGTGATCCTGCTGCTGGTGCCCAATCTGGAGGGCAATCTCAACGACCTGCGCCTCGCCATTCCTTCCACGGCCCTGCTCACGCTGGTGTTTCTGCAGGGCAACGCCCACGCAGGATTACCACCGCTCGATTACCTCACCTTTCTCGACAAGCTCTATCTCTTCGGCTATGTGGCAGCCACGGCGGAGTTTTGGTTGTTTGTGTGGGGCACCAATCTGATCGCGCGCGCCCCGCAGCAGCAGCAAGAGGCCGTGATGGCGCGGATCAACCGGGTGGATCTCACCTATCAGATCACTGTGATCATCGCTGGCCTCTGCCTGCTCACGCTCGGCCGCACCGCCGCTTGAACCAGCCGTTGGGGTGCCAACTGCGAAAGCGGATTTCGATTCACCAGCAGAAAAGAATGCCGTTTAGGTGCCGTCAGCCCGCGCTGGCAATGCCCGATGGTTCTGCCCCTGCTGCTCGCAGCCACCACCCTGCAGCCGCTGCTCACGCTGGAGCGCACACTGCGGCGGCTGCCCCGCACGGGCGATCCGATCTGGGACCTTCGCCTCGACATTCCCGGCGAACCCGAGCGGCATTTCGAAGCGGTGAGTGGCCGCGCCGACCGGCAGTTGGCCAACCGCGATCAGATGGGCAGCGAGGCACCGCTCCCCGTGGGGCGCTATCGGCTGGGAGCGATCGAACGCCTCGGCCTGGGTGATCCGCGCGAACTGGGCCCGATCTGGATCGGCATCGAACCGCAGTTCCCCACCGGCCGGCGGGTGCTGGGCATCCATCTCGACCCCAGCGCCGGCCTCAACTGGAACAGCGGCACCGCCGGCTGCATCGGCCTGATCCGCACCCGCGACATGCAAACCCTGGCGGAGCTCCTGCGTCGCAGCGGCACCACAACGCTGGTGGTGGCGCAATAGCGCCAGCGTTGCTAGGGATGAACTACCGCCGAGGTGTGGACGCGGCCACCAGCGCCCCACTGCTCCAAGCCGGCGGCAATGGGCAGCTCACCGAGATGCACCATTCCTCACACCCCCCGCCCCGGCGCAAGCCGGGGTTTTTCGCATCCCTGTTTCGCATCACGGTCCAACCAACACGGAGAATCGGGCCACAGATCCCCTCCGGCATGGCTGCCAACACCGACACGCTGCTCCAAGCGCTGCAGTGGCGTTACGCCACCAAAACGTTTGACCCCAACCTCCCGATCGAGCCAGCCACCTGGGCGGCCCTGGAGGAATCGCTGCTGCTCACGGCCTCCAGCTATGGCCTGCAGCCCTGGAGGTTTCTGGTGATCACCGATGCGGCGATCCGCGCCGAGCTGCGGCCGCACTCCTGGAACCAGAGCCAGATCACCGACTGCTCCCACCTGGTGGTGCTGCTCAAGAAGCGCACCGTGACCGCCGCCGATGCCGATCGCTTGATCGAGGCCATCGCCACCACCCGCGGCATCAACGCCAGCACGCTCGCTGGCTACCGCCAGATGATCCAGGTGGATCTGATCGACGGGCCCCGCAGCCAGATCATCGGCCAGTGGGCCTCCAATCAGGTGTACATCGCCCTGGGCAACCTGCTCACCAGTGCAGCGCTGCTGGGGGTGGACACCTGCGCGATCGAAGGCTTCAGCCCCCCCGATTACGACCGCATCCTGGGCTTGGAGAACGGCGACTACCAAAGCTGTGTGGTGTGCGCGTGCGGCCACCGCAGCAGCGCCGACAACTACGCCAACCTCGCCAAGGTGCGCTACTCGGCCACCGATCTGATCGAGCACCGCTGAAGCCATGGCCAAATCCAAATCCAAACCCAAGTCGGCAGCCGCGCCCGCAGCAAGCCGATCGGGCGCTGTGATCAAGCTTCAGATCGCTGGTGCGGTGTTTGTGCCGATGCTGGCCCTGGGGCTGTGGCTCACCAGCAAGGGCTTCTTCGGCTGAGGGCCGCGCACCGCTTCAGCAACAACTGGCGGCGGCGGTGGCAGCTGTGGTGGTGCGATCAAACGGGATCGCGCTGCCGCAGCCTTCAAACAGGCCGTAGTGGCGCTTGAAATCGCCGATGAACTGGAAATGCGGCGCGAAGCGGGTTTGCTGCAGCATCCGATAGGTGTTGCCGCACACCGGGAACACGCGCCCCGCCTCGATGCTGTGGTGCTTGTCGAACACCAAGCGGGTGGGGGCTTCGGCAATCGTGCCCCGATAGATCACCGCCTGGCCGTGGTCTTCGCAGGCATCCTCGAGCTCGGGGATGTTGAACAGGCGGTAGGTGGCTGAATAGAAGCGGGCCTCGCCCACCAGGGCGGCCAGCGAGGGTTCGGTGATCTCCAGGGGGCGATCGCTCACCAGGCGCGGATCACAGAAGCCGGCAGCCCGGGCCAGGCGCAGAAAGTCGTTCCAGTAGAGGGCCCCACCGAGGCACTCGCCGTAGAGCACCGGATGGCTCTGCACCGCTGCCGGCAGGCGGCGATCGGCATACACATCCGAGAAATAGAACTCACCGCCGGGCTTCAGCAGCCGCTGCGCCCCGCGCAGCACCGCCGGCTTATCGGTGGAGAGGTTGAGCACGCAATTGCTCACGATCACATCGAAGCTGGCGGGCTCCAGATCGAGCTCCTCCAGCCGCTCAATCCGCCCCTCCAGAAACCGCACATTGGCGGTGCCGAACTGCTCGGCATGAAAGGCCTGATGGCGGCGTGCCACCGCGAGCTGCTCGGGGGTCATATCCACCCCCACCACCTCACCGCTGGCACCCACCAGTTGGGCCAGCAGATACACATCCCGGCCGCTGCCGCTGCCCAGATCGAGGATGCGGCACCCCTCCAGCAACGGCGGGCACACCAGGCCACAGCCGTAGTAGCGGCTGCTCACCTCCGGATGCACCTTGGCCAGCAGCGGCTTCAACCAGCCGGGCACCGCATCGGCATCACAGCAGGCGCTGGTTTTGAGGTCGTTGCTGCTCTGCAGCTCCTGGCCGTAATAGGCCTGCACCAGCTCCTGCATCGTGGGTTCGGGCCTGCATCGCGTTGGGCGAACCGTAGGCAAGCCGCGGGCGCTACGACCCTGGATCGTGCACCGCTTCCAGGGAGGGGCCAAAGGAGCGGCCGCCGGCGGCCGGCTGAAACACGCCGCGGCCGGAGGGATCGAGACTGAGCCAGGCCGGCCGTTGCTCGCCGAGCCTGAGGGTGGGGATCGGCGCCGGACCCACCCAACCGGCCGGGAGCTGCGGCGCCACTGGATAGGCCACGGTGATCTGATCGCCGCGCTGGAGCCGCGCCTTCTGGGGCTGACGCTTCACCTGCACCACCTGGGCCTGCACGCGCAGCCGATCGGCCTCCCGGCGCACGTTGCGCACCAGCAGCTCAAGCGCGTAGGGAGCCTGCCGCTGCTCCTGGCCATACACCCAGGGGGGCAACTCAGCGCGGGCGGCGGTGCCCAGGGCCAGGGCCGCCAGGGATCCAAGCAACAGCTTCATGACGGCACGCTCGCGGGCTCAACAGGCCGCTTTCTAGATTCCTGAACTCAAGAACACAGTTCTTCATGTTCGACGCCTTCACCAAGGTTGTTGCCCAGGCTGATGCCCGCGGCGAATTCCTGAATGGCGGTCAAATTGATGCTCTCTCCGCCATGGTGGCCGAGAGCAACAAGCGGATGGATTCCGTCAACCGCATCACCTCCAACGCTTCCAAGATCGTCACCAACGCTGCTCGCGATCTCTTCGATCAGCAGCCTGCTCTGATCGCCCCCGGTGGCAACGCTTACACCCACCGTCGCATGGCTGCTTGCCTGCGCGACATGGAGATCGTGCTCCGCTACATCACCTACGCCGTGTTCACCGGCGACGCTTCCGTGCTGGAAGACCGCTGCCTGAACGGCCTGCGTGAGACCTACCTGGCTCTGGGCGTGCCTGGCGCTTCCGTGGCCGAAGGCATCCGCAAGATGAAGGACGCCG
>VGPW01000039.1 GCA_016882545.1 Cyanobacteria bacterium M_surface_10_m2_179 | reverse complement strand
AGTGGGCCGAGAGGATCACCTTGGCGCCCTTGCCGGTGAGGTCGTTGATGGTGGGCAGGGCAGCGCGGATGCGGGTGTCATCGGTGATGGCGCCGGCATCGTTGAGGGGCACGTTGAAGTCGACCCGAACCAGCACGCGCTTACCGCGCAGTTCATCAGCGGAGAGGCTGGCCAGGGAGCGCTTCGCCATGGCGTCAAGCAAAAGAAGGGTCGGGCGAATTTAGCGGGCCGGTCAAGGGGGAAACCCACAACGGGGTCTGGCCTGGCCGCGGCGCTGGGTGGCGCTAAACAGAGGAAGCACCGGCCCAACGGCCATGTTTGAGATCGTTCTCTTCCCGATTGATCGCAGCCGCCAGGCGGCTGAAACCGCCGCCACGGCGCTGAAGTTGGCCCAGCAGCACGACAGCCGCTTGGTGGTGCTCTCGGTGGTGGAGCCCGGGCAGGACGATCCCACCGCCGTGGCTGAGCTGCTGGAGCAGGCCCGCAGCCGGTTTCAGGAGCAGGGGGTGAGCTGCGAGGTGATCGAGCGGGAGGGCAAGCCCGCCTTTGTGATCTGCGATGTGGCCGATGAAATCAATGCCGATGTGATCGTGATGGGCACCCGGGGGCTCACGCTGGAGGCTGATGAAGCGCCCAGCACCGCCTCGCGCGTGATCCAGCTGGCGCCCTGCCCTGTGTTGGTGGTTCCGTGACTGAGTTGCTGAGCTCTGCCGCTCCGGCGATCCAGTGGTATCCGGGCCATATCGCCAAGGCGGAGCGCTCGCTCACCGACAACCTCGCCAAGGTGGATCTGGTGATTGAGGTGCGCGATGCGCGTATTCCCACCGCCACCGGCCACCCTCGCCTGCAGCGCTGGATCTCCGGCAAGCAACACCTGCTGGTGCTCAACCGGCGCGACATGATCCCGGTGGCGGCCCGCGAGGCCTGGGATGCCTGGTTCCGCGCCCAGGGCCAGACCCCCTGGTGGAGCGATGCCAAAGCCGGCACCGGCGTGAAGCAGCTGCAGCAGGCGGCCATCCGCGCCGGCGATGCCCTGAATGAACGCCGGCGCTCGCGGGGGATGCGGCCCCGGCCGGTGCGTGCCCTGATGCTCGGCTTCCCGAATGTGGGCAAGTCGGCCCTGATCAACCGCCTGGTGCGCCAGAAAGTGGTGGACAGCGCCCGCCGCGCCGGCGTCACCCGCAGCCTGCGCTGGGTGCGCCTGGGGCAAGACCTGGATCTGCTGGATGCGCCGGGGGTGCTGCCGCCGCGGCTCGACGACCAGCTGGCGGCGCTGCGCCTGGCCCTCTGCGACGACATCGGCCAGGCCGCCTACGACGGTGAAGCGGTGGCGATGGCGTTTGTGCAGATGCTGGCGGGCCTGGAGGCTGCGGCCGCCTCCGGCGTGAAGCCGGGCTTGCTGGAGAGCCGCTACGGCGTGCCGGTTCAGGCCTTGGATCAGAGCTCCGCTTTGGAGCGCGGGCCAGCTGCGGATCACTCCATCGCGAAGGCCCAGGGTTCCGTACAGGCTGTACAGAACCCTGGAGAGTTGTCTGCGGGCGCGGCTTCGCTGGGTGGTGTGCCTGCAGCGTTGCGCCCAGACGCGGATGGCTGGCTGCGGGCCGCGGCGGAGCGCCACACCAGCGGCGACACCGCCCGCATGGCCCAGCGGTTTCTCGATGATTTCCGGCGGGGCATGCTGGGCCCCCTGGTCCTGGAGCTGCCGTGAGCGGATTCGGTGAAGGCCAGGGCGAGCTCGTCACCCTCAGCTATCCCAAGCCCCTGCCGATGCGCCTCGACCGCTGGCTGGTGGCCCAGCGCCCCGAGCAGAGCCGCGCCCGTATCCAGAAGTTCATCGAGGCCGGCTATGTGCGGGTGAATGGCGTCACGGGCCGGGCCAAAACGCCCCTGCGCCAGAGCGACACGGTGGAGCTGTGGATGCCGCCGCCGGAGCCGTTGCCCTACCTGCTACCCCAGGAGATCCCCCTGGATGTGCTGTTTGAGGACGAGCATCTGATCGTGCTCAACAAGCCCGCCGGCCTCACCGTGCACCCGGCCCCCGGCAACAAGGACGGCACCCTGGTGAATGGGCTTCTCCACCACTGCCCGGATCTACCCGGGATCAGCGGCAAGCTGCGGCCCGGCATCGTGCATCGCCTCGATAAGGACACCACCGGTTGCATCGTGGTGGCCAAGAGCCAGGAGGCGCTGGTGAAGCTGCAGGTGCAGATCCAGAAGCGCATCGCCTCCCGCGAGTATTTGGCGGTGGTGCACGGTGTGCCCGTCGCCGAGCACGGCACGATCGTGGGCGCCATCGGCCGACACCCTGCCGATCGCAAGAAGTACGCCGTGGTGCACGACGACAGCGGCCGCCATGCCTGCACCCACTGGACCCTGCTGGAGCGACTCGGCGACTACTCGCTGATGCGCTTCAAGCTCGACACCGGCCGCACCCACCAGATCCGAGTGCACTGCGCCCACATCGGCCATCCGATCGTGGGCGACCCTGTGTATTCCCGCTGCCGCAAGCTGCCGCTGGCCCTGCGCGGCCAGGCGCTGCACGCCTTTCAGCTGGGCCTGGATCACCCGATCAGCCGCGAGCGGATGCTGTTTGAGGCACCGCTACCGGAGGTGTTCGAGAAGCTGCTGGCCGTGCTCCGCCGCCGCACCCAGACTGGGATGTCGTTTCCACCGGAGGCCTTGTCCATGGCCGAGCACAGCCTGCAGGCCTTCATCACGGCGGTGCGTCAGGACCCAGCCCTGCAGCAGCAGCTCTCCTCCACTGCTGCCGCCGATGCCGATGCCGTGGCGGCGATCGCCCGCCAGGCCGGCTTCGAGGTGCGCGCCGGTGATCTGGTGAGCCACCGCGATGGCGTCCTCGTGGAGAACGAGGACGAGGACTACTTCATGAAGCCTCAGTGGTGGGAGCTGGCTGGCTGAGGCAGCCGCGGGCAGGCTTCCACCAGCGTGCGGGTGATCGGCGCCCGGGGCTGGGCCAGCAGTTGGTCGCCAGGGCCCTGCTCCACGATGCGGCCGCCATCGAGCACGATCACCCGCTGGCAGAAGCCGCTGGCCACGGCGAGGTCGTGGGTCACGAAGATCAGCCCCAGCCCCAGCTGCTCCTGGAGTCCGCGCAGCAGCTGCAGCACCTCCGCCTGGATCTCGGCGTCGAGCATGCTCACGCTCTCATCGCAGAGCAGCACCTGCGGCTGCAGCACCAGGGCCCGGGCGATCGCCACCCGCTGTTGTTGGCCGCCGGAGAGCTGGCGGGGCAGCCGGTTGGCGAAGGCCTCAGCTGGGTTCAGCCCCACGGCGGCCAGGAGTTCGCGGGCCCGTTCCCGGGCCGCGGCGCGGCTCGCCAGCCCATGGATCAGCAGGGGATCGGCGATGGCATCCACCACCGTCATCACCGGGTTGAGGCAGGCCAGTGGGTCCTGAAACACTATCTGAATGCGCCGCCGCGCCCGCCGCAGCGCTTCGCCCCGCAGGCGCCGCAAATCCTGCCCCTGCAGCCTCACCGCCCCGCCGCGCACCGGCGCCAGCCCCATCAGGGCCCGGCAGAGGGTGCTCTTGCCGCAGCCGGAGGCCCCCACCACCCCCACGGTTTCCCCCTGCCGCAGCTGCAGGCTCACGCCATCCACGGCGCGATACCAGCGCCGCTGCCAGGGCAGGCCGGGGAGAGGGTGCCAGCAGCGCAGATCGTCCAGTTCCAGCAGCAGCGGTGCCTCGGCCGTGGCGCTGGGGGTGGCGGTGCCCTCACGGGCGCGGGCGGCCCCCACCAGCCGCTGGGCCAGGCCGGAGCGCGGCGCCGTGAGCAGCTGGGTGGCCGGAGCCTGTTCCACCAATCGGCCGTGCTCCAACACGCCGATCTGCTGGCACCAGCGGCCGGCCATGGCCAGGTCGTGGCTGATCAGCAGCAGGGCGCTGCCCGCTTCCTCGCACAGCCGGCAGAGCTCATCCATCACCTGCCCGGCCACGGCTACATCCAGGCTCGTGGTGGGTTCATCGGCGATCACCAGGGCCGGCTCCAGGGCCATGGCCAGGGCGATCGCCAGGCGCTGGCGCATGCCACCGCTGAATTCGTGGGGGTAGCTGCTGAAGCGATCGGCGTGGATCCCCACCCGTTCCAGCAGCATCTCCGCCCGCAGCCTCACCTGATGGCGCTTCCAGCTGGGGCGGTGTTGGGCCAGGGTGTCGGCCAGGTGTTCGCCGATGCTCAGCAGCGGGTTGAGCCGCGTCATCGGGTCCTGGAACACCAGGCCCACCGCTTCACCCCGCAGCTGCCGCAGGGCGCTGCGCCGCAGCTGCCGCGGATCCTGGCCGCAGAGCTGCAAGCCGCCGCTGCAGGCGCTCCCCTGCGGCAGCAGCTGCAGCACCGCCCGCGCCACGGTGCTCTTGCCGCAACCCGATGGGCCCACCAGGGCCAGGCGCTCGCCGGGGTTGAGGCTGAGGCTGAGGCCGGCCAGGGTGTCGGCGCTGCTGCCGGGGTAGCGCACCACCAGTTGATCGAGCTGCAGCACCGGGCCGGAGGTCTGGCGTGCAGCCATGGCGGGCGCGGCGGCGGGTCTGGCGTTCAGGTTGGCAGCGGCTTCGCCTGCAAACCCGCACCCGGGGCCGGTTTGTTTCAGCTGCTGCATACGATGGACGTAACGGCAGGGCGTCATGCTCCAGGCGGTGACCGGCACAGCGGCAGCGGCAGCCCCGGACGCGACATCTCCTGCGCTTTCGCCTGCGGTCCCGCCTCTGGGTTTGCGCTCGATCCACGGCCCAGCGGATTACGGCATGCAGCTGCCTGAGTGGCTCTGCCGCTGCATCGAGCATGTGCCCCCCGGGGTGGGCGACAGCTGCCCCACCGATGCCGAAGGCCTGCTGGCCGCGGCGTTTCATTTCGCCTTCCAGCTGCACGACGGCCAGGTGCGGGCCAGCGGCGAGCCCTACATCTGCCATCCGGTTGCGGTGGCCGATCTATTGCGCGATATCGGCGCCAGCGCCGGCGTGATTGCTGCCGGCTTCCTCCACGACGTGGTGGAGGACACGGACGTCACTCCCGAGGAGATCGAGCAGCACTTCGGCGTGGAGGTGCGCGGCCTAGTGGAGGGGGTGACCAAGCTCGGCGGCATCCACTTCACCAACAAAACCGAGGCCCAGGCCGAAAACCTGCGGCGCATGTTTCTGGCCATGGCCAGCGACATCCGGGTGGTGCTGGTGAAGCTGGCGGACCGGCTCCACAACATGCGCACCCTCGGCGCGCTCAAGCCGGAGAAGCAGCAGCGCATCGCCCGCGAAACCCGCGAGATCTACGGCCCGCTCGCCAATCGCCTCGGCATCGGCCGCTTCAAGTGGGAACTGGAAGACCTGGCCTTCAAGATCCTCGAGCCCGAGGCCTACCGGGATGTGCAGCAGCAGGTGGCGAGCAAGCGCAGCGATCGCGAGGAGCGGCTCGGCGTCACCGTGCAATTGCTGCGCGATCGGCTCGCGTCTGTTGGCTTATCCGACTGCGAGGTGAGCGGGCGGCCCAAACACCTCTACGGCATCTGGAGCAAGATGCAGCGCCAGCAGAAGGCGTTCCACGAGATCTACGACGTGGCCGCCCTGCGGATCATCTGCCCCAATCTCGAAAGCTGTTACCGCGCCCTGGCGGTGGTGCACGACACCTTCCGCCCGATCCCCGGCCGCTTCAAGGACTACATCGGTCTGCCCAAGCCCAACGGCTACCAATCGCTGCACACGGCGGTGATCGGTAGGCATCGGCCGATCGAAGTGCAGATCCGCACCGCTGAGATGCACCGCGTGGCGGAGTTCGGTATTGCCGCCCACTGGAAATACAAGGAGGGCGGCTCGCCTGCCGCCATCGGTGCCGATGCCGAGCGCTTCAACTGGCTGCGGCAGCTGGTGGATTGGCAGAACGATGGCGTTGGCGAGGACAGCAACGACTTCCTGCGCTCGATCAAGGAAGACCTCTTCGATGAGGAGGTGTTCGTGTTCACCCCCAAGGGTGATGTGGTGGGGTTGCGCAAGGGATCCACCGCCGTGGATTTCGCCTATCGCATCCACTCCGAGGTGGGCAATCACTGCCAGGGCGTGCGCATCAACGATCGTCTCTCCCCGCTCGCCACGCCGCTGCAGAACGGCGACTTTGTGCAGGTGGTGATCTCCAAATCGGCGCACCCCAGCCTCGACTGGCTCAATTTCGTGGCCACCCCCACGGCCAGAAATCGCATCCGTCAGTGGTACAAGAAAAGCCACCGCGAGGACAACATCCACCGCGGCATGGCGATGCTCGAGCGG
The DNA here is from genome assembly GCA_016882545.1 of Cyanobacteria bacterium M_surface_10_m2_179. Classification (GTDB taxonomy): domain Bacteria; phylum Cyanobacteriota; class Cyanobacteriia; order PCC-6307; family Cyanobiaceae; genus Vulcanococcus. Next base: position 10,002 of record VGPW01000039.1, on the reverse strand, counting down.
GAGCTGGGCCGCGACGGCTTCGACGCCCTGCTCAACGGCGAGGCGATGGCCAAGGTGGCCCGTCGCTGCAATCTGGTGACCACCGAAGACCTGCTGGCCGCCATCGGCTTTGGTGGCGTCACCCTGCATCAGGTGCTCAACCGCCTGCGAGAGGAGCTGCGGCTTGCCTCCGCCGAGGCCCAGCCGGTGCTCAGCAACGAGGAGCTGGCCCGCAAGGTGGAGGCTCAAGCGGTGGCCGCCCCCGTGGTGCCGCTCAGCACCCATGGGGAGGCCAGCCCGATCCTGGGGCTGGAGGGTCTCGAATACCGGCTGGGCGGCTGCTGCAGCCCGCTGCCCGGTGAAGCGATCGTGGGCACCGTGGCCCTTGGCAACCACGGCATCACGATTCACCGTCAGGACTGCTCCAACCTCGGCGCGGTGCCGGTGGAACGGCGCCTGCCAGTGCAGTGGAACCCCCAGGCCGCCGAGGCGCTGCGCCGCCGGTATCCCGTGCAGCTGCGGATCGAGGTGCTCGATCGCGTCGGCGTGCTCAAAGACATCCTCACGCGACTCTCCGATCACCGCATCAACGTGAGCGATGCGCGGGTGCGCACCAACCCCGGCAAGCCCGCCCGCATCGATCTGCGGGTGGAGCTGCAGAGCGCCCATCAGCTGCGCGACACCATGGACCAGATCCGCTCGATGGCCGATGTGCTCGACATCGCCCGCACCGGTATCGGTTCCTGAGCGCAGCGTTCTGATCCGCCAACACAACCTGGTGCTGGTGGCGTGCACTACAGCCCTGGTGCGTTGGCCTGCCTACGACGGGTCGAACCTGCTGCCTTGGCCATGACCTCTGAACAGGCTGCTCAACTGATCGACGACACGCTGGATCTGGTGCATCAGCGGTTGGTTTCGCTGGAGCATCAGCAGCAGACCCAGGCGTATCGGGCCCTCAGCGAGGAGTTCCGCGAGTGGCGCCATCCCAGCGGCGGCCACATTGATCTGATGGTCTGCCCCGGCTTCCCCCTGGCCTGAGCCCCGGGGGACACTGGAGGCATCGCCTGCCTCCGCCCTTGCCAGACGACACCATTGCTGCTGTGGCCACGGCCATTGCCCCCGGTGAGGGCAGCGTGGCGATCGTGCGGGTCTCCGGGCCCCAGGCTGAGGCGATCGGCCGCCGGCTGTTCGTGGCCCCAGGTGAGCAGCCCTGGGAGAGCCACCGGGTGCTCTACGGCCATGTGTGCGATCCCGACAGCTGCGAGCGGGTGGATGAAGCCCTGCTGCTGTTGATGCGCGGCCCCCGCAGCTTCACTCGCGAAACGGTGGTGGAGCTGCATTGCCATGGCGGTCTGATCTGCGTGCAGCGGGTGCTGGAGCTGGTGCTCGCCAGTGGGGCCCGCCGCGCCTTGCCCGGTGAATTCAGCCAGCGGGCCTTTCTGAATGGCCGCCTGGATCTCACGCGCGCTGAGGCGATCAGTGAGCTGGTGACGGCCCGCAGCCGCCGGGCCGCCCAGCTGGCGATGGCCGGCCTCGATGGCGGCTTGCAGGCCCGGATCGCGGCCCTGCGGGAGCGGTTGCTCGATCAGCTGGCGGAGCTGGAGGCCCGGGTGGACTTTGAAGAGGATTTGCCCCCTCTCGATGGCGACGCTGTGGCGCAAGCGCTGGCAGCCGTGCGAGCTGAGCTGGCGCAGCTGGTGGCCGATGGCCAGCGCGGTCAGCTGCTGCGCGACGGCTTGCGGGTGGCGATCGTGGGCCGCCCGAATGTGGGCAAATCCAGCTTGCTCAACCGGCTCAGCTGCAGCGAGCGGGCGATCGTGACCGATCTGCCCGGCACCACCCGTGATCTGGTGGAGAGCGAACTGGTGCTGCAGGGGGTGCCGCTCACCCTGCTCGACACCGCCGGGATCCGCGCCACCAGCGACCGGGTGGAGCAGATCGGCATCGAGCGCAGCCATGCCGCCCTGCAGGCAGCGGATGCGGTGCTGTTGCTGTTTGATCTCTCCGCGGGCTGGTGTGCGGAGGATCAGCAGCTGCGCGATCTGGTGCCCGAGGCGGTGCCGCTGCTGTTGGTGGGCAACAAGGTGGATCAAGGTTCTCCGCTGGCCACTGCAGCGCCCTCCCCGGCGGATGTGTGCATCAGTGCGCTCACGGGTGAGGGTGAGCAGGAGCTGGTGGCGCAGTTGCTGGCCCGCTGCGGCCATAGCGATCCCCAGGGCCTGCAGCTGGCGTTAAACCGCCGCCAGCAGGATCTGGCCGCCGCAGCGGCCGCTGGGCTCACCGCCAGCCTCGAGGCCGCCCGCCAGCACCTCCCCTGGGACTTCTGGACCATTGACCTGCGCGCTGCGGTTCGCGCGTTGGGGGAGATCACCGGTGAAGAGGTGAGCGAAGCCGTGCTCGATCGCGTGTTTTCTCGCTTCTGCATCGGCAAGTGAGCGGTGGCCGGCAGCGGCAGACTGCGGCCATGCCCGATCTGTTGATCACGCCCCAGCTCCGCCGCCAGCTCGAGGCCTGGCTGATGGAAGACATCGGCCGCGGCGATCTCAGTGCCGCGGCCCTGCAGGGGTGTGCGGGCGCTGCCCATTGGCTCGCCAAGGCCGAGGGGCGCTTCTGCGGCGGTGTGTTGCTGGAGCCGCTGCTGCAGCTCCTGGATCCCCGGGGCCAGGTGAGGTTGCTGGTGGCCGAAGGGGCTGCGGTGACGCCGGGGCAGCGGCTGCTGGAGTTGCGCGGCACCGCAGTGGCGCTGGTGGCGGTGGAGCGCACGGCCCTCAACCTGGCGATGCGGCTTTCGGGCATTGCCACCGCTACGGCGGCGCTGGTGGCGGAGCTGGATGGCACCGGCGTGCAGCTGGCCGACACCCGCAAAACCACCCCTGGCCTGCGCGTGCTCGAGAAATACGCCGTGCGCTGCGGCGGCGGCACCAACCACCGGCTGGGGCTCGACGATGCCGCCATGCTCAAGGAAAACCATCTGGCCTGGGCCGGCGGGGTGGCCCAGGCGGTGACCGCTGTGCGCGCGGCAGCACCCTGGCCAGCGCGCGTGATCGTGGAGGCGGAAACCGCTGAGCAGGCGGAGCAGGCCGTGGCGGCCGGCGCCGATGGCGTGCTGCTCGATGAATTCAGCCCTGAGGAGCTGCAGCTGCTGATCCCCCAGTTGCGCCGCGCCGCTGGCGCCCCGGTGGTGCTGGAGGCTTCCGGTGTGCAGCCCGAGCAGTTGCGCGCCTACGCCGCCACAGGCATCGATCTGATTTCCACCAGCGCACCGGTGACCCGCAGCCGCTGGCTGGATCTGAGCATGCGCTTCGAGGGCTAGCCCCGGGCTGGGAGAGATGATCGGGAACAGACATCCCGCCTCCGCGGCTTCAGACGTTCATGCTGCGCATCGCCGAAACCCTGAACGCCCAGCTGCGCTCGGCGATGGAGCGCGCCTTTCCGGAAGCGGCAGCCGTGGCTCAGGCGGAGGGCCGCCGCCTCGATCCGCAGCTGGCACCGGCCAGCAAGCCGGAGTTTGGTGATTTTCAGGCCAATGGGGCGCTGCCGCTGGCGAAGCCCCTGGGCCAGCCGCCCCGTGCCATTGCCGAGGCGGTGGTGGCGCAGCTCCAGCAGGACCCGGGCTTTCAGGAGCTCTGCCTGGAGCCGCAAATCGCCGGCCCTGGCTTCATCAACATCAGCCTGAACCCCGAACGGTTGGCGGCGGAGGTGCAGGCCCGGCTCGGGGATCAGCGCCTTGGGGTGCCGGATGTGGAGCTGGGGGCGCCGGTGGTGGTGGATTTCTCCAGCCCCAACATCGCCAAGGAGATGCATGTGGGGCACCTGCGCTCCACGATCATTGGCGACTCGCTGGCGCGGGTGCTGGAGTTCCGCGGCCATCCGGTGCTGCGGCTCAATCACGTGGGCGACTGGGGTACCCAGTTCGGGATGCTGATCACCCATCTCAAGCAGGTGGCGCCCGAAGCGCTCAACACGGCCGATGCCGTGGATCTGGGCGATCTGGTGGCCTTTTACCGCCAGGCCAAGCAGCGTTTCGACGACGACGAAGCCTTCCAAACCACCTCTCGCGAAGAGGTGGTGAAGCTGCAGGGCGGTGATCCGGTGACGCTCAAGGCCTGGGGCCTGCTCTGCGATCAGAGTCGCCGTGAGTTTCAGAAGATCTACGACCGGCTCGACATTCGCCTCAGCGAGCGCGGTGAATCCTTCTACAACCCCTACCTGGAGGGCGTCGTTGCCGATCTGGAGGCGTCGGGGCTGCTGGTGGTGGACGACGGTGCCCGCTGCGTGTTTCTCGAAGGCGTCAGCGGCAAGGACGGCAAGCCCCTGCCGGTGATCGTGCAGAAGAGCGATGGCGGCTTCAACTACGCCACCACCGATCTGGCGGCGATCCGCTACCGCTTCGGAGCAGCTCCCGATGGCGATGGCGCCCGCCGCGTGATCTACGTAACCGATGCCGGCCAGGCCAATCACTTTGCCGGGGTGTTCCAGGTGGCGCGCCGGGCCGGCTGGCTGCCGGAGCACGCCCGCTTGGAGCACGTGCCCTTCGGCCTGGTGCAGGGGGAAGACGGCAAAAAGCTCAAGACCCGCGCCGGCGACACCGTGCGTTTGCGCGATCTGCTCGATGAAGCGGTGGAGCGTGCCGAAGCTGATCTACGCCGCCGCCTGGAAGAAGAGGGCCGCAGCGAAGACGAGGCCTTCATCGAGCACGTGGCCACCACCGTGGGCCTTGCCGCGGTGAAATACGCCGACCTCAGCCAGAACCGAATCACCAACTACCAGTTCAGCTTTGATCGGATGCTGGCGCTGCAGGGCAACACGGCGCCCTATCTGCTCTATGCAGTGGTGCGCATCGCTGGTATCGCCCGCAAGGGTGGCGATCTGGAGGCCGCTGGCGGTAGCGCCAGCGAGCCGCTGCAATTCAGTGAGCCCCAGGAATGGGCGCTGGTGCGGGAGCTGCTCAAGTTCGATGCGGTGATCGCCGAGGTGGAGGAGGAGTTGCTCCCCAATCGGCTCTGCACCTATCTGTTTGAGCTCAGCCAGGTGTTCAACCGCTTCTACGACCAGGTGCCTGTGCTCAAGGCTGAACCCACAGCCCTGCGCTCACGACTGGCCCTTTGCCGCCTCACGGCCGACACCCTCAAACTGGGGCTGGGCTTGCTGGGCATTCCCACTCTCGAGCGCATGTGATCGGATGACGCAGGACCGCAACGCCGCCGGAGCGCAGATCCCTCAGCCCCGTCCTGAGGTGGAGAGTCTCCAAGCCTACAGCGCACCGCTGGAGGGGCGACGCCAGATGCTGCGGCTCGATTTCAACGAAAACACGATCGGTCCCAGCCCCCAGGTGGTGGAGGCGTTGCGCTCCATCCCTGCCGATCACATCGCCATCTATCCCGAATACGACGGTCTGCAGCAGGCCGTGATCGCCAACCTCGCCCTGCCGTTGCAGCCTGAGCAGGTGGGCTTGTTCAACGGCGTGGATGCAGCCATTCACGCCATCTTTCATGCCTATGGCGACCGCGGTGAGACGTTGCTCACCACCGCGCCCACCTTCGGCTACTACACCCCCTGCGCCCAGATGCAGGGGATGCAGATCCAGGCCGTCCCCTACGAAGGCGCTGCGTTTGCCTTCCCCTTCGAGGCGATTCGCCAGGCCCTGCTGGAGCCCGCCGGCGGCCGTGCGCCGCGGTTGCTGTTGCTCTGCAACCCCAACAACCCCACCGGCACCCGTCTGGCGCCGCAACGGATTCTGGAGCTGGCGGCCGCTGCACCCCACACCCTCGTGGTGGTGGATGAGCTCTACGAGGCCTTCACCGGCGACAGCGTGTTGCCCCACGCCAACTTCAACGCCACGCCCAACCTGCTGGTGTTGCGCTCCCTGGCCAAAACGGCAGGTTTGGCGGGGTTGCGCATCGGCTTTGCCATCGGTCATGCCGCCGTGGTGGACCGCGTCAGCCGCGTCACCGGCCCCTACGACATCAACAGCTTTGCGGTGACGGCAGCGTTCGCGGCCCTGAAGGATCAGGCCTACGTGGATGGCTACGTGGCCGAGGTGATCGCGGCTCGTGCCTGGCTGGCCGAGCAGTTGCAGGCAGCTGGCGTGCCCCATCACGTGGAGGGCGGTAACTACCTGCTGCTCTGGCCGCAACGTGATCCGGCTGTGGTGGATCAGGAGCTGCGCGTCGCCGGCATCCTGGTGCGCGCCATGGGTGGCAAGCCCCTGATTGATGGCTCGCTGCGGGTGAGCATCGGCACGCTGGCGCAGATGCAGCGCTTCTGGAGCGCCTACTGCAGCATCGAGGGACTGGCCGGCTAGCGCTGCCTCAGCGCAGCACCTCGATCTGGGTGCCTGCGCTCAGCTGGGCGGGCAGGCTCAGTACCCGGCCCACCCGCTTCACCGGCGTGCCGGCCATGGCCTGCAGGAACGGATCGACGCTGCCCTGGTCGCAGGCCTTGGGTGCCTTGCCGCTCACGTATTGCACCGGAATCACACGGCGCGGGTTGAGCTCGCGCACCATGGTGGCGGCCTCGGCACCGCTGTAAACCTTGGCGCCACCGCCCACGCCGATGATCAGCACATCCGGTTTGCCCAGCAGCACCCGATCCTCCGGGCTGAGCTGGGCGGCGGTGCCGCCGAGATGGGCGAACTCGAGCCCGCCCTGCTTCCAGCGCCACAGCGTGGACTGACCGAAGCGGCGACCACCGAAGCGGTCGTGGGGTGCGGCGATGCCTTCGATCCTCAGGCCCGCCACCCGGTAGGAGCCGGGGCTGCTCAGCAGGCGGCCGCTGGCCACGGCTGCGCCCTCATCGAGCAGGCGGCTGCTGGCCAGGATCACGTTGGCGCTCACCCGCGGTTCGGCTAATCCGGCGGCGCAGCCAACGGCTCGGAAAGGATTGAGCAGCACCGAGGCGCCGCCCCCCTGAATCAGCAGGGCGCTGTGGCCGTAGCTGGTGATCGTCACCCCGGTATTGGCACCGGCTGCCATTGGCAGGGCCACGGCCGCGGCCGCCAGCAAATGGATCGGCAGGGCCACGGTGGTGGGCATGGCCATGGGGCAGCTGGAGATGGGCCGAACCCTAGCCCGCTGCTGCCTGGGCCAGGAAATTGCTCAACAGCTGATGGCCGCTCTGGGTGAGCACGCTTTCGGGGTGGAACTGCACCCCCTGCAGGTGCTGATGCTGGCGGTGTCGCAGGCCCATGATCGTGCCGTCCTCGAGCCAGGCGGTGATCTCTAGGCAGTCGGGCAGGGATTCGCGCTCGGCGATCAGGCTGTGATAGCGGGTGGCGGTGAGCGGATTGGGGAGGCCGGCGAACACCCCCTGGCCCTCATGCAGCACCGGCGAGGTTTTGCCGTGCATCAGCTCCTTGGCGCGCACCACCTTGCCGCCATACACCTGGGCAATGGATTGATGCCCCAGGCACACGCCCAGGGTGGGGATGGTGGGGCTCAGCTCCCGCAGCACCTGCAGGCACACCCCAGACTGGTCGGGATCTCCGGGCCCGGGTGAGATCAGGATGGCGTCGGGGGCCAGCTCGCGAATCTGCTCGAGGCTCAGCGCATCGTTGCGCTCCACCCGCAGCTCTTCGGTGATCGGGTGATCGGCGGCCAGCTCGCCCAGGTATTGCACCAGGTTGAAGGTGAAGCTGTCGTAGTTGTCGAGAACGAGAAGCATCGCCGCGCCTGGCCTGGCCCCATTCAAACGCCCAGGCGCGCCAGCAGGGCCGGCAGCAGCAGCAGAGCCGCGATCACCAGGGAGCTGATGGCGGCCACCAGCACGGCCGCAGCGGCGCAGTCTTTGGCGATCCGGGCCAGAGGGTGAAAGCGGCGGCCGATCGCCAGATCCACCACCGCTTCGGTGGCGGTGTTGATCAGCTCCAGCACCAGCACCGCCGCCACGGTGAGCACCAGCACGGCCAGCTGGGCCAGGGGCAGCTGCAGCCACAGGCCCAGGCCGAACACCACAGCCCCCGTCACCACATGGATGCGGAAGTTGCGCTGGCTGCGGAAGCTGTAGATCAGGCCCTGGGCGGCGTAGCGGAAGCTCGAGGGCAGGTCGCCGGCCACGGTCCAGGCGCCGAGACGACGCACCTTGGGGCTTGGTTCCAGGTTGGTCTCCGGGTCCGGGTTGCTGTGCTGCACATCGCGGAGCATCGGCCTCGGATCAGGGCTGTGTTCCTGGGGAACGAGCATGCGCCTACGGCTCCGTAGCGGATCCGGCCGCACCTTACCGCTGCTCGGCGGTGGCGAGAAGCTGGTCCTGGCGGGCCAGCATCGCCGCCAGGCTGGTGTCGTCGGGGTGATCCCAGCCCAGCAGGTGCAACAGGCCATGGGTGGCCAGAAACAGCAGCTCTTTGGAGAGGGTGTGGCCGTGCTCGGGCGCTTGGCGTGCGGCGGTGTCGAGGGAGATCACGATGTCTCCGAGCTCAAGCGCCTCCTCGTCGCCCTCAGGCATGGGGATGGCCGGTGCGTCCTCGAGGCCGTCGTCCTGGGCGGCGAAGGCGAGCACATCCGTGGGCCCGCTCTTGTCGCGCCAGTCGCTGTTGAGCTCGGCGATCTCGGCATCGCCCACCAGGCTCAGCCCCAGGCTGTAAGCGGGTGCCTGCAGGTGGGGCGAAAGCTCCGGATGCAGCTGCGCCAGCCAAGCGCTGATCTGCGTGTGCCAGAGCTCCGCTCCGGCGAGGGGATCAGCCAGCTCGCCGGCGGCGGCCAGCAGCTCCGCCGCCAGGGTGTCGTCGGCCTCGAAGGCGAGGTCGAGATCGGGCGCGGTATCGAGGCTCCCGTTCATGCCTCAGCCCGGTAGCTGCGGCTTGCCTAGCCAGGCCACCAGCACGATGAAGCCGATGAAGCCCAAGGCTGTGAGGCCGAGGTGGGTGAGGCTGAGCTTGCCTTTGCGCACCATGTTGCGCATCGCCAGCTTGGTGAAGCTGGGGTTCTCTTCAGTCATCGGCGGAGCCTCCGGCCATCTCAACGCCGGCATGCAGCAGGCTCTGAATGAAGGGATCGAGGTCGCCGTCCATCACGCCCTGTACGTCGGTGGTTTCGTGCTGGGTGCGCAGGTCCTTCACCATTTGGTACGGGTGGAACACGTAGTTGCGGATCTGGTTGCCCCAGGCCGCTTCCACGATGTCGCCGCGGATGTCGGCGATCTCGGCGGCGCGCTGCTCCTGGGCGATCACCAGCAGCTTGGCCATCAGCAGGGCCATCGCCTTCTCCTTGTTCTGGAGTTGCGAGCGCTCCTGGGTGCAGCGCACGAACAGGCCGGTGGGGATGTGCAGGATGCGCACGGCCGTTTCCACCTTGTTCACGTTCTGGCCGCCGGCGCCGCCGGAGCGTGAGGTGGTGATCTCCAGGTCTTTATCGGGAATATCGAGCTTCACCTCCTCCTCGATCTTCGGCATCACCTCCACGCCGGCGAAGCTGGTCTGGCGCTTGTCGTTGGCGTTGAACGGTGAGATGCGCACGAGGCGGTGCGTGCCCTTCTCGTTGCGCAGGTAGCCGTAGGCGTAGCGGCCTTCGATCTCGATCGTGCAGCTCTTGATCCCCGCTTCCTCGCCCTCGCTGAGTTCGTCCACGGTCACCTTCATGCCGTGGTCTTCGGCCCAGCGCGTGTACATGCGCATCAGCATCAGGGCCCAGTCCTGGGCGTCGGTGCCACCGGCACCTGCGTTGATGCTGATCACAGCGCCTTCCTTGTCGTAGGGGCCGCTGAGCAGGCGCTCCAGCTCCCAGCGATCCAGATCGGCCCGCAGCTTCTTCAGGGCCTCGTTGGATTCGCCCAGCAGCTCCTCATCGGGCTCGAGGCCGTAGATCTCCACCGTGGCCTCGGCATCGGCCACTGCGGCCTGCCACGTGCTGAGTTGCTCGAGCTGGGCCTTCACCTCATCGAGCTGGCGCATCTTGGCCTGAGCCTGCTTCTGGTCGTCCCAGAAGTCGGGCTGGGAGGCGAGCTGCTCCAGGTCTTGTTGCCGTGCTTTCAGTGCAGGAACGTCAAAGACAGTCCTGGGCATTGCCCAGGCGGTCAGTGAGCTCGGAG
>VGPW01000038.1 GCA_016882545.1 Cyanobacteria bacterium M_surface_10_m2_179 | reverse complement strand
CGTGCTCGGCTCCACCGGTTCGATCGGCACGCAAACCCTCGAGATCGTGGAGGACTTCCCCGATCGCTTCCGGGTGGTGGCCCTCACGGCCGGCAACAACCTCGATCTGCTGATCAGCCAGATCCAGCGCCACGCACCGGAAGTGGTGGCCCTGGCTAACGCCGAGCGGGTGGCTGAGCTGCGCACCCGCCTCGAAGCGCTGGAGCCCTCAGCCCGCCCGGCCAGGTTGCCCGAGCTGCTCGGCGGCACCGATGGGATCTGCGTCGCTGCCGCCTGGCCCACGGCCGATCTGGTGGTTACCGGCATTGTGGGCTGCGCCGGTCTGCTGCCCACCCTTGCGGCGATCCGCGCCGGCAAGGATCTGGCCCTGGCCAACAAGGAAACCCTGATCGCTGCCGGCCCGGTGGTGCTGCCGGAGCTGGCGGCATCCGGCTCGCGCCTGCTGCCGGCCGATTCCGAACACTCCGCGATCTTCCAGTGCCTGCAGGGCACCCCCTGGGCCGAAACCGCCCGCCTCAGCACCGGCGTGCCCACCCCCGGCCTGCGCCGCATCCAGCTCACCGCCAGCGGTGGCGCCTTCCGCGATTGGGCCCCGGAGGACCTCCACAAAGCCACCGTGGCCGATGCCACCAGTCATCCCAACTGGAGCATGGGCCGCAAGATCACGGTGGATTCAGCCTCGCTGATGAACAAGGGCCTGGAGGTGATCGAGGCCCACTACCTGTTCGGCCTGGATTACGACCACATCGAGATCGTGATCCACCCCCAATCGATCATCCACTCGATGGTGGAGCTGGCCGATTCCTCGGTGCTGGCGCAGCTGGGCTGGCCCGATATGAAGCTGCCAATCCTCTATTGCATGAGTTGGCCCGAGCGCCTGGAAACCCCCTGGCGCCGGCTGGATCTCACCGAAGTGGGCTCCCTCACCTTCCGCAAGCCCGACCCGGCCAAATACCCCTGCATGGAGCTGGCCTACGCGGCCGGCCGCGCCGGTGGCACGATGCCGGCGGTAATGAACGCCGCCAACGAGCAGGCCGTGGCCCTCTTCCTCGAGGAGCAGATCCACTTCCTGGATATTCCGCGTTTGATCGACGTGGTGTGTGATCGCCACAAGGGCGACCTGAAGGCCGATCCCTCGCTGGACGACGTGCTGGCCGTGGACGCCTGGAGCCGTGAGGCGGTGCGTGAAGCTGCAGCCCGGCTAAACGCCAGCCTGCATTCCCAGACCCCTGCGGCGCTGCCAGCCTGATCGCGCGCCAGCGGAAACCCCCGTGATCTCCCACCACCTGCTGCTCTGCGCCACGCCGGCCAAGGCGCTGTGCTGCCCGGATCCGGCCGCGGGCCAGGCCAGCTGGGACAGCCTCAAGCGCCTGGTGCGCGAGTGGGGCCTGGAGGATCCGGCACGCCCCGAGGGCATCGTGCTGCGCACCAAAGCCGATTGCCTGCGCATCTGCGCCGAGGGGCCGGTGCTGCTGATCTGGCCGGAAGGGATCGTGTATGGCGGCGTTTCAGCTGAACGGGTCGAGCGGATCCTGCGGGAGCACGTGATCGGCGGCACGCCGATCGATGCGTGGATCGTGAAGCGTCTGCCCTTCCGCCCAGCCGCTGCCTAATCAGCCGTGACCTAATCAGCCGTGGCCTAACCGGCCAGCAGGCGCTCCAACCAGCGGGCGGTGAGCCGATCGCCCCAGTTGCCTGGTTGAGCGCCGCGGCCATCGCAGCGGGCATGAAAGCCGTTGTGGCCGCCGGCATCCGTGCACAACACCGCAACACCGGGAAGCTTCAGCTCCCCGAGCGCCTGGGCAGCGGCCACCGGCACCCAGGGGTCATCGCTGGCATGCACCACCAGGATGGGCGGCAGCGCCAACTCGCGCCCACGGGCCTGCAGCTGCTGCAGCGGACTGGCCTCGCGGTAGTAGTGCTCCACCGAGCGATACCCCCAGCGCGGCGCCGTGATCGCGCCATCGAAAGCCCAGATACTGTCCATCGGGCCCAGGGAGCCGCGGCCGGCTAGCGCTTCACGCTCCACGGCACTCACGCCGAAGGGATCAGCGAGGGTCTGGGCCACCAGGCGCTGCAGCAGCCAGCGCTTGTAGAGGCGGTTGCGCGGGCGCTCGATCTGAGCAGAGCAGGCGGCCAGATCCAGCGGTGAGCTGATCGTCACAAGGCCATCGAGCAGGCCAGGGCCGGTGAGCAGCGCGTTGAACAGCTTGGTGCCCCCCAGGGAGATGCCCATCCCCAGCAGCGGCCGGCCCGCCGCCAGCTCCCGGGATCTGGCCAGGGCCGGCAACAGATCGCTGTTGCAGCTGGCGGCATAGGTGCCCCGAGCCAGGCTGCGGCCGGGGCCGGCGCCGCGCATGTTGAGCCGCAGCACCGCAAAGCCGGCGTGCTGGAGCGTGATGCCCATGCGGCGTAAACCGCTGCGGGAGCTGCTGCCGCCCAGGCCGTGCATCAACAGCACCAGCGCCTTGGGCGCGGCGGAGCCCAGGGGCGGATCGAGCAGGGCCAGCAGCTGATCGCCACCGCCCACCGGGATCGGCACCGGTGTGCCCAGGTCTGCGGGCAAGGCCACCGGGCGCAGGGTGTCGCGCAGGGTTTGCAGATCACCGGTCAGCCAGGGCATGCGCGGCCGAAAGGGCTCAAGGCCCAGGGCCGCGGGCAGATCTGATGGATGCAACCGTTCAGGCGGCAACTCAAGCGGCAACTTTTCCGACACCCTGGCTGCGCAGCTCCGTGCAGAGCTGCTGCAGCACGGCCTTGGCATCACCGAACACCATGGCCGTCTGAGGCAGCTCGAACAGGGCATTTTTAATGCCTGCGTAGCCAGCCCCCAGGCTGCGCTTCACCACGAACACCTGGCGGGCCTGATCCACCTCCAGCACGGGCATGCCGTAGAGGGGGCTCTGGGCGTCGTTTTTGGCGTCGGGGTTCACCACATCGTTGGCCCCCAGCACGATCACCACATCGGTGCGCGGGAACTCCGGGTTAATCGTGTCCATCTCCAGCAGCTGCTCGTAGGGCACATCGGCCTCCGCCAGCAACACATTCATGTGGCCCGGCATGCGGCCGGCCACCGGGTGGATGGCATAACTCACCTCTGAGCCATTGGCCTCCAGCAGCTTGGAGAGCTCCCGCAGGGCGTGCTGGGCCTGGGCCACCGCCAGGCCATAGCCGGGCACAAACACCACGCGCTCAGCGTTCTCCAGGGCCATGGCGCATTCCTCGGAGCTGCAGCTCACGATGCGGCTGTAGCCCGCCTCATCACCGCCGCCACCCACCGGAGCGCTGCCGCCCAGGGCCCCACCAAACAGCACGCTCACCAGGGAGCGGTTCATGCCGGTGCACATCACCTGGGTGAGGATCAGGCCCGCCGCGCCCACCATGGCGCCGGCCACGATCAGCAGCTGACTGCCCACCACAAAACCGGCAGCCGCGGCGGCCACACCGGAATAGGAGTTGAGCAGCGAGATCACCACCGGCATGTCGGCGCCGCCGATCGGCAGGGTGACGCCGATACCCAGCAGGCTGGAGGCCCCCACCAGCAGCCACAGCGACACGCCCGAGGGATCGCCGGGCAGGGTGATCCCAGCCACCAGGGCGGCGATGGCCAGGGTGATGTTCACGCCGTGGCGCACGCTGCTCTGGGTCCAGCCGGGGGTGCCCAACCAGCCCTGCAGCTTGCCCATGGCGGCAATCGAGCCGCTGAAGGTGATCGCCCCCACGAACACCGAAATCACGATCGAGATCAGCGCCACCAGATCGGCATCGGCGCTGTCGTAGAGGGCCACGGCCACCGCCACCAGCAGCGAGGCCATGCCGCCGCAGCCGTTGAAGAGGGCCACGGTTTCGGGCATCGCCGTCATCGGCACCCGCCGGGCGGTGATCAGCCCCAGGAGGCCGCCGATGGCACTGCCAACGGCAATCCAGAGCCAGGCAGTCGGATCCGGCTGGATCTGCAGCAGCAGTCCCAGCACCGCCAGGCCCATGGCCAGGGCCGCCAGGCCATTGGCGGAGCGGGCCGAGCGCACGGTGGAGAGGCCCTTGAGGCCCAGCGCCAGCAGCAACACCGCCAGCAGATCAATGGCGTAACCGAACAGATCCAGGGCGTTCATCGGGCTGCCTCCGCGGTGGTTTTGGCCGCTTTCGAGGCGCTGGGCTTACGGCTAAACATCGCCAGCATCCGGTCGGTCACCAGGAAACCACCGATCACGTTGAACAGGGCAAAGCCCAGCGACACCGCACCGAGCAGCAGCAGGGCCGGGTTGTCCTTGGCGTTGGCAATCAGGCTGAGGGAGGCCAACACCGTGATGCCACTGATGGCGTTGGCGCCGCTCATCAGGGGTGTGTGCAGGGTCGGTGGCACCTTGCCGATCAGCTCGAGCCCGAGCAGGCTGCCGAGCAACAACACCCACAGCGCCTGGGAAAGGCTGGTCATGCCGCACCCCCTGCCGCGGCGTGGTGGGTGAACAAACAACCGCTCACGATCGGATCCTCCAGGTTGAGTTGCAGGGCTGAGGCATCGGCGGGGCACGACTCCAGCAGGTGCTCCAACAGGGCAGCCACATTGCGGGCGTAGAGCGCGCTGGCGTGGTTGGCCACAGTGCAGGGCAGCTGATCCGCACCGATCAACTGCACCCCGTTGCGCCAGACGCTGGTGCCCGGCTGGGTGCCCTCGCAGTTGCCGCCCTGGGCCACCGCCAGATCCACCACCACGCTGCCGGGGCGCATGTGCTGCAGCATGGCGTCATCGATCAGGCGCGGCGCCGGCCGGCCGGGCACCTGGGCGGTGCAGATCACCATGTCGGCCAGGGCCAGCTGCTCGGTGAGCTGGCGGCGCTGTTCAGCCAGGAAGGCATCGCTGGCCTGCTTGGCGTAGCCGCCGGATTCGCCGGGTTGCTGCTCCTGCTGCGGCGGCGCGATGAACCGCCCCCCCAGCGACTCCACTTGCTCTTTGGCGGCAGCGCGCACGTCGCTCACATAAACCACCGCCCCCAAGCGCCGCGCCGTGGCCAGGGCCTGCAGCCCCGCCACGCCTGCACCGAGGATCAGGGCGCGGGCGGGCTGGATCGTGCCGGCGGCCGTCATCAGCATCGGCACGTAGCGATCCAGGGCCGCCGAAGCCAGCAGCACCGCCTTGTAGCCGGCGATGTTGGCCTGGGAGGAGAGCACGTCCATGGTTTGGGCGCGGCTGATGCGGGGCAGCAGCTCCAGCGCCAGGGCCGAGAGGCGGCGCTCGCTCAACTGCTGCTTGAGGGCGTCGTTGGCGTGGGGCTCCAGCAGGCCGAGCAGCAACGAACCGGGCCGCAGCGCCGCGAGCTCCTGACGCTGCTGAGCGATCGCGGCGGCCTGCACCGCCAGCACCACATCGGCCTGCCCCCATTGCTCAGCCGCGCCGGCGGCCGGATCCAGAAGCTCGGCACCGGCCTCGCCGTAGGCCGCATCGTCGAAACCGCTCGCCGCGCCGGCCCCCAGCTCCACCTGCAGGCTGCAGCCGCGGGCGCTGAGGCGCCGCACGGTTTCCGGGGTGGCGGCCACCCGGGTTTCCCCAGGGCGGCATTCCCGCGGCACCAACACACGAATCAAGCGCCCGCTGCCTTCACGTCACAACGGCCCAGTGTTTGCCTGCGGCGCCAAGAGGGGCAACGCTTTTGGCCAGCGTGTGATCACATCCGCACAAGGGACGGATTCAGAAGAGGGGTAGCAGCTCTTGTTCCAGGCAACGGGCCTGGGGGGTGGAGCCCTGCTGACGCAGCTGCCGGGCCCGCAGGATCATCGGATCCAGGTCGCACTCGAGCGCCAGGGCCTGCTCAAAGCGCTGGCGCAATTCATCGGTGCTGAACGAAAAGAGAGAACGCTCGTCCATGGGCTAGCGGGTTGGGGCCCGGGAGCGGGGTGATGGCCGGAAGTTAAGGACTCCAGCGCCAAAGCGAATAGGTAGAAACCCTCAACTTTTTTGGCTGGGCCCCCACACAATGGCGGGATGGCTTCGCCGTCGTTTGATCTGCGCCTGCCGCGGCGCCCTTTGCAGGCCGTGGGCCGCGAGCCGGCCGTGCAGCCGCGCCAGTGGCAAACCCAGCTGCTTCAGCTGCTGCGCCGGCGGCTGGAGCGCAACGGTCCCAACGACGTGCTGATCAACGCCGGCCCCGGCGCCGGCAAAACCCTGGGGGCCCTGCTCAGCTTTGAGCGCCTGGAGCGTGAGGGGCGGCTGCAACACCTGCTGGTGTTCTGCCACCGCAGCTCCATCGCCGGCCAGTGGCTGGCGGCGGCCCCGCGCCTTGGTCTGGAGCTGCAGGAGTGGCAGCCCGGGCTGGAGCCGGCGGGTCCAGGCCAGCCCCGCCCCCACGGGCTACTGATCACCTATCAGGCCGCCGGGCGCAACCTGGAGCAGCTGGAGCAGCAGCTGCAGCAGGCCCACTGGGGCCCCTGGCTGGCGATCGCCGATGAAGTGCACCACCTCGGCGTGGATCCGGAGGAACCGGAGGCCACGGCCTGGGGCCATGCCTTCAGCCGACTCAGCGCTGGTGCGCGGCTGCGGCTGGGGCTCACCGGCACCCCCTTTCGCGCCGACAACCTGGCCTTCTGCGCCGCCCGCCGCATCCAGGTGCACGACGGCCAGGAGTGGGTGGAGCAGATCGCGCCGGATCTGAGCGTGGAGCCGCGCGAGCTGATCGCCGCCGGCGATGTGCGCCCCCTGGAATTCCGCTTTCAAGACGGCTGGGTGGACCACAGCCGCCAGGGCGAGCTGGGCGACAGCGAACGCTCCCCCCTCTCGCAGGAGCAACGGGAGAGCTGGCGGGCCCGCAACCTGCGCCGAGCGATCCGCCTGGGCGACAGCAGCAGCATCGCCCTGCGGCTGCTGCTCAATGCGCGCCGGCGCCTCGAAACCGTGCGGCGCGACCACCCCGGCGCCGGGGGGCTGGTGATCGCCCGCGATATCGCCCATGCGCGGCGTGTCTGCGGCCTGCTCGAGGAGGAGGGTGATCGGGTGCATCTGGTGCATTCCCAAGACCCGGAAGCCCCCCAGCGCATGGAGGCGTTCAAGGCTGGTGAAGCCGATTGGCTGGTGAGCATCGACATGTGCGCCGAGGGCTTCGATGCACCGCGGCTGCGGGTGGTGGCTTACCTCACCACCGTGGTCACCCGCACCCGCTTCGTGCAGGGCATCACCCGGGCGGTGCGCATGGATGGTGAGCGGGGGGCCCTAGAGAGCGTGCCGCGCCACCCCTCCTACGTCTTCGCCCCGGCGGATCCGCTGCTGATGCAATACGCGCGCACCTGGTCGCTGAGCGAGCCCTACGTGCTGCGGCCCAAGCCCGACAACGGGGCCGACGCCGAGGCTTCAGGGGCAGGCCGAGCCAGTGGCTTGCCTCTGCAAGCGATCGAAGATGGCGCCGGCGAGGTGATCCGCCTGCGCGGCCCGCAGCTGCCGCACTTCAAACTGCAGCGGTAAATACATCTGATCGCAGCAAAAAGTGCGACGTTCTGCGAAACCGCACCCCAATCAGCCATCCGGCCGAGCAGCGTGGTGCGATCGCGGAACAACCATGAACGGTTCTATTCAGCGCCGCCTCACCGTTGCCATCAACTGGTCCGCAGCCCGCATCGCCAGCCTCGACGACCGCGAGCGCTACGAGGACAGCTACGCGCTCACGGAAGAATTCCGTGAATGGATCCTTTGCGTGGATCAGCACCCAGAGCTCATGGCCGAGCAGGTGCTGATGGTGCCCGACTTCAACAAGCTGCCCCGACTGGAAGACAGCAACGAGACCGACGGACTCCTGGAAATCTAAAGAAAACCTCAAGCAGCTATTCGGATTGGTCAAACGCCGCCTGCCAAATCGCAGCGCTAAGGTCTAAAGCGAAGTCGCTCCGCTTTTGCCATGGCTGATGGCGTCGTCGAAAACCTCGTGATCGTGGGATCCGGCCCAGCCGGTTACACCGCAGCCATCTATGCCGCCCGCGCCAACCTGCGCCCGATCGTGATCACGGGTTTCCAGGATGGCGGCATCCCCGGTGGTCAGTTAATGACCACCACCCACGTGGAAAACTTCCCAGGCTTCCCTGATGGCATCCTCGGGCCCAACCTGATGGATCGCCTCAAGGCCCAGGCGGTGCGTTGGGGCACGCGGCTAGTGGAAGCCGACGCCGACAGCATCGACCTCTCCCAGCGCCCGTTCCGCATCCAGGCCGACGGCCAAACCCTTCAGGCCCAGGCCGTGATCCTGGCTACCGGCGCCAGCGCTAACCGCCTCGGCCTGCCCAGCGAGGAGCGCTTCTGGAACGCCGGCATCAGCGCCTGCGCCATCTGCGATGGCGCCACGCCCCAATTCCGCAATGAAGAGCTAGCGGTGGTGGGCGGCGGCGACTCCGCCTGCGAAGAGGCGGTGTATCTCACCAAATACGGCAGCCGCGTGCACCTTATCGTGCGTTCCGAGCAACTGCGCGCCAGCAAGGCGATGGCGGATCGGGTGCTGGCCAACCCCAACATCACCGTGCACTGGAACCGCCAGATCCGCGACTGCAGCGGCGGCGACTGGCTGGAGGCGATCGATCTAGTGGAGTGCAACAGCCATAGCGACAGCGACAGCAACGGTGGCGGCGCCAGCGAGCGCATCCCCGTGCGCGGCCTCTTTTATGCGATCGGCCACACCCCCAACACCCGCCTTGTGCGCGGACAGCTGGAGGTGGACAGCCACGGCTACCTGCTGACCCAACCCGGCCGCCCCGAAACCAGCCAGGAGGGCGTTTACGCCGCCGGCGATGTGGCCGATGCCGAGTGGCGTCAGGGCATCACCGCCGCTGGCAGCGGCTGCCAGGCCGCCCTCGCGGCCGAGCGTTGGCTCACCCATCACAACCTGGCCGTCACCATGAGCCAGGACCCGGTGGATCCGGCTGAAGTGGGTGAGATGCAACGCACCGCCGTGAGCGACGAGGCCAACTTCGACGCCAACGCCCTCTGGCAGAAGGGTGGCTATGCCCTGCGCAAGCTGTATCACGACAGCACCAAGCCCCTGCTGGTGGTTTACACCTCACCCAGCTGCGGCCCCTGCCACGTGCTCAAGCCCCAGCTCAAGCGGGTGCTGGAGGAGCTCGGCGGCCGTGCCCAGGGGGTGGAGATTGACATCGAAGCCGATCAGGAGATTGCGCAGCAGGCTGGCGTGAGCGGCACGCCCACGGTGCAGCTGTTCTTCCAGAAGGAGCTCAAGCAGCAGTTCCGCGGCGTGAAACAACGCAGCGAATTCAAGGCCGCGATCGAGCAGCTGCTGGGCGCAGCGGTGGGCTGAGACATCCGCGGGTCGGGCTGATCTCTCAACAGTGCACCACCCCCGGATATCCATGGATATCCGGGGGTGGTGCGAACAAAATCAATGCAACCCAGCGAAGCCAGCCGCGGGGAGCCGAAACCACAGACCCTGTGTTACAGCGAGCCGAGTTGCAGCGAGCAGGATTGAAGCAAGACGTGTAGACGCCAGCCGCCGTGCAGCAGGCTGCCTGGGCTCAGCGGCGACGAGGACCGCCGGGGCGGTTGCCGCCGGGGCGAGGACCGCCAGCGGCGGCGTTGCGCTCGCGGTAGGTGATGCGGCCGCGGCTCAGGTCGTAGGGGCTGATCTCCACCAGCACCTTGTCGCCCGCCAGCAGCTTGATACGGAATTTGGTGAGCTTGCCGGCAGCCCGGCAGAGGCATTGGTGGCCTGCAGGCTGCTCGAGGGTGACCAGGTAAAACCCGTTGCCCTGCTCCTTCTCGATCACGCCGGAGGTCTCGATCATGCGCTGCTGCCGCTGAAAAGTCGAACTGCTCAGCACAGTCTAGTTCGCGCCCTCAAACCGCTAGCGTCAGCGCCTTCTTTCACCCCGCTGATGCTGCTTCCCCCTGTGTCGATGGATGTCGGCCTGCTGCTGATCTCGATCGGGGTGGTGAATCTGTGGCGGGCGCGCTAGGCCTCCTGAGCACACTGCTGTTCCACAAGCCCTACGGGGTGTTGAGTCAGTTCACCCGCGAACCGGGGAGCAGCTCGGGCTGCCTGGCCGATCACATCAAGGTGCCCGACGTGTATGCCGCCGGCCGCCTGGATGCCGACAGCGAGGGGCTGCTTTTGCTCACGGCCAATGGGCGCCTGCAGCAGCGGCTCACCGACCCGGCCTGGGGCCATTGGCGCCGCTACTGGGTGCAGGTGGAAGGCAAAGCACACGCCGATCAACTGGAGCGCCTGGAGCAGGGTCTGCTGATCCAGGGGCAGCGGACGCTGCCGGCGCGCGCCCTGACACTCCCTGATCCAGGCCTGCCCGAGCGGGATCCACCGATCCGGGTGCGGCGGGAGATCCCCACCAGCTGGCTGCAGATCGAGCTGCGGGAGGGTCGCAACCGGCAGGTGCGCCGCATGACCGCCGCCGTGGGCTTACCCACGCTGCGCCTGTTGCGGGTGGCCATCGATCTGATGGATGGCGGAGCGCCGCTCAGCCTGGATGGGCTGGAACCGGGCCGCTGGCGCGAGGTGAATGCCGAAGAGCAGCAACGGCTGCAGGCGCTGCTGTTGCAACCGAAAGCCGGCCGTCACTCCCCAGGACGGCACTCCCCCGGCCGTGGCGGGCGGGCCGGCGGGGGAAAATCGGGCCGGGCCGGCGGCGGCGGGTAGGGAGGCTTGGCCTCAGACCAGCGTGTCCTTGAGCTCACGCACCACCTGAAGCTGGCCGTAGTAGTAGTTGGCGCGGGCGCGGCGATCGGAATCGGTGAGGCTGTCGAGCACCTCGAACCCCACGCTCTGCCAGAGCTCATTGCCACAAGCACGGTTGATCTCCTCCACCGCTTCCTGTTCGAGCACACCCAGACGGCGCTGCAGATTTTTGGTTTGCGCGATCCCCATAACCGGTGCGCCGCTGGCGCCAGCAATCACTCAATAGTACAGGCGCACCATTTGGTCCGCCAAGGGGTCAGAAGGGGAGCTTCTTCTTGGCGTCCTTGTCGAGATCGGCTTCCATCTCGCGCAAGCGCTTGAGGATGGTGTCGTAGTACTCCTTCAGATAGCTCTCCAGGCCTGTGGTTTCGGCCTCGTCAAGGCCGAAGGCGGCATAGCTGGCCTCCATCGGCGCATTCAACGGCGTGCCACCACCCACAACCTTGTCGAAGGCCAGGCGCTCGGCCACGTTCACAGCAGGCTCGAAGAAGGAGGCCACACCCTGCATCAGCCGCAACAGGAAGGGACGCACCCGGAACACGCGGGAGCTCTTGCTGGTGAAGCGCTCGCAGAGCTGGGTGATCTCACCGGTGCTCCAGGCACGGGGACCCACCACCGGGAAGGCCTGGCGCACGGTTTCGGCACGGCCCAGAGCAGCCACGGCGAAGCGGGCGATGTCCTGGGTGTTCATGTAGGCGATCGGCGTGGGGGTGCCGCTCACCCACACCGTTTGGTTTTCCAGCACCGGAATGGCGATCTGGCTGATCAGGCCCTGCATGAAGGCCACGCAGCGCAGGATCGTGTAATCGAAATCGGAGTTGATCAAGGCCTGCTCAATGCAGAACTTGATGTCCATCAGCGGCACGTCGCGATGCTTCTCCGCATCCAGCAGCGACACGAACACGAAGCGCTTCACGCCGGCGCGCTCGCAGGCATTGAGCAGGTTGAGCTTCCCGGACCAATCGGTGTCGTAACTGCTGCCGGGATCACTGGCGCGGGTGGTGGCGGCGTCGATCACAGCCTCCTGACCCTCCAGCGCGTAATCGAGGCTGTCGGGCTCCAGTAGGTCGCCGCGGGTGAGCTCACAGCCCCACTCCTGCAGAAACGCCGCTTTGCGGGGCGAGCGCACCATGCAGCGCACCTGGTGGCCGGCATCAAGGGCCTGCCGGGCGATCTGTCGGCCCAGCGTGCCCGTTGCACCGATCACCAGCACCTGCATGAGGCTTGTTCAGCGAGGCACGAGCCTAGGGGTGTGCCTGCTGAGACGCGATCCGTCGGGGCTCAGCTATCGCCCTGAAGCTTCAGCAGCAGCGCACCACCCACAAGGCCGATGGGGATCAGAACCCAGAACAGCGCTGCAGTGCCGAAGATCTCCGAGGCCATAGCCGGGTGCCGTAACGGCTACCTGTTTAGCGCAGCCGCCAGCTCCAACACGCGCCTCCAGGGAGCATTGCAGCGAAACAGGCCAGCCATCACACCGGAACGGTGGGCCTGATAGCCCTCCGCTTCAAGGGCCGCCAGCAGCGCTGCGGTGGCCGGAGTGCCGCCGCCCAGGCGTCGCCCCAGCTCAGCCGTGGGCCAACAGCGGGCCGGCACACCTGGATCCGCCACCAAGCTCTTGAGCAGAGCCGCGCTGGGCCGAGCAATGCGGCCCGCCGGCAGGGTGTCAGCCAGCTGCTGCATGGCCTGCAGGGTGGGGGCGTGCTGCAGCGGCCCCAGCCACAGCGGACCTGAGATCGCCAAGGGCGGCGGTGGTTGAGCGGCGCCGCAGGCGCAGGCCGGCCACTGGCGCAGCTGCAGCAGGCTCTGCTCCAACTGCTCGCCGCAGCCATGGCAGTAGGCCAGCAAGCCCAGCTGCAGCTCCTGGAGCGGCTCAGCGCGGCGTTGCAACTGCAGGGCCGTGCGGAAGGTGCGCCCTTCGCTGAAGCTGAACAGCGGCCGGATGCCGCGCCCGATCGCCCAGGCCGCCCGCGCCACCACAGCGATCTGCAGGCGCAAGGCCAGCTCCCAGCTAGCGGGATGGGCCCGGGCCGAGGCCCCCAAGGAGCGGATCGCGGCGGCGCGGTCGTGGCCGGTGGGGGAGCGGCCATCGGTGCTGGCCAGGTAGAGCACCCCCTCAAACTGCAATGCCTCCAAGGCGGCAGGCACCAGAGGCGTGGGGCAGCCGAAGGCATCGAGATCGAGCAGACCGAAGCGTCGCTCCTCCAGCAGGCAACCGGCCAACAGCTTCTGGGCCGTGAGCGCGGTGATCGTTGTGCTGGATCCCAGCGGAGCCAGGTTGCGCTGCAGCACCGGCAACCGATCAGCATCGGCATCGTTGGCCCACACCGCTGCAGCACCGGCTTCGAGTCCATAGCGCAGGGCACGGATGCCGCAGCCCGCCATCAGATCGAGCACCTGCAGCGGTGGCTCCAGCTCCAGTGCGCCACGGGCCAGCAATGCCGCCAGCAGCACCCCCAGATCGCGGGACGGGCGGGATTCCGGCCGAAAGAAGCCGGTGCCGAGCTCCAGCTGGGCGGCACCTTCGCAATAGTGAACAGAGCCCGCGTCGGCCACCACCGTTTCCCACGCCTCTGTGCCAGACCTCCAGCCTGCTCCCATGGGTGCCCAGTGGGGCGAGCACGGCACCTGGCCATGGCGCGGCCACAGCTGCCACTGGCGGGTGCTGGGCGATCGCCAACGGCCGGCGCTGGTGTTGATCCATGGCTTCGGTGCGGCGAGCGGCCACTGGCGCCAAAACGCCGCCGAACTGGTGGCTGCGGGCTGGTGCGTTTACGCGATCGATCTGGTGGGCTTCGGCGACTCCAGCCAGCCGGGCCACCGGCGCCACCAACCGCTCGACAACCGCCTGTGGGCGCGGCAGCTGCAGGCCTTTCTCGAGCAGGTGGTGCAGGGGCCGGCGGTGCTGGTGGGCAACTCCCTCGGCAGCCTGGTGGCCCTCACCTGCGCTGTGTTCTTTCCGGTGTGGGTAGCGGCGGTGGTGGCGGCGCCGCTGCCGGACCCCACCCTGCTGATGCCCGCACAACGGCGGCGGCGGCCCTGGCGGCGCCGGTTGAAGCGCCATGGGGTGGTGGTGCTCTGCCGGCTGTTGCCCCTGGAATTGCTGGTGCCCCTGATCGCCCGCACACCGCTGCTGGATCTGGGCCTGCGCAGCGCCTACCAACACCAGGCGGCGGTGGATCGGGAACTACGGCGGCTGGTGGCACGCCCGGCCCTGAGGCCGCGGGCGCCCAGGGCGCTGCGGGCGATGAGCATTGGCATGGCGCTGCGACCCCATGGGGCCACGGCGGCGGTGCTGCTGCAGCGCATGCGCCAGCCACTGCTGGTGCTCTGGGGCAGCCAGGACCGGCTCGTGCCGCCGCGGATCAGCGAGCAGTTGCACCAGCACAAGCCCGATCTGGAGTTGCGCTGGCTGCCGCAGCTGGGGCATTGCCCCCACGATGAACAGCCAGCTCTGTTCAACGGCCACGTGATCGGCTGGCTGGCGCGTAATTTGGGCAACGGTCAGCCACGCGAACAGCCCTGGGCATGAAGCACACCCTGTCGGTGCTGGTGGAGGACGAATCCGGCGTGCTCAGCCGCATCTCCGGCCTGTTTGCCCGCCGCGGCTTCAACATCGAAAGCCTGGCCGTGGGCCCCGCCGAACGCCAGGGCGTGTCGCGGCTCACCATGGTGGTGGAAGGGGATGAGCGCACCCTGGCTCAGATGAGCAAGCAGCTCGACAAGCTGATCAACGTGCTCGAGGTGCACGATCTCACCCGCACCCCGGCGGTGGAGCGGGAGCTGATGCTGCTGAAGGTGTCGGCACCGGAAAGCAAGCGGGCCGCCATCCTCGATCTGGTGCAGGTGTTCCGCGCCAAGGTGGTGGATGTGGCCGGCGACGCCCTCACTATTGAAGTGGTGGGCGACCCGGGCAAGCTCGTGGCGATCGAGAACGTGCTCGAGCCCTACGGCATCCTCGAAATCGCGCGCACGGGGCGCATTTCGCTGGAGCGGGCCTCCGGCGTGAACACCCCGTATCTGAAAGTCACCAGCCTGGATAAGCGGGTGCCGGCCTGATCTATTTGGTGTCCTGCACCAGGGTGCCGCCCTGGAGCACGGTGGCACTGATCAGCTTGTCGCCCTGGCTGATCTGATCCACCACATCCATGCCCTTGGTCACGCGGCCAAACACGGCATAGCGACCATCCAGCTCCGGTAGAGCTCGCAGAGCGATATAAAACTGCGCGCTAGCAGAATTGGGATCGTTCGAGCGGGCCATCGCCAAAGCGCCGCGCTGGTGCTGCAGCTTCAGGCGGGAGGCCTGGCCGGGTCCAACGGTGATCTCGCCGTAGCGGGGAGCCTGCTCGCCATCGAGGAAGAGCTCCAGCGGAATCAAGCGGGGCTGGCCGGTGGCGGGATCCACGTAGCTGCCAGTGCCAAGCAGATCCACGGGGGTGCTGGGGTTAGCGCTCTGGGGATCGCCGCCCTGCACCACAAACGGAATCGGCTCCTTCACCACCCGGTGGAACAGCGTGCCGGTGTAGGCGCCGCGGCGCACCAGATCCACGAAATTGCCGGCGGTGAGCGGCGCGGCACTGCCATCCAGGCTCAGCTCCACCTTTCCCTTGCTGGTGTTGAGCTCAATCAGAGCGGTGCCCTTGAGGCAGGGAACTCCGGAGCTGCCGCAGCCATAGGCCGAGCTGGAGCTGGGAGCGGCGCAGGCCACCGGCCCCAGGGGGCTGAGCAGCAGCAGCAGGGCGAGAACGAAGGAGCGCATCGACGCCATCACACGCCCTCCAGGGGAACACCCAGGAAGCGAGCCAGCTCGGCACCACCGCGCTCGAGATCGGCCAGCGGCATCGGTTCGCCCACTCGGGTGAGGGGCAGATCACGGCGCCCCTGCACGCGCAGGGCCAGACGGCGGCGGGGGTTGAGCCCATCGCGCACATCCACCTTCACCGCCTGGATGTCTTTGAGGGGGGTGGTGACGCTGATCAGCTGGCGGAAGCCGCGGCGGGTCACGGTGAGAGTGCCGGAGGCCTTATCAAAACTGTTGGCCCCTGCGCCCACATCAATGGCAATCACAGCCCAGAGATAGGTGGAAAGCAGCGCCGCCGCGATGCCATAGAGGCCCATCACCAGGCCCTGGGGCACCCAGCTGAGGGCGGCGGGGTGGCCGATCGGTAACAGATCAGTGCCCAGGTAGCTCGAAGCGCTGGTGAGCAGGAAGCCCAGGCCGCCGGTGGTGACCACCGCTGCCACCAACACATTCGAGAGCCGGCGGGAGCCCAGCACGGCCTGCTCCAGCAGCTCGGAGGAGGAGGCAGCCGTTGCTGCAGAAGCCGAGGCCATAGGGGGGCGACTACCAGGGGGCTGCCATCTTGGCGTGCCCAGGAACCGCCTGAGCACAAATACCCAAATCGCAATGGTGACGGGCCGTGTCAGCCCGTCAAAACCCGCCTCGCGGTGCCGATCAACGTTGTTACCATCGCCCGGTAACCCACAGCCCGCGGTTTTTCCCACCCATGACGATCGCTGTAGGGCGCGCGCCGCAGCGGGGATGGTTTGACGTCCTCGATGACTGGCTCAAGCGCGACCGCTTCGTTTTTGTTGGGTGGTCGGGTCTGCTCCTGTTCCCCACCGCCTACCTGGCGCTGGGTGGCTGGCTGACCGGCACCACCTTCGTGACCTCCTGGTACACCCACGGCATTGCCAGCTCCTATCTCGAGGGCTGCAACTTCCTCACCGCTGCGGTGAGCAGCCCGGCGGATGCCATGGGCCACTCCCTCCTTCTGCTCTGGGGCCCTGAAGCCCAGGGCGACTTCGTGCGCTGGTGCCAGCTCGGCGGTCTGTGGACCTTCGTGGCCCTGCACGGTGCCTTCTCCCTGATCGGCTTCATGCTGCGTCAGTTCGAGATTGCCCGCCTGGTGGGCATTCGCCCCTACAACGCCATCGCCTTCTCCGGCCCGATTGCGGTGTTCGTCAGTGTCTTCCTGATGTACCCCCTCGGCCAGAGCAGCTGGTTCTTTGCACCCAGCTTCGGTGTGGCGGCGATCTTCCGCTTCCTGCTCTTCCTGCAGGGCTTCCACAACTGGACGCTGAACCCCTTCCACATGATGGGCGTGGCCGGCATCCTCGGTGGTGCTCTGCTCTGCGCCATCCATGGCGCCACGGTGGAGAACACCCTGTTCGAAGACTCCGAGCAGGCGAACACCTTCAAGGCGTTCGAGCCCACCCAGGAGGAAGAGACCTATTCGATGGTGACCGCCAACCGCTTCTGGAGCCAGATCTTCGGGATCGCGTTCTCCAACAAGCGCTGGCTGCACTTCTTCATGCTGTTTGTGCCGGTGATGGGTCTGTGGACCAGCAGCATCGGCATCATCGGCCTGGCCCTCAACCTGCGTGCCTACGACTTCGTGTCGCAGGAGATCCGCGCCGCTGAGGACCCTGAATTCGAGACCTTCTACACGAAGAACATTCTTCTGAACGAAGGTCTGCGTGCCTGGATGGCACCGGCTGACCAGCCGCACGAAAACTTCGTCTTCCCTGAAGAGGTTCTGCCCCGTGGTAACGCTCTCT
>VGPW01000037.1 GCA_016882545.1 Cyanobacteria bacterium M_surface_10_m2_179 | reverse complement strand
GATTCCGTCAACCGCATCACCTCCAACGCTTCCAAGATCGTCACCAACGCTGCTCGCGATCTCTTCGATCAGCAGCCCGCTCTGATCGCACCCGGCGCCAATGCCTACACCCATCGCCGCATGGCTGCCTGCCTGCGCGACATGGAAATCATCCTCCGCTACGTCACCTACGCCGTCTTAACCGGCGACGCTTCCGTGATGGAAGACCGCTGCCTGAACGGCCTGCGTGAGACCTACCTGGCCGTGGGCGTGCCTGGCGCTTCCGTGGCAGAAGGCATCCGCAAGATGAAGGACGCCGCCATTTCGATCGCCAACGATCGCAACGGCATCACCCCCGGCGACTGCTCCGCTCTGATGAGCGAGATCGGCACCTACTTCGATCGCGCTGCTGCTGCTGTTGCCTGAGGCAACGCCGCACCGCGTTTTTTCTAGGTCCACCCTTCTTCTTCACTTCAACCAATGAAGACCCCCCTCACCGAAGCCGTAGCAGCCGCTGATTCCCAGGGCCGCTTCCTGAGCAACACCGAGCTGAACGCCGCTTTCGGTCGTTTCGAGCGCGCTGCCAACGCTCTGGCTGCCGCCAAGGCTCTCACCGCCAAGGCTGACGAACTGATGAACGGCGCTGCCCAGGCCGTTTACAACAAGTTCCCCTACACCACCCAGATGCAGGGCGCTAACTACGCCTCTGATGCTCGCGGTAAGGCCAAGTGCGCCCGTGACATCGGCTACTTCCTGCGTCAGGTGACCTACTGCCTGGTTGCTGGTGGCACCGGCCCCATCGACGAGTACCTGATCGCTGGTCTCGACGAAATCAACCGTGCGTTTGAGCTCTCCCCCTCCTGGTATGTGGAAGCACTGAACTACATCAAGGCCAACCACGGCATCAGCGGCGACGCTGGCGTGATCGCCAACAACTACATCGACTACGCGATTGCCGCTCTGGTCTGATTGCAAACCGGAAGGTTTGAGAAGCAGCCCCCCGCAAGGGGGGCTTTTTTGTTGGCCGCTTTTGTTGCACACATGCCTGCCAGGCCGCTGGCGGTGGCAACATCAGCCACGCCAGTTGTTTGTGCCATGGCCGCCGGCGCTGCCGATCAGCCGATCCCGGGCAATGGAGATCCGATCAGTGAGGAGGAAGCCCTGCGGCGGATTCGCCTCACCGACGACCCCTCCGCGCAGTATTACGCGGCCTGGTGGCTCGGCCGCAACCGCAGCAGCCATCCCGAGGCCGTGCCCCTGCTGCAGGAGGCCTTGCGCCAGCGCCGGCCCCGCGACCCGGGGGCTGGGGTGGAGGAAAACGCGGTGGCCCGCAACGCCGCCCGCGCCCTGGGCAAGCTCGGCGTCCCGGCGCGCGCCGCCATCCCTGATCTGCTCGCCACCCTCGAGGACGACGACCATGGGCTGCGCGAGGCAGCCGCCCATGCGCTCGGTGATCTCCAAGCTGTGGATGCAGTGGAGCCGCTGCGCCGGCGCCTGGCCAGCGGGCCAGCCGTGGCTGGCGCTCAACAACCCGGCACACCGCGGCTGCAGGAACCCTGCGAAGCGTTGCTGGAGGCCCTCGGCCAGATCGGCGTGGCGGAGCCCGCCGTGTTGGCGGTGATCGAACCGTTTGTGGTGCATGAGCGCCCCTTGATCCGCAGCGCCGCCTGCCGCGCCCTGCTGCAGCTCACGGCGGAGCCGCGCTGGGGGGATCAGCTGGTGGCGTTGCTGCAACACCAGCAGCTGCATGTGCGCCGTGCCGCCTTGATGGATCTGGGGGCCGCGGGCTGGCGTGAGGCCCTCGAGCCGATCGCCGCCACCCTGGCGGAAAACAGCCTCAAGCTGATTGCGTTGCGCGGCCTGGTGGAGCAGCCCGGCCGTGAGAGCGGCAGCGCTGGCGCTGTGCCGGATGCGGCCACGGTGGCCGTGCTCGATGTGATGGATGCGCTGCTGTGAACGAGCCTGATGTGAACGCGTTGGTGGAGGGTGTGCAGCGGGCCGATAGCGCCGTTGGGCTACTGCTGGCCACCCAGGCGCTGGCCGCATCCGCCCATCCCCAGGCGGCGCCCTGTTTGGTGGAGGTGCTGGGCTTCAACAATCCCGGTGCGGCCGTGGCGGCGGTGGATGGCCTGATCGCTATCGGTGAGCCTGCCGTTGACACGATCCTCACCCTGATCGATGGCTACAACTACGGCGCTCGGGCCTGGGCCGTGCGGGCCCTGGCGGGCATCGGCGATGTGCGTGGTTTGGAGGTGTTGGAAGACGCCCTCGGCAAGGACATCGGCCCCAGCGTGCGCCGCGCTGCCGCGCGGGGGTTGGGGCAGCTGCGGTTGGAGGTGCTCGAGCCGCAGCCCCGCCGTGACGCGGCCGAGCGTTGCTTGCAGGCGCTCTTGGATGGCTGCCGCGATGGTGAATGGGTGGTGCGCTACGCCGTGGCGGTGGGGCTGGAGCTGTTGGCGCCGGCGGTGCACCCCCATCTGGCGGAAGGGCCCGAACCGCAGCAGCGCCTGCATCAGGCCTTGCTGGGCCTGCACCTCAATCCAGCCGAAGAGGCTCCGGTGGTGAGCCTGCGGGCTGCGTTGGCGCTGCAGCGGCTGGGGGTGCGCCATGGCTGAGCAGCGCTTGCTGTTTGTTTGCCTCGGCAACATCTGCCGCTCACCGGCCGCTGAGGGAGTGTTCCTGCACCTGCTGGCGCAGGAGGGGCTGGAGGATCGCGTTGTGGTGGATAGCGCCGGCACCGGTGGCTGGCATGTGGGCCGCCCCGCTGATCGCCGCATGCGCGCGGCGGCCGAACGGCGCGGCATCCATCTGCCGAGCCGTGCCCGGCAGATCGAGCTGGCCGATTTCAGCCGCTTTGATCGCATCCTCACCATGGATGCCGACAACCTCCGCGCCGTGCAAGCGCTGGCGCGGGAGCTCGGCCCGCGATCCGGCCAGGCGCAGATCGAGCCGATGACCAGCCACTGCCGCCGCTTCAGCGTTGGCGATGTGCCCGACCCCTACTACGGCGGTGACCAGGGCTTCGAGCATGTGCTCGACCTGCTGGAGGACGCCTGCGCCGGACTGTTGGAGACCCTGCGCCCCGCCTTGCGTTAGCTGCCGGGCTCCGGCCAGGCGTCGTGGGGCACGCGCTGGCGGAACAGCTGCACCAGCTGCTCGATCACCGCATCGATGCTCAGGCCATCGGTGATCAGCTCTTCGGCATCGGCGGCCTGGGTGAGCGGGGCCACCGCGCGGCTGGAATCGAGGTGATCGCGCTCGGCGATCTGGGCCTCCAGCTCCGCCAGTGCCGGCACTGCAAAGCCCCGCTGCTCCAGATCGAGGGCCCGCCGCCGGGCCCGCTCCGCCACGGTGGCGGTGAGAAACACCTTCAGTTCTGCATCCGGAAACACGGCGGTGCCGATGTCGCGGCCTTCGGCCACCAGGCCGCCCCGTTCGCCCATGGCCTGCTGCTGGCGGGTGAGCGCATCGCGCACGCAGCCGTGGGCCGCCACCACCGACACCTGGGCGGTGACCTCCGGTGAGCGGATCGCCTCGGTCACGTCGTGGCCATTCACGCTCACCCGCTGGCGACCGGCGGCGCCGGTGCTGAGCTGCAGATCCAGATCCTGCAGCAGGGGGGCCACCGCATCGGCATCGCCAGCCTCCACGCCGCTCTGCTGCACCAGCCAGGTCACGGCGCGATACATAGCGCCCGTGTCGAGATAGATCAGCCCCAGCCGTTCGGCGAAGGCGCGGGTCACGGTGCTCTTGCCGGCGCCGGCGGGGCCGTCGATGGCAACGATCGGGGCTCGGCTCATCAGAAACACGTGGTCGATCAGGCGGCTGGGGCCGCAGTGGGCGGCGGCCGCCAGCAGGGTGAGGCCCGACAGCTCAGCCCGGGGCTTCAGGCTGCGGGGGCATACCGTCTCTACATAGTCGACCACAAGGCCGGCCTGCTCAAGCTGTTGGCGCACACCTGCCGTTGCCGCCTCCAGTGGGGTGCCGGCGGGCAGCGGTGCGGCCGCCGCCGCGGTCAGGGCGCGGGGTAGGGCAGCGGCCCGCTGCCGCTGGGCGGGGGTGAGGTAGCGATTGCGGGAGCTGAGGGCCAGGCCATCGGCCTCGCGCTGGGTGGGGCAGCCGATCACCTGCACCGGCAGCCCCAGATCCCCCACCACGCGCTGCAGGATCACCAGCTGTTGCCAGTCCTTTTCCCCCAGAAGCAGTTGATCCGGCCGGATCAATCCCAGCAGCCGCAGCACCACCGTGGCCACACCATCGAAATGGCCGGGGCGGTGGCGCCCGCAGAGCCCCTGCTGCAGCGACTGGGGCGGTTGCACCCGCGTGAGTTCCTCCTGCCCTTCGGGATAGAGCTCGGCCACGCTGGGGGCGAACAGGGCAGCGGCTCCGGCGGCCTCAGCCAGGGCTGCATCGGCCTCCAGGCTGCGGGGGTAGTGGCCGAAGTCTTCGTTGGGGCCGAACTGCAGCGGATTCACAAACACGCTCACCAGCACGCGCGGATCCGCTGCGCCCAGCTTGCGGGCCGCCCGCGTGATCAGGCTGCGGTGGCCGCTGTGCAGGGCGCCCATGGTGGGCACGAAGTGCAGGGGCGATGAGGAGCGCGCTTCGCGGCACCAGGCCTGCAGCTGGGCGCAGTTCTCGAGCAGCTGCACGGCATCTCCCGCCAGCGGCGACCTTACCTGCCGCGACCTCCATCGCTATCGCCAGCCATGCAAAAGCCCACCGGGGTCACCGGTGGGCTGGGGAGATGCACGGAATCGGGCTGTTCAGCGCAGCACTTCCAGCTTCACAGTGGCGATGCCACTGGCCACCAGGCCCAGGTTGCTGGCGGCGCCATGGGCCAGATCGATCACCCGATGGCCGTGGAAGGGGCCACGGTCGTTGATGCGAACGATGGCGCTGCGGCCATTGCCCATGTTGGTCACCCGCACCTGGGTGCCGAAGGGCAGGGTGCGGTGGGCGGCCGTGAGGGTGCCGGGACGCAGCACTTCGCCGCTGGCGGTGCGGTTGCCGTAGAAGCCGGGGCCATACCAACTGGCCTGGCCGGTGCTCACCGACTTCACCCGTGGGGGCTCAGGGGGTGTGGCGATAGGCAGTGCGGGGACTGCGGGATTGAGTGGGGTCTGTTCAACAGACGCAGGCGCCTCGAGTGTGGAGTCGGCGCTGCGAATGGCCACGGTTTGGTTGAGGCTGCTGCTTTCAGCGGCAGCAACGCGACCGGTGGTGGCGAAGGCGGGGGTTAAACCAGTGCTGCCGGAGAGCAGCAGGGCCGAACCACCCAGGAGACAGAAGCGACGCATAACAAGCGAAACTCGCCGCGATCAACGCAGCAGCCACGGAAAAGGTTGTGGCCCATCGGCATGCGTCGCTTCAGGAAATTGAATGGAATTTCGTGAGGCGAACTGCTGACGGAGTTCCTATCGGCAATTAACGACCCCGGAAAGTTAATGGCAGTGCCTGTGAGATCTGGTGAGAAATGGCGCCGCAATCAATGATCAGCATTTGCGATCAAATCCCGGATGAGGGGCTCCTGCTGGGATCTTGCGGGGTTGGCAAGGCCCGTCCCAATCACGAGGGCTGATCAGCGCGATAAGCGCAGCTGATCGGAGTGTGTGCCGATCTGCGCTTTGGCCCCGCTTGGGGCGGGCTGCTGGCCCCGTGCCGGGGCAGGATCAGGCAAGCAGCAGAGCCCGGCGGGTATGGACTACCGCACAGCAGGTGTTGATGTGGAGGCCGGCCGGGCCTTCGTGGAGCGCATCCGCTCCAGCGTCGACTCCACCCGCCGGCCCGAGGTGCTGGGTGGTCTGGGCGGATTCGGTGGTTTGTGCCGCCTGCCTCAGGGCCTGCGCAAACCCCTGCTGGTGTCCGGCACCGACGGCGTTGGCACCAAGTTGGAGCTAGCCCAGGCCCATGGCCGCCATCACAGCGTTGGCATCGATCTGGTGGCGATGTGCGTGAACGATGTGATCACCAGCGGCGCTCAGCCGTTGTTTTTTCTCGATTACATCGCCACCGGCAAGCTGAGCCCCGAGGCCATGGCCGAGGTGGTGGAGGGCATCGCCGATGGCTGCCGCCAGAGCGGCTGCGCCCTCTTGGGCGGTGAAACGGCGGAGATGCCCGGCTTCTATGGCCCCGGCCGCTACGACCTCGCCGGCTTCTGTGTGGCTGTGGTGGAGGAGGACGAGCTGATCGACCCGAGCCGCGTGCAGGCGGGCGATCGCATTGTTGCCGTGGCCAGCAGCGGTGTGCACAGCAACGGCTTCAGCCTGGTGCGGCGCATCCTCGAGCTGAACGGCGTGGGCCCTGACACGCAGCTGGCGCCCGATGGCCCGGCCGTGCTCGATGCCCTGCTGCAGCCCACACGGTTGTATTCAGCTCTGGTGCAGGCGTTGCTGGCAGCTCGCGTTGAGCTCCACGGCATGGCCCACATCACCGGTGGTGGGCTGCCGGAAAACCTGCCGCGGGCGTTGCCGGCTCATCTGCATGGCCGCATCGATGCTGCCAGTTGGGAGCGGCCGGCTCTGTTCAGCTGGTTGCAGCAGAAGGGCGAGGTGCCTGAAGACGACCTCTGGAACACCTTCAATCTGGGGGTGGGGTTCTGTTTGGTGCTGCCGGAAGCAGCGGTGCCGGCGGCCTTGCAGGTATGCCACAGCCAGGGACATCAGGCCTGGCTGCTGGGTTCGGTGGAGGCCGGGGCCGCACCATCGGCTCCCCTGGCGGGATTGCCGTACTGACCGGGGCTGCCGCAGCTGCCAAATTGCATCAGACCGTGCCTGGGGCCCCTTCAGCTGGGCTCCGGCCTCTAGGGTCATAGCCACGCGGTCGCAGCCGCTCATAGGTCTGGTCTTAATAGGGTTGGTATGTCGTTAAACAGTCCGCTGTTCAGCAGCGCTGCACGGGTCACGCGTCGCCGTAGTTCCGCAGGCCCCGTCCCGCCGAATCGCCCGATTCGTTCCCGCGACAGCTACCCCAGCCGCAGCAGCGTTCGCCCCACCTTCCTCACCCTGCGCGATCACGGCAAGGTGTTTGTGGCCGACCTGCCTCGGCTCTCCGACGGTCAGCTGGCCCACGTGGGCAAGGAAGCCCGCGAAGTGCTCGACAGCATCAGCCGCCGCCTGGAGGAGCTCGAGCAGCAGCTGCAGCTCAGCCCCCAGGAGCAAGAAACCCGGATCCGCGCCGCCACCAAGCGCGATGTCACCGAGCGCTTCATTCGCGCCGTGGAGGATGAGCAGGAGCAGCGCCGCGACAACCCGGCTCTGAAGGCTGCGGCCGGTGAGTCGTTGGCCCGTGCCTTCCTGGAGATCGCCCGTCACCGCTTGCCCGGTGCCACCTTTGATTCCCTGTTGCAGGAAGCCCTGGCCGCCTGCGACGAGGGCGCTGATGCCTCCGATCAAGCCGCTGCTCCGATCGAGGCCGGAGCTGTGGTGGAGCTGCCGCGCCCCAGGGTGGTCACCCTCAACCGCCCGTCGGAGCCGGCTGTGCCGGCCGAGCGGGAGCGACTGCCGGTGGTGCTCACGCCTGATCCCTCCCCCCAGATGGGCCAGGCCTGATCAGGCGCTCTGAAAGGGGTTGGCAGGCATGCGCGGCGCTCCTTCCCTGATGCTGAGCTGATCCAGGGCGGCGCGTTCCTCGGTGGTGAGCGCCCAGCTCAACGCTGCGGCCGTGGCCTCCACCTGGGCGGGGCTGCGCAGCCCTGGGATAGGCATGGCTCCATGGGCGCGGCACCAGTTGAGGGCTACGGCCGCCAGGCCGCCCGGCTTCCCCTGGGTGATCTCCCCCATTACCCCCCGTAATGCCACGAGCTGCGGTTCCAGCCGCCGGAACAGGCTGCGCCGCGCCCCCGTGAGGGGCGCTGAGCGCGGTGCAGCTGATGAGCTTTGGCTGAGCAGCCCGAGGGCCAGGGGGCTGTAGGCGATCAGATCGATGCCCAGCTCCTGGCACACCGCGGCCACCCCGCCCGCCTGCAGGGGTTGGGGCGCCAGCAGCGACAGCTGCACCTGCAGGCTGCTGAGCTGCACGCCTTGGTTGTGCAGCCGTTGATGGAGCTGGCGCAGCCGCTGCGGCCCCAGGTTCGACACGCCCAGGCTCTGCACAGCTCCTTCGCGCACCAGGTCGGCCAGGCCATCCAGCAGGGGCCCTTCCTGCCAGGGGGCGTAGCGGGCGGTGCTCCAGTGCAGCTGCACCCGTTTCATCTGGCCCTGCAGGCGCTGTTGCGAGGCGGTAAAGGCACGGCGGTAGCCGTTGCGTCCCAGGCGCCAGGGGAAGGGAGCCAGCTTGGTGGCGATGCAGAGCGCCTGGCGTTGCTCGGGGCTGGCCTGCATAGCAAAGCGGCCGAGCAGCATCTCGCTGCGGCCGTTGAAGCGGCCGGTGCCATAGGAATCGGCGCTGTCGAAGAACAGCAGCCCCAGCTCCAGGCAGCGCCGGAAGGTGGCGGCCAGGAGGTCGTCGTCGCGCTCAGGCTCATAGCCCCAGAGCAACTGGTTACCCCAGGCCCAGGTGCCCACCCCGATCCCTGGTTGTGCGCTGTCGGTTGCCATGATCGAGCCACTCTCGGGCTGCGTTGTGGTGAATTCTCTGCCCAGCCCCCCGGCGGCCCCGCAACCCAACGCCGAGCCCGCAGCGCCGTCATCACCGTCGCAGCCGCAGCTGGAACCAGTGCTGTGCGGTCATTGCGGCCGCACAGCCAGCAATGGCCTGGTTTGCATCGGCATGTGCGTGGCGGATTCCGGCTACTGAACCCATGGCCGGGCCTGCCTTGAAACGCCTGTCGGGGCTGCTGGTTGCCTGGCTGATGCTCGCGACCTCGCCGGCGCCGGCCCAGCCTGAGGTGTTCGGCCGCTGGCAGCCGCAACCGCGCCGCTGCGCCCTGGAGCAGCAGGGTGCCAGTCCCCTGAGCTGCCATGGGTTTCAGCTCGATCAGCGCAATGCCGAGGTGGTGCGCCTGATCCTTCAGGCCGAGGGCGCCGGGCGCGGTGAGCAGGTGCAGCTCACGCTGGTGGGTTCCCTGGTGGAGGGCAGTGAGCCGATGCGCTGTCGCAGTGGCAGCTGCACGCTGCGCAAGCCGATGCAGGTGCAACTGGTGAGCCTCAGCCTGGCCCGCTTCGATGGCCGCGGCTTAGCCCAAACCCTGCCGAGCACCTGGCCCGTGCAGGGGCAGTGCCATGTCGAGCCAGCCCTACTCAGCTGCCAGGCCTCCTCCAGGCCCCTCAGCAGGTTTGAGAGCACCGCAAGCTGGAGCGTGAACGCAGAGCTCGACTGATGGCTTGCCTTGAGCCATCTTGAAAACGAAAGGCGGCACCCAGATTCGAACTGGGGGTAAAGGATTTGCAATCCTCTGCCTTACCACTTGGCCATGCCGCCGGGCGGGAGCAAACTCCCTGGCGGGATCGTATCAGTCACGAGATGCCCGGCCGTTTGCTGGTGCTGAGCAATGGCCACGGGGAAGACCTGATCGCCCTGCGGGTGCTGGAGGCCTTGCATCGTCGCCGCCCTGAGCTCCAGATCGCTGTGTTGCCGCTGGTGGGGGAGGGCTCCGCTTATGCGGCGGCCGAGGCGGAGGGTGTGCTGCAGCGCATCGGGCCGCGGCAGGCCTTGCCCAGTGGGGGCTTCAGCAACCAGAGCCTGCGCGGTTTGGTGTCGGATCTGCTGGCCGGTGTGCTCGGGCTGAGCTGGCGGCAGTGGCGGCTGGTGCGTCAGTGGGGCCGCCGCGGCGTGCCGGTGCTGGCGGTGGGCGATCTGTTGCCGCTTCTCTACGCCTGGAGCAGCGGTGCCCCCTACGGCTTCATCGGCACCCCGAAGAGCGATTACACCTGGGCCAGTGGCCCGGGCCGCTCGCTGCTGTCTGATCGCTACCACCGCTGCAAGGGCAGTGAGTGGGACCCCTGGGAGTGGGCGCTGATGGGCCGGCCTCGCTGTCGGTTGGTGGCGATGCGCGATCGGCTCACGGCCCGCCACCTGCAGCGCCATGGCGTGGCGGCCCTGGCCCCCGGCAATCCGATGATGGATGGCCTGGCGGCAGAGCCCCTGCCCGCCGAATTGCTGCAGCGGCGGTGTGTGCTGTTGCTCGGCGGTAGCCGCATGCCGGAGGCCCTGGGGAACCTGCGGCGATTGCTGGAGGGGTTGGGGCAGGCCGCCCTGGTTCAGCCGCTGTTGGTGCTAGCGCCTTGCGGCTCGCAGCCCAGCCCGCAGCAGTGGGAGCCGCTGCTGCGGCAGCTGGGCTATGGCCCGGTGGAGGTGCCCGCGGGCTGCGGCGCTGCAGCGGCCTGGGCGAGCGGTGCTGTGCTGCTGCTGGTGGGCCCGGGGCGTTTCGCGGCCTGGGCCGGCAACGCTGAGCTGGCCCTGGCAGCGGCGGGCACGGCCACTGAGCAGCTGGTGGGTCTGGGCATTCCGGCGCTCTCCCTGCCGGGGCCGGGGCCGCAGTTCAAGCTGGGATTCGCGCGCCGCCAGAGCCGTTTGCTGGGCGGGGCGGTGGCGGTGTGCGCGTCGCCGCAGCAGCTGGCACAGCGGCTCACCCTGCTGTTGAACGAGCCCCGCTTGCGGCACATCCTGGGGGCTATCGGCCGGCGGCGCATGGGGGCAGCCGGTGGCAGCGAGGCCCTGGCTGCCTTGGTGGAGCAGCGGTTCCTCGGGGTGTCCGGCCACCAGGCGGGATGATGGAGCCTGCCCTTTGCGGCCTCCCATGGCAGCCCCCCAGGACAAGGACTACGTCACCGCCTGCGGCCGGCTGGCCAGTGCCCTGAGCATCAGCATTGCCTCAGCGCGCCGCAAGGTGGATCTGGTGGCGGCCCGGGAGGGTGTGCGCGATGCCGCCGGGCGCTTGCTGATCGCCCAGCGGCTGCTGCTGGAGAGCGAAGGGGTGGGGCAGGAGTCGCGCCAGCTGCTGGATGTACTGCTGGAAGCGGTGAAGGAGGAGGAGAACTACCTCGGCGACGACTGAGGCGACGACTGAGGCGATGACTGAGGCGATGACTGAGTCGCCGGCGGGGCTGCCTCAGCAGCGGTGCTCGAAGATGGCTCCGAAGCGGCCCCGATCGAGTTCGGCGATCACCGGGATGCAGGCGAAGCTGCGCTGGGCCAGCTCCATCCGACCCTCGCGCTGCAGCATGGCGATCAGCCGGGCCCGGGCGGCCAGCAGGTAGCGAACGTCGTTGGCGGCATAGGCCAGCTGGGCTTCGCTCAGTTCTTCCACCCGGCCCCAGTCGCTGCTCTGGGCGCCCTTATCGAGCTCCACGCCGCAGAGTTCGTTCACCACCTCCTTGAGGCCGTGGCGGTTGGTGTAGGTGCGCGCCAGTCGGCTGGCCACCTTGGTGCAAAACAGCGGGTTCACGGCGATGCCCAGGCCTTCGCCCAGGGCCGCTACATCGAAGCGGGCGAAGTGGAACACCTTCTCAATGCCCGGCGCTTCCATCAGCTGCTTGAGCAGCGGCGCCTCCTGCTGGCCCCGCAGGATGCGGATGCAGCACACGTTGTCGTGCTCGTCGCTGATCTGCACCAGGCACAGCCGGTCGCGGCCGTGCACCAGGCCCATGGCCTCGGTGTCCACGGCCAGGGCGGTGGAGGCGCCCAGCAGGGCATGCCATTCGGGGTTGAGATCGCCGTCGAGCACGGCGAAGCGGGCCGGGCTTGACCCGGCGGCGGGCGCTGAACGGGTGGCGGCGTTGGGGCTGCTCAAGGGGAGGTGGTGCGGTGCTCTCGCCATCGTCGCGGACCGACCGCAGCAGCCCCGCAAAACCCAAGATCGTCTTTCGCTCTTGAAAACCGAAATGAGATTGAGCTAGCAGAGGAGAAGCGCGCTGTGCCTGCCGTTGATGCGATACCGCCGTGTTCAAGGCCCCTCCGGGTTGGGAGGGATCCGGGCGTTCTTTGCGCAGCCGCCCATCCAGCACCTGGGCTTGGAGCTGGCCGTGTGCTGGATCCTGGAGCGGCTGCTGGAGGGCGACAGCTACCCAACGGCGCTGATGCACGACCTCAGCGATGCCCACCCGAAGCTGCGTCTCTCGGAAACCGTGCTGCAGCAGGCCCTCAGTTTTCTGGATCAGGACGGCGCCATCAGCAGCTATTCCCAGCGCTGCCCCAGCCGGGGTCGGCCCCGGCGCATGCTGCATCTGCTTGACGACCGCCGCTCCGAGGCCCAGGCCCTGATGTCGCCGTGGCGCCAGTGGCTCGACGAGAATGAAGGCCACACGCACGGCAGCGCACATGCCTCCGGCCCTGGGTTCCACGCTGCTGCTCACCCTGCTCCTGGCTGTCGGCCTGGTCTTCTTCCTGCGGGCCGCCAGTAAAGACCGCACCACCGTGGTGGAAGTGCGCTCCTCGAAGCCGCCCCTGGAGGTGTTGCCGGCCATGGCCGAGTGGCTGCAGCAGCGCGGTTGGATCGCCGAGGAAACGAACCCCGAACGGCGGCTGCTGCGCTTCCGGGGCCAGGTGCAGGCCAGTGGCGCCCTGGCGGTGTTGTTGTCGTTGCTGGGTGGGGTGGGGGCCGGCTGTCTGGCGCTGGTGCTGCGGCAGCTGCTGCCGGCCCTGCAGTGGTGGCCGCTGCTGCTGATCGGCCTCGGGCCCCTGGCCGGTGTGTTGTATCGGCGCCGAGCTGAGCGCGCCGAATCCGTGGAGTTGCGCTTGATCAGCCACGATCAGGCCACCGGCAGCGCCCTGCGGTTGCGGGCTCACCGCGATGAGCTGATTGCGCTGGAGCAGGAGCTCGGCCCCAACCTCGGCCTGTTCAGCGATGGCGATCTGCTCAAGTCGCCGATCTGATCGGGCGGAGCTGCGCCAGAGTGGCGTCCAACGTCTGGTCCAGGTGCATGGCCCCTGTTCACGGCACGCTGCTGCAGCCTGCGCTGTTGATCGGTTTGTTGGTGGGCACCCTGGCGGTGGGAGCTGCCGCCCAGGCGCCCGCCCTGCGTGGTGGCGGCAGCGATCCCCTCACCGGTCCCCGCAGCCGCCTCGGCCGCGACTGGGTGGGCACCGTTGAGCAGCCCCGCGCCGTGGAGATTCTGGTGATGGCCGGCCATGCCGACAGCCAGGGCATCGCCGGGGCGGGCACCTCCGGTGCAGCCGTGGATCTCA
Source organism: Cyanobacteria bacterium M_surface_10_m2_179 (assembly GCA_016882545.1). GTDB lineage: Bacteria > Cyanobacteriota > Cyanobacteriia > PCC-6307 > Cyanobiaceae > Vulcanococcus. The sequence goes on along the minus strand of VGPW01000037.1, from coordinate 4,776 downwards.
CTGGCGCGCGCCCGATGCAGCCGGGCATCCGCGATGAGCTGTTCTGGAACCTGCAGGTGGCCCGGCGGGTGGTGGCCCTCGGGCAGCAGCGGGGCCTCAACATCCGCTTCTACGAACCCCCTGTGCGCACGATCCACAGCGGAGATGATCCCCGCACCAACTGGAGCGCCGGCAAAGCCCACGCCGCCGCCGGTGGCTATGCCCTCGAGATTCATTTCGATGCCTATGGCCCCGATGGGGTGGGCTCGGGGGTGATCCCGGCCCTGCATCGTCCCCCCAGCCGGCTCGATGAAAGCCTGGCCCAGGCCTTTGGCGGCTACCCCCGCGGTTTCCGGGGCGGTCTCGGAGGCCCCCGCCGTGGCATCACCCTCCTGGAGATCGGCAAGCTCGAGGCGCCCCTGGAGCCGGCGCTGCGCAACCCCGCCAGTCGGGAGCGGGCACTCACCACCATCGCGGAGCGGGTGGTGAATGCGCTGGAGCAGGGGCTGACGCCGGCGGCGGCTTCAGTTCACAGCCCCGTGGGGCTGGCAGCGGGCGAGCAGTGAGGCGTCGCCCAGCCAGTTCTGGGGTTTGGTGAACAGTTCGGTGAGCAGTGCTTCGCGGCTGCCGGCCTCGGGCTGGTATCCGTATTCCCAGCGCACCAGCGGCGGCAGCGACATCAGGATCGATTCGGTGCGGCCGTTGGTTTGCAGGCCGAAGATCGTGCCCCGGTCGAACACCAGGTTGAACTCCACGTAGCGGCCGCGGCGATAGAGCTGGAATTGGCGCTCCCGCTCGCCGTAAGGGATGGTGTGGCGCTTCTCGGCGATCGGCACGTAGCTGGGCAGGAAGGCGTTGCCGCAGGCGCCGGCCAGGGCAAACAGCTGCTCCCAGCTCTGGGGTTGGGGGCCTACGCGCTGGCCGGCGGCGGCGGCGGGGCCGTTGGGTGCCTGGCCCTTGTAGAGAACGCCGCGGGGATCCTGGTAGTCGTAAAAGATGCCGCCCACGCCGCGGGTTTCATCGCGGTGCTTCAGATAGAAGTATTCGTCGCACCAGGGCTTGAACACCTCGTAGAAGGCGGGGTTGACGCTGTCGCAGGCGCCCTTGAGGGTGCGGTGGAAGTGCTGGGCGTCTTCGAGGAAGGGGTAGTAGGGGGTGAGATCGGCGCCGCCGCCAAACCACCACACCGGGCCCGCCTCGAAATAGCGGTAGTTGAGGTGAACGGTGGGGATATAGGGGTTGCGGGGGTGCAGCACCATCGAGGTGCCGGTGGCAAACCAGCGGTGGCCCTTGGCCTCAGGGCGCTGGCTGAGGATCGAGGGGGGTAGCTCACTGCCTTCCACCTCGGAGAAGTTCACGCCGCCCTGCTCGAAGATGCGGCCGCCCGTCATCACGCGGGAGCGGCCGCCGCCGCCCTCGGGCCGCACCCAGCTCTCTTCTGCAAAACGGCCGCTGCCGTCGAGCTGCTCCAGGCCGGCGCAGATCGAATCCTGCAGGCCCATCAGCAGCGCCTTGGCCCGCTGGCGTGAATCGGCCGGCGGCGCTTCCAGGGCAGCGACAGCGCTGCCCGCTGAAGGCCCGTGCCCGTTGGTTGAGGCGCTCCCCAGCTTGGCTTTGGCGCGCGACAGCAGGCCCTTCAACATCACACGAACAGCCCGCAGGGGCCTGGGATACCGCCTCACCATTTCAGCCCGACCCGCCTGCGCACAAGCGTTTGAGAGCCTTCGTGATCACGCGGTGGCCCTGCTGGGGGTTGGCGGGCGCCGCTGTTGGCCGCTTCTAGGATCCGGGTTCCCATGCTCAGCTCGATGGCCAGCGCAGACCAGGCCCTCACCCAGGCCCTCGCCGCCCTCGAGCCCCTCACCGACGCTGGGAGCGGCCGCAGCCTGCTGGAGTTGCAGTGGATTCAGCAGGTGCGGGTGCAGAACAACCGCGTGGTGTTCCGCCTGGCCCTGCCCGGCTACGCCAATACCCAGCGCGACCGCATCGCGGCCGATGCCCGCGGCGCTCTGCTGCAGGTGGGCGGTATTGAAGATGTGCAGATTGAGCTGGCGCCGCCGGCCGCCGCTGCGCCCAGCCATCAGCAGGCCCCGATCGGGGCGGCGGGCCATGGCGGCGGCGGCCCCGAGCGCCAGCCGATCCCGGGCGTGAAACAGGTGATTGCCGTGAGCAGCGGCAAGGGCGGGGTGGGCAAGAGCACCGTGGCCGTGAATCTGGCCTGTGCTCTGGCCGCCACCGGCCTGAAGGTGGGGCTGCTCGATGCCGATATCTACGGACCCAATGCCCCCACGATGCTGGGGGTGGCCGATCAAACGCCGCAGGTGCGCGGCAATGGCAACGAGCAGATCCTCACCCCCCTGGAGAGCTGCGGCATCGCCATGGTGTCGATGGGCTTGCTGATCGATGCCCATCAGCCGGTGATCTGGCGCGGCCCGATGCTCAACGGCATCATTCGCCAATTCCTCTACCAGGTGGAGTGGGGTGAGCGCGATGTGCTCGTGGTGGATCTGCCCCCCGGCACCGGTGATGCCCAGCTCAGCCTGGCCCAGGCGGTGCCGATGGCGGGCGTGATCATCGTCACCACCCCGCAAACCGTGTCGCTGCAGGATGCGCGCCGCGGCTTGGCGATGTTCCAGCAGCTGGGGGTGCCAGTGCTGGGGGTGGTGGAGAACATGACGGCCTTCATTCCGCCCGATGCGCCCGAGAAGCGCTACGAGCTGTTCGGCGCCGGTGGGGGCGCCCTTCTGGCTCAGGAAAGTGAGGTGCCGCTGCTGGCTCAGCTGCCGATGGAGCTGGCGGTGGTGCAGGGCGGTGATGCTGGGCGCCCCGCCGTGTTGAGTGCGCCGCAATCGGCCACAGCGGCAGCCTTCCGCGCCCTTGCGACCCAGATGCCTCTGGCGGCGGCCGCATGACCCTGCTGGGTCTCTGGGGCCGGCGACGCAGCGCCCTGTTCAGCGGCAGCGGTGCCCGCCGGCGCTGGCTGGCCGGCGTTGACAAGCTGCTCTGGTGGATTCCCCTGGGGATGATCTTCCTGGCGGGCTTTCTGATTGCCAGCACCCAGCGCCAGGCCGACTACGCCGATTGGTATCAGCACTGGGTGACCGCCGCCGTGGGCATGGCGATCGCGCTGCTGCTGGCCCGCATCCCGGTGGAGAGCATCACCCGCTGGCCCTGGGTGATCTATGGCGTCACGGTGGCGAGCCTGATCGCCGTGCGGGTGATCGGCGTGAGCGCCCTCGGCGCCCAGAGCTGGATCAACATCGCCGGCTTCAATGTGCAGCCTTCGGAATTCGCCAAGCTCGGCGCCATCCTGCTGCTGGCGCGGGTGTTGTCGCGCCATCCGGTGGAGCGGCCGGTGGATCTGGTGCGGCCGGTGGCGATCATCAGCTTCCCGTGGCTGCTGGTGCTGGTGCAGCCCGACTTGGGCACCTCCCTGGTGTTTGGGGCGATGTTGCTGGTGATGATGTTCTGGTCGGGGATGCCCGGCAGCTGGCTGGTGCTGTTCATGTCGCCGGTGATCACGGCGATCGTGGCCGGGGTGTTCCCCTGGCTGCTGATCGGCTGGATCCCGGCCATGGTGGTGCTGGCCTGGAAGAGCCTGCCCTGGAAGCGCCTGGCGGCGGCCGCGGTGCTGGCGGTGGAGGCGTTGTTTGCCATCGGCACCCCCTGGCTGTGGAACAACTTCCTGCAGCCCCATCAGCGCGATCGGCTCACCCTGTTTCTCGATCCCAACAAGGATCCCCTCGGCGGTGGCTACCACCTGCTGCAGAGCACCGTGGGCATCGGCTCGGGGGGCTGGTTCGGCACCGGCCTGCTGCAGGGTCACCTCACGCTGCTGCGCTTTATCCCCGAGCAGCACACCGATTTCATCTTCAGCGCCCTGGGCGAGGAAACCGGTTTTCTGGGCTCCAGCCTGGTGGTGGCGGGATTTGTGGTGTGGATCTGGCGGCTGCTGCAGATCGCCGGCAAAGCCCGCAGTGATGCCGAGTCGCTGGTGGTGGTGGGTGTTGGCGCCATGGTGATGTTCCAGGTGGTGGTGAACATCAACATGACCATCGGCCTCGGCCCGATCACCGGCATTCCCCTGCCGTGGTTGAGCTACGGCCGCTCGGCGATGCTCGTGAACTTCATTGCCCTGGGCCTCTGCGCTTCCGTGGCGCGCCGGGGCCGGCAGGCCAGTCGCTGGTGATGCAGGAGCCGTTGCTGCCGGGCCTGGAGCGCTTGCGTGAGCGCCTGGCGGAGGGTGTGCCCAGCGGTGGCGGCGATGACGACAGCGCCCGCCGCCAGTGGTGGGCTGCCCTGGCCGTGTTGCAGGACGATTTCCTGCTGCCCCTCGGCGTTCAGGCGGGGATCTGGCTGGCGGCGCCGCTGCCGGCCCTCTATGAACCCGAGCTGCTGCAGCGGTTGCAGGGCTGGATCTGGGCGCCGGCGGAGCTCGGTGATCTGCTGCAGAGCGGCCCGCAGGCCTTGCTGCCGGCGGCACGCACCGTGGTGCAAACCGGTGGCTTTGAGCGTCTGCCGCTGCTGGAGGCGGATGGCACCGATCCGCTGCTGCTGGTGATCACGCCCCGTTTGCAGGTGGCGATGGCCCTGGTGGGGGACGCCGCGGCGCGACGGTTGGTGGTGCGCTTCGATCCGCCCACGCTCTCCGAGGCCCTCAGCCTGATTGACGAGCGCCTGCAGCGCACCGATCCCGAGCAGGCCAGGCGGCTGCGCCAGGCGATGCAGGCCCTCGGGCCCCTGCAGAGCGATGAGCAGCTGGCCCAGCGGTTTTGGCCGCGGCTGGCGGAGCGGCTC
>VGPW01000036.1 GCA_016882545.1 Cyanobacteria bacterium M_surface_10_m2_179 | reverse complement strand
CAACGTGAACGAGCACGTGGGGGATGCCGGGCGCTACATCCACGTGGGCATGACCAGCTCGGATGTGCTCGACACCGGCGTGGCCCTGCAGATGAAGGCCTCGGTGCAACTGCTGCGCACCGAGCTCAACAAGCTGGCCGACGCCCTGCGCGAACTGGCCCGCGCCCACAAGGGCACGGTGATGATCGGTCGCTCCCACGCCATCCACGGCGAACCGATCACCTTCGGCTTCAAGGTGGCCGGCTGGCTGGCGGAAGTGGTGCGCAACCAGGAGCGGCTCGAGCGACTCGAGCAGGCCGTGAGTGTGGGTCAGATCTCCGGCGCCATGGGCACCTACGCCAACACCGATCCGCGGGTGGAGGCGATCGCCTGCGCCAAGCTCGGCCTGGTGCCCGACACCGCCAGCACCCAGGTGATCGGCCGCGATCGCCACGCTGAATACATCCAAACGCTTGCCCTGGTGGGGGCTGCCCTGGAGCGCTTCTCCACCGAGATCCGCAACATGCAGCGCACTGATGTGCTCGAGGTGGAGGAGAACTTCGCCAAGGGCCAGAAGGGCAGCTCCGCCATGCCCCACAAGCGCAACCCGATCCGCAGCGAGCGCATCAGCGGCCTGGCCCGAGTGCTGCGCAGCTACGTGGTGGCAGCCCTGGAAAACTGCGCCCTCTGGCACGAGCGCGACATCAGCCACAGCTCGGTGGAGCGCATGATGCTGCCCGACTGCTCGGTGACCCTGCACTTCATGCTGCGGGAGATGACCGATGTGGTGAAGGGTCTGGGGGTCTACCCCGACAACATGGCCCGCAACATGAATGTGTATGGCGGCGTGGTGTTCAGCCAACGGGTGCTGCTGGCCCTGGTGGAGAGCGGCATCAACCGCGAAGACGCCTACCGGATCGTGCAGCGCAACGCCCACACCGCCTGGAACACGGAAGGCGGCAACTTCCGCGCCAACCTCGAGGCCGATGCCGAGGTGACCGCACGCCTCAGCCACGACCAGCTGGCCGCCTGCTTCGCCACCGAACTGCACCAGGCCAACCTCGGCGTGATCTGGGAGCGGCTGGGGATCTGAGCAGCCGGCGCGGCGGAGCTCAGCCGAAGTTCGCCGCGCGAACAACCGCCCCAAGGCATGCCTTGGGCGGCTGTTCGGCTTCCGTACAGGTCGTACAAAATCTCGGACGGTTCATTTGTGATACGGCCCGCCCTGCTGAATGGTGAGGGCCCGATAGAGCTGCTCCAGCAACAGCAACCGCGCCAGTTCGTGGGGGAAGGTCATCGGCGAGAGGCTGAGCTTCCAACTGGCGCGGGCCTTCAGGGCTGGATCGATGCCCTCAGCCCCGCCGATCACAAACACCAGCCGCTCGGAGCCCGAGCCCTCCAGCCGCTCGGCAAAGGCCGGAGACGTGAAGGTATGCCCCTCTTCGGCCATCACCACCAGCTGCTCCCCTGGCTGCAAGGCAGCCAACACGGCCTCCGCCTCCTTGGCCTTGCCGGCATCGCGCAGCTCCAACACCTCCAACCCCGGCAAGCGCTTGAGGTAGGTGGCGATGCCTTCGAGCACCCAGCCCTTGCGCACCTTGCCCACCGCCAGGATGCGAATGCGGGAGGGATTGATCACGGCGCCTTCGCCCCTGCTGGCACGCTACCCACAGCACCGCAAGCGGCATGTTCTACACGCCCTACGCCGACTGGATTTACACCGTGGTGAGCACCGCCGGCCTGCTGCTGATCGTGTGGCTGGTGCTCAGGCCGAAGTAGCCGGCGCCGTTGTGCCGCGCGCGGTGGCGGGGTTGGGGCCGGCGCCACCCGCCAACAGATCGATTGGCTCGCACACCGGGAAGCGATTGATCGCCTTGAGGGCGGCGCGGGCGTTGCTGCGCAGCTGCTCGCTGATCGCTTCGCAGTAGGGGATCTGGGCCAGCAGATCCACGGTGCGGCGCATGATCCGCACCACATCGCCCTCATCCAGGGAGGTGTTGGCGATCAGGTCGTTCCAGCTCACGCCCTTGGCCCAGGCATGCACCAGCCCCATCAGTTCGGGCTCAAACCAGAGGGGCATCACCACCGAGGCCCGTTCCTGCAACCGCTGCAGCTCGCGGCGAATGCCGCGCAGATCGTGCAGAGCCTCTTCGGCAGCGGGCGGCGGGGGGAAGCCACTCCACAGGTCGGGACGATTCACCTCGGTGGAGATCACCTCGAGCACGGCGGCTAAATCAGCCGGATCCAATTCATCCAGGTGGCCACTCATCAGCGCCAGGCCGAGCCAGAGCTCGTTGTCGCCGCGCAAGGCCCCCACGGTGCGGCCGATCTCGGTGGGATCGAGGCCCTCATCACCGGCCAAGCAACCGAAGTGGCGCAGGATCTCGATCAACGCCAACACCGTTTCCCAGTGGCGGTTGGCGCGGAAGTGCAGGATGCGCTGCCGCTCTTCAATCTCCGCTTCCAGCTCTTCGATGCGGAAACGCTGCTTGCGCAGCTTCTTGCGATCGCCGGCGTGGTGGGCCGGATGCAGCTCCAGAGCCAGCTCCAACTCCCGCACCAGGTGAGCCTGGGCCTGCACCTCTCCCGCCAGGTCGTATTGCGGGGTGGTCATATCGTGGCGGCGGGCCATGTGAGCCACCGCCAGAGCGAGGCCGCCGCTGGCCTGATCGCCGTGGCGCAGTTCACCGGCACGGTGCAGCTCAGGGGCCTGGAGCTCCTTCACCTGCAGGCAGCTGAGCTCGGCGTGCAGGCTCACCACAGCCGTGCAGGGCACCAACACCCACACGTTGTCGTCGGTGAGGCAGAGCAGCAGCGGGAACTGCCCTGGCCCCTCCACCTTCTCGACGATCACCGCCGGCGTCACCCGACCGCGCAGCACCGGCGCCTTCAGGCTCACCAGGGCGCCCTCGCTGGCGAAACGCAGCGCCAGGGTGAGTTCGTGGGCGAGGGTCTCCTCCGCCTGCTGCTGCAGGATCCGCAGCAACCGCCGCTCTTCCCGAAGGCGGCCGCGCTGCTTCTCGTAGTCCTCGAAGTCGTCCCAGGCCACCTCCACCGCCTCATCGCTGAGGTGGCTGAGCTGCTCGCGCAGTTCGGCGATGCGGGCCTCATCGTCGGCCAGATCGAGGGTGGCCAGGTAGCGCCCGAAGCTGCGCTCCACCAGCTCCTTGGCCTTCTCGAGGTCGTAGCGCTGCAGCAGGTTGAGCACCATGCCGTAGCTGGGGGTGAACTGGCTCACCAGCGGATCGGAGGGCGCCGTGGCCAGCTGGCCCGCTTCCCGCACCCCCTCGAAGCGGCTCTGCACGGTCACCACATAACCCTGGGTGTCGAGCCCGCGCCGGCCGGCCCGGCCGGCCATCTGCAGAAACTCGCTGCCCATCAGGGGCCGGTGACCCCGCTCGGTGCGCTTGGAGAGCGCTGAGATCACGGTGCTGCGCGCCGGCATGTTGATGCCCGCCGCCAGGGTTTCGGTGGCGAACACCACCTTCACCAGCCCCTGCTGGAACAGCTCCTCGATCAGCTCCTTCCAGGCAGGCAACACGCCAGCGTGGTGGGCGGCGATGCCCCGCAGCAGGGCGTCGTCGTGGCCGCCATCGCGCACGGCCTCCGGCGTTGCCGCGATGAACGCCTCGAGGCGGGCGGCGATGCGCGCCTGCTCATCGGGCGTCACCAGACACACATTGCCCAGATCGCGCACCGCCTTGTCGCAGCCGCGGCGGCTGAAGATGAAATAGATGGCGGGCAGCATCTCCCGCTCGGCCATCTGCGCCACCACAAAGCCCAGGGGCGGGGCTTCGGGCTGAGGCGGCTTCGGGGTCTTGGGCCCTTTGCGCTTGTTGCCCTTGGGGGCGCGCCACACCTTGCAGTTGGGGTGCAGGCCGGTGCCCTCATCGTTGAGCAGCGGATGCAGCCCCTTGGCACTGCAGAAGCTGAAGGCCAGCGGCACCGGCCGGAAGTCGCTCATCACCAACTGGGTGGGGCCGTGCACCCGCTCGATCCAATCGGTGAGCTGCCCGGCATTGGCCACCGTGGCCGAGAGCGCCACCAGCTGCACCACCGGCGGGCAGTGAATGATCGATTCCTCCCACACGGTGCCGCGCTGGGAGTCGTTCATGTAATGGCACTCATCGAGCACCACCGCTTCCACATCCTCGAGCGGGTCGTCGCCCTGATCCGCTTCTGCGTAGAGCATGTTGCGGAAGATCTCGGTGGTCATCACCACCACCGAGGCCTCACGGTTCACCGTGAGGTCGCCGGTCATCAACCCCACCCGCTCGGCGCCGAACTGCTCGCGGAAATCGCGCAGCTTCTGGTTGGACAGCGCCTTGAGCGGCGTTGTGTAAAACACCTTGCGCCCGTGGGCCAAAGCGCGATGGATGGCGTATTCACCCACCAGGGTTTTGCCCGAACCAGTGGGGGCACTCACCACCACCGAATGGCCCTGGTTGAGAGCATCAATCGCTTCGAGCTGGAAGCCGTCGAGCGGGAAGGGAAACAGCTGCTCCAGCGGCGGCACAACACCCGAGGCAGCGCCAGATGCGACCCCACCATCGGGTTGGTGCGCGGCGGCTGAGGCCTGGGGGCTGCTGGGCATTAGCAGATCCTATGGGCATCCACCTGGCGGGCAGACTGAACCGATCTCCAGCGCAGCCTTCGCCTTGGCCCACGCTGATGCCCAGAGCGATGCGGGGTCATCGGTCGCTCCCTGGCGCACGCCCCTGGCCGAGGCCCTGGAGCGCCTGCCGCAGGAGCGGCGCCGGGCCTTGCGCAGCTGGCAGCCCAGCACCAGCGGCCAGCTGGCAGCCAGCGGCCAGCCGCCCCTGCACGACCTGGCCAGCAACGACTATCTCGGCCTCGCCACCGATCCAGCCCTGCTGGAGGCCGCCGCCACGGCGATGGCCCAGGAAGGCGTGGGAGCAGGCGCCTCACGGCTGGTGAGCGGCAGCCGGCCGGTGCATGAACAGCTGGAAGCAGCCCTGGCGGGCTGGCTCGGCCGCGAGCGGGTGTTGCTGTTCCCCAGCGGCTTCCAGGCCAATCTGGCGGCGGTGCAGGCCCTGGCCGACCGCCACACCCTGGTGCTGGCCGATCGCCTGATCCACCACTCGCTGCTGGTGGGGGTACAGGCCAGCGGCGCCCAGCTGCAGCGCTTCCGCCACAACGATCTCGCCGATCTCGAGCAGCGCTTGCTTGTGGCGAGGCAGGCCAGTCCGAGCCGGCGGTTGCTGGTGCTCAGTGAAAGCCTGTTCTCGATGGAGGGCACCAGCCCTGATGTGGCAGCGCTGGCGGCCCTGAGTGGGCAACACGGGGCAGCGCTGCTGCTGGATGAAGCCCACGCCCTGGGGGTGATGGGCCCCGGAGGCCGCGGCCTGGGCTTCGGGCAGCCGGGCATCAGCTTGATCAGCGGCACCTTCGGCAAAGCCTTTGGCAGCGGTGGAGCCTTCCTGGCTGGCGACGCGCTGGTGGGGGAGTGGTTACTGCAGCACTCCGGACCCTTTCGCTACACCACCGCCCTGGCCCCGCCGCTGGCGGCCGCAGCCCTCGCTGCCCTGGAGCTGATGCAGCGCCAGCCCGAGCGGGGCCGCGAGCTGCTGGCACGGGCCCAGCGCTGGCGCCAGCAGCTCGCAGCGGCCGGTTGGCCCGAACCGGCGGGCAGCGGACCGATCCTGCCCCTGCTGGTGGGTGACGACCAGCGCACCCTGGCGCTGCAGCAACGACTAGAGCTGGCCGGCTGGCTCACCGCCGCGATCCGGCCGCCCACGGTACCCAACGGCACCGCACGACTCCGGCTGGTGTTGCGCCACTCCCTACCGGCCGGCAGCCTTCGGCCCCTGCTGGAGGCGCTGGGAACACCATGAGCGGGGCCTCCTCACCTGTGCAACTGGTGGCGATGCACGGCTGGGCCGGCGACAGCCGCGCCTGGCGGCCCTTGGCCGAGCAGGCGGCGGCGCGGGGCTGGGCGTTCTGCAGCGGCGAACGGGGCTACGGCCAGCTGCCGCCGCTGCTGCCCGCCTGGAGCCCAGACAGCGCCCAGCGGGTGGTGATCGGCCATTCGATGGGGCCCCATCTGCTGCCAGCCGAGATGCTGGCGCAGGCCACGGCGGTGGTGCTGCTGGCCAGCTTCGCTGGCTTCGTGCCGCCAGGGCGCGACGGCAAGGGGCTGCGCACCGCCCTGCGGGGCATGGCCCGGCGCCTGGAGGCCGGCGACACCACCGCCATGCTGCGCGACTTCTTCCGCCAGGTCGCCGCGCCCCATCCGGTGAAGGCGCTGCCCCCCGGCCCCCTAGAGCAGGGGATCAGCAGCGCGGGCAGCGCGCGACTGCTCAGCGATCTGCGCCGGCTGGCCGCGATCGAGGCCCTGCCCAACGGCTTCCCCGAGACCGTTCCCGTGCTGATCGTGGAGGCCAACGACGATCAGATCGTGGCGGCAGCGAGCCGTGCCCAGCTGCGCCAAGCCATCCCATCAGCCACGGTGTGGACCTTGAACCGAGCGGGGCACGGCTTGCTGCAGCCGGATCTGCCCGAGCGGGTGCTGCGCTGGATTGCCGATGTTCACCCCTGAGCAGCGATTCAGCGCCGCGGTGCAGCAGTGCTTCGCCAGCCGCGCCGCCAGCTACGAGCACCAGGCGCGGCTGCAGGCGGCCATCGCCCAGCGGCTGGCCCGCCGCTGCAGGCCGCTGGCGGCGGAGCTGCCCGCAGGCCCCCGCGCCGATCTCGGAGCCGGCAGCGGCCTGTTGGCCCGGGCCCTCCACAGCCAACTGGGCGGCCCGACGCTGCTGCAGCTCGATGCCTGCGCGCCCCTGCTGAAGCAGGGGCAGCAGCGCGATCCCGCCACACCGCGGCTGCAGTGGGACCTCAACCAGGGGCTGCCGCACAGCCTCCAGGGGGCCGCGCTGCTGGCCTCCAGCTTTGCGCTGCAGTGGCTGGAGCAACCGGACCAACAGCTCGAGCACTGGTGCAGGGCCCTGCGACCGGGCGGGTGCCTGGCCTTGGCGGTGCCCTGCCAGGGAAGCTTCAGCCTCTGGCCTGAGGCGGCCGAGCGAGCCGGCGTGCCCTGCACGGCCCTGGAGCTGCCTGCTGCCAACACATTGCTGGCGCAAGCGGAGCCATGGCTCGAGCTGCAACACCAGTCGTTGTTGCGCTTCAGCCGTAGCAATCACGGCGCACTCCCCTTCCTGCAGGAGTTCAAGGCCATCGGCGCCCAGGCCAGCCGTGCCCCCCAGCTCACGGCCGGCGAACTGCGGCAGCTGATTCGCCACTGGCCCGGGCCCGAGAGCGCCATCGTGTGGCACGTGTTGGTGCTGGTGGGTCGCAAGCGATGAGCAGGCGCTTGGTGGTGTGCGGCACCGACACCGACGTGGGCAAAACGGTGGTGAGCGCCCTGCTAGTGCAGGGGCTCGGGGCCCGCTACTGGAAGCCGGTGCAGTGCGGCCTGGAGAACGGTGAAGGCGACCGCGACCGGGTGCAGCGCTGGCTGCAGCTGCCTGCGGAGCGGATCCTGCCGGAGGCCTACCGGCTGCAGGCGCCCGTGTCGCCCCACTGGGCCAGCCAGCTGGAGGGCGGCGAGCCGGGGCGGCCGGGCCCGGCGATCGATCCCGATCGACTCCAGCTCCCCGGCGGATCGGATCCGTTGGTGGTGGAAACCGCGGGCGGCCTGCTAGTGCCCCTGCGCCTGGATCTGCTGCAGATCGACCTGCTGCAGCGCTGGCAGCTCCCCGTGCTGCTGGTGGGCCGCAGCGGCCTGGGCACCCTCAACCACACCTTGCTGTCGTTGGAGGCCCTGCAACACCGCCAGATCCCGCTGATCGGCGTGCTGCTTAACGGTGAGCCCCACCCCAACAACCTCGCCACCCTGCAGAAGCTGGCGGGGGTGCCCCTCCTGGGCTGCCTACCGCCGCTGCAGAGCCTCAACGCCCACACCCTGGCGGGGCAATGGCAGGAGCTGGAGCTCTCCCATAAGCTCCAGGCATGACCGGCCCCCGCCCATGAAAGGCTCCACCGTTGTGATCAGTGCTGCCGTAGCAGCCCTCTGCGCCGGCATCCTGGTGCTGTTCACCGATGTGGAGGTCTCGATGGTGCGCTGGTTCAGCTGCGGCCCCTTCTCCACCCAGGGCGAAGATCACAGCGAGGTGTGTAAGCGCAAGCTCTGAGCCAGGGGCTTCAAGAAGCCAATCAACCCCGCCGCGCCTTCAGCGGGCAGTGGCCGCTCAGCAGGGCCACGTTGTTTTCGGCCAAGGCCAGCGGCCAGCCCTGCCGCAGCTGATCGTGGATCTGCTCGATCTGCAGCGCATTCCAGCCCCGGGCCTCGAGCTGCACCCGCACGCTCTGCCACTGCCCCTCGGCAAACACCTCCGTGCCGCTCGAGGCCCGGCCAGCCCGGGGCGCAGCCAGCTCCTCGGGTTGCAGGAAGCGGTTGGAGATCAGCGGATGCCGATGGGAGCTATCCATGGAGCGCCCTGAAACAACACCCATGCTGGCGTGCTGCACCCGATCCGTCAGCCCCGGATCAAGGTCCCGCCAGGATCGCTGCCTCCACATCGGCGCGGCTGAAGCCGTAGGGGAAGTGGCGTTCCACGGAGCCGGAGGGCGTGCTCCAGCGCACGCTCAGCTCCTCCACCTCTAGTTCCAGCTCAGCCCTCCAGCTGCCCAGCTCGAGCTGCCACAGGCAGGAGTGGGGCCCCTGCTGCACCGCCCCCAGCTGCTGGAGCCACTGCTCCAGGGCCGGGAGCGGATGGTTGTACAGCGGCGCCTGGGGCGACGGCAGGAGCGACATCCGCAGTGGATGGGGTCGAAACCTGGTCAGTCTGCTCATGGCCCGGCCACCAGCTCGGTTCCCGCAACATCTCGGCGCCACGGGCCCAGGCCAACCCCACCCCCAGCACCAGGCTGAACAGCACGGCCACACCCAGAAGCAGCAGGGCAAACCATTCCCCCCCAGACAGGGCGCGGCGCACCGGCAAGGGCTGAGGCACAGCGGCTGCACTGGGGCGCACCGGGGACCTGGAGGCCAGTTGCGTGGCACGCAGGCTGGCGTCGTAGGCCTCACGGCGCTGCGGATCGCTCAGGGTGAGATAGGCCTGTTGCAAGCGCCGAAAGCCGTCCTGGGCTTCCGGTTCCGGCAGGGTGGTGGTGTCGGGGTGGAAGCGCTTGCTGAGGCGTCGAAAGGCCTGGCGCAACTCCTGCTGGGAGGCTTTCGGCGCGATCTCCAGCAGCTCGTAGTGATTGGCAGCTGCCACCCGCCGGCACCGTGTGGGTGGATCCTAGAGAGCAGGAGCCAATGCCGTCTGTGGGGATGCCCGCTGCCACACCCGACACCGCCCTCTGGCAGGAGCTGGGCTGGCAACCAAGCCCGGAGCAGCTGCAGCAGCTGGAAGCGCTGCAGACCGAGCTGCGCAGCTGGAACAGCCGCGTGAACCTCACCCGCCTGGTGGAGGGCGACGACTTCTGGATCGCGCAGGTGTTCGACAGCCTCTGGCCGCTGCGCAGCCTGCTGCAGGAGCGAGCCGATGCGGCACTCGAATGCATCGATGTGGGCACCGGTGGCGGCTTCCCTGGGCTGGCGGTGGCGATCGCGCTGCCCAGGGCACGGCTGACGCTGGTGGATTCCGTGGGCCGCAAAACCCAGGCCGTGCAGGCCATGGCCGTCACCCTCGGGCTGGCGGAGCGGGTGCAGCTGCGCTGCGAGCGGGTGGAGCTCACCGGCCGCCACGGCCAGTGCCGCGGCCGCTTCCATCTGGCCATGGCCCGGGCCGTGGCCGCCGCACCGGTGGTGGCGGAATACCTGGTGCCGCTGCTCCACCCGGAGGGTGAAGCCCTGCTCTATCGCGGTCAGTGGAGCGCCACCGATCAAACCGATCTCGACCGGGCCCTCACCCCCCTCAACGCCACAATCCGCTGCTGCCTGGAGCGGGAGCTACCGGCCGGCCGCGGCCAGCGCACAGCCCTGTGGGTGCAACCGCTGGGCCCCTGCCCCCGCAGCTATCCCCGCGCCGTGGGGGTGCCGAGCAAGTTCCCCCTGGGCCAGGAGGCGCGGGCCTAGTCGGCCATCAGCCGCTGGCCGCTGCTGCCCCCCACCCGCTCCCGCAGCCGGCGCAGCAGCGGCGGGATCTGCTCACACCAGGGGCTGGCCGCCAGGGCCTCGCGCAGCTGCTGCTCCGTCACGCTCTGATCGAGGGCATCGGCATTGGCGCCGGGGAACCAATGGCTGCCGGCACCGAGCAGGCCATAGCGCGCCCGGGCATAGCCCTCCAGCCCCCAGGCCTCCACCAGGTTGTGCAGCCAGAGCAGGGTGGGCAGATTGATGCCGCCGGGGGTGTCCTGCCAGGCGGGCAGCCCCTGCTGCCAGCTGCTCAGCCAGTCGTCCCCGAGCGCCTCCAGCCGGGCGGCTTCCAGGCGGGCCATGATCGGCGGCAGCAGCGCCGCCGCCTCCGGCAACAGGCGCACCGCCTCCAGGTGCAGGTCGAGGTCCTCAGGCCGGGCCGCTCCCACGCTGATGGTGTGGATGCCCGGGGCCGACAGGCAGAACAGATCGTTGAACACGATCGGATGCAGGGGCGCACACAGCTCCAGCAACTGCGGCGATGGGGTGTGCAGGTGGCCGCCCTTGTCGGTGGGGCTGATCACGAACACGCCCATGTCCTGGGCGTGGGCGGCCTCCAGGGCGGGGCTGTTGTCCTGGCGGATGAAATACCAGTGCAGGTTCACGTAGTCGAAGCAGCCGCTGGCGATCGCCTCGAGGATCAGCGGCAGGGCGCCGTGGGTGGAGAAGCCCACGGCACCCACGCGCCCCTCCGCCTGCCAGCGGCGGGCCACCTCCAGACAGCCACCGGGCCGCAGGGTCTGCTCCAGGTGCTCCAGGCGATTGAGGCCATGGATGGCCAGCAGATCCACCCGCTGCACCCCCAGCCGCTCGAAGCTGCAGCGCAGTTCGGCCTCGAAGGCGGCCGGGTCGCGGTGGGGCGGCACCTTCGTTTGCAGGATGCGCTGCGGGTCGGGCAGCTCGGGCAACAGCCAGCCCAGCTGACGCTCGGAACTGCCGTAGTGGCGCGCGGTTTCCACGTGGTGGAACCCCTCGGCCACGGCCCGCTCCAGGGTGGCGCGGAGGTTGGCCTGGCTCTCGGCGTTGATCTGATCGGCCGGCAGATCACTCCAGCTCTGCTGAAACCGCATCCCCCCCAGGGAGAGCACCGGCATGGCCAGCTCGGTGCGGCCGAAGCGACGGGTGGGCAGCATCAGGCGCCGGCGCGGGGCAGGGTGCGGCGTGCCCCACCGGGGATGGGCAGGCCCAGGGGCTGCAGCTGCTGGTGGAGGGTTTCCTCTTCCAGGGCCGGCAGCTCCTCGTAACTCACCCAATGAATGCAGTCCACGGGGCAGGTGTCGATGGCCTCCTGGATGCGCTCGGTGCTATCGCCGTCCTGGCGGATGGCGCGGGAGCGCCCCCAATCCGGCTCCACCAGGAAGGTGTTGGAGGCCACATGGGTGCAGTAGCGACAGCCGATGCACACCGGCTCATCCACCCACACCGCCTTCTGGCGCAACGCTCCACCGAGAACCGGCTCGGCGCCGGTGCGTTCCGGAGCCGGCGCTGCCGCTGCGGCAAATGCAAGACCGGGATCGATGCTCACGCCCGGCAGCTCACTGCCAGCGGGTCACCACCAGTTCGATCGAACCATCAGCGCTCTGGCGCTGCTCGCTCACCTCAAAGCCTTCGGCGCTGGAGGCCGCCAGGATGCTGCGCAGGGCGTAGTGCTGGGTGAGCTTGGCCAGGAAGCGCTCCACCGGAATCGGCTGACGCCAGAGATCCAGATCGGTCACCAGCTCATAGCTGCCGCTGGCCTCGTTCCAACGGAAGCCGATGTCGCCACCGTCGTCGCCGAGCACGGCCAGGTCGGCCTGAACGGTCTGGCCGCGGTAGCCGCGCACGGGGCGCTCGCCCTCGCTGGGGCTGTGACCGAGATCGCGCAGGGCCTCGATCAGGGCGGTGCGATCACGCAGTTCCGTCTTAACCGTGCTGAAGTGCGACATCAGGAAACCGGGGAGGAGAGAGTCTGCTCGGGGGTCACCGCGGCGTTGGAGGACTGGTAAGCCTCCGAGGTGGACTGGCGCTGCTGCACGCTGCCCAGCTTGGCCTCAATGCGCTCGGTGAGCTGCTCGCAACCGCTGCCGCTGATGCCTTCCACCAGCTCCTCCACGCGGCCATCGGGCCGGATGCGGAAGCGAATGGTGTGTTGGGCCATCCGGGCAACGGAATGGGGTGAGCGGATGCTAGCCGCGGTGCCGAGCCGCTGAGGGCTCAGGCCAGCAGGCCCTCATCCACCAGGGTCTGCAGCCGCTCCAACACCACCGGATCCTCCAGCTGCTCCAGGGCCAGCCGTGCCTCATCGCGCACCGCCAGATCGCCGTCGTGGAGCATGGCGCCGAGCAGGGCCTCCACCACCTCCTGCTGCCGCGGCTCCACCAGATCGCCATAGAGCCGCCCCAGCGACCAGGCGCTGTTGCTACGCACGGCCGCTTCGCTGTCGATACGCAGGGCCTGCAGCAACTGCCCAGCCGCCTGATCAGCCTTGGCTAGGCCGGTGGAACCCGCATCGGCCAGGGAGCTGGCGGCCCAGAGACGCACGGCGGCGATATCGGTTTGCAGCGCCCGGATCAGCGGGTTCATCACCGGCGCATCGGGATAACTGCTCAGGCTCCAGGCCACGGCCTTGCGCACGTAGCCGTTGCTGTCGTTCTGCAGGAGGCCCAGCAAGGGCGTCACCGCCTGAATGTCGGGGTTGCGGCCCAGGGCATACACCGCACTCATGCGCAGGATCGGGCAGCTCTTCTCGAGCAGAGACAGCAGCTGTGCCGGCGCCCGCGGGTCGCGATGTTCGCAGAAGATGCGCAGCCCCTGCATGCAGTCGTCGTGGCCGCCCTTGAGCAGCTCCAGGCCCAGATCACACTCGGCTGCCACATCTGCCAGGGCTACGGCCGGATCGTCGAGGTCGTCGAGCGGATCGCCGAGCAGCTCTTCGGCCAGTTCGCGCGCCAGCATCTCAGGGTCCAGCGCCAGCTCGGCGGGACTCTGGGGGAACTCGGGGAACGGGCCGCTCATGCGGGGGATCGTAGGGGTCGAAGCCCTGGGGTTCAGCTCAGCTGATCGGGGCCGGGGCGGCCATGTCGCCGGGCAGCCAGATGCGCGCGCTCACCGCGAACAGGGCCAGACCGAACAGCAGCACGATGGCCGCCGGCAGCAGGGTGGAGCGGAGGAACTGCATGGGCTGAGCCTGGCGATCGGTTGATTCTGCCGATGCGGCCATCACACCTAGCCTGCCGCCAGCCGGATCCAGCACCGATGCCCATCGCCAACGGCACTGCGCGGCGCCTGGTGGCGGTGGCGGCCGAGGGGGTGGCCAGCGGCACGCCCTACATGGTGGGCACAAAGCTGCTGCAGGGCTGGCTCACGGCCACGGGTGTGCCGCTGGGGCTGATCGGTTTGCTGGCTTACGCCGAGCTGCCCTACACCCTGAAGATGTTTTGGGCGCCGGTGTTGGATCGCTGGCCGATCCCCTGGCCAGATCGGCGCCGCGGCTGGTTGCTGCTGTTGCAGCTGCTGCTGGTGGGGGTGATCGGGGCGATGAGCCTACTGAAGCCCGGCCCCGATCCGGCCCGGCTCATGGCGATCGGCGTGATGGCCCTGCTGCTGGCGGTGGTGAGCGCCACCCAGGACATCGTGGTGGATGCCTACCGCACCGATCTGCTGCCGGAGGAGGAGCGGGGCGCCGGCGCCGCCGCCACCAACCTCGGCTACCGCGGCGCCATGCTCGCCATCGGCGCCGGCGGCTTCATTGTGGCCGGCCGCACCGGCTGGCCCCTGGCGTTTGTGGGCTCCGCCGCCCTGATGCTGCTGGTGGTGCCCTTCACCCTCACCGCCCCAAAACTGCCCCCCATCGAGCACCAGGTGAGCAGCCTGCGCCAGGCGGTGCTCGGGCCGGCCCGGGAGTTTCTGCATCGCACCGGCCGCGGCCGGGCGGCGATGCTCCTGGCGTTGGTGCTGCTCTACCGCTGGCCCGATGGCCTGCTCAATGTGATGGCGGTGCCCTTCCTGATCCAGAAGGGTTTCGCGCCAGAGCTGGTGGGCTCGGTGTTGGCGGGCTGGGGCATTGGCGCCACGATCTTGGGCACGATCCTGGGCGGCCTGCTGTTCAGCCGGCTGGGCATGAACCGCTCCCTGTGGTTGTTTGCCCTGGTCGGGGCCGCCGGCAACCTGGCCTACTGGGCCCTGGCCAGCTTCGATGGCGGCCTCACCGGCCTGCTGCTGGCGGTGGGGCTGGAAAACATCGGCGGCGGCCTGGTGGGCGCCGCCTTCGTGGCCCTGCTGATGAGCCTCTGCAACCCGCGTTTTTCGGCCACCCAATACGCCCTGCTTTCGGGCGTCTATGCCCTGAGCCGTTCGGTGCTCTCGGGCCAGGCCGGCTTCGTGGCTGAAGGGGTGGGCTGGAGCAGCTTCTTCCTGCTCACCGTGGCCTCCTCGCTGCCCGCTTTCCTGCTGATGGTTTGGCTCACCCCCTGGAATGGTGAGGGTGTGAAGGGGGCCTTTGATCCGGCCCGCGATCCCACCTAGGCCGGGGCCGGCTGCAGGTTGCTCTCCAGGCGCCGCCGCAGCTGTCCGCAGGCGGCATCGGCATCGAGGCCGCGGCTGGCCCGCACACTCACCGCCACATGGCGCTCCTGCAGACCGCGGCGGAACGCCTCCACCGCCGCAGGTGTGGGGCGTTTGAACTCCTCCTCGGCGATGGGGTTGTAGGGGATGAGGTTCACGTGGCTCTGAAAGCCCCGCAGCAGCTGGGCCAGGGCAGCGGCATGGCGCGCCTGGTCGTTGAGACCGCCCAAGAGGATGTATTCGAAACTCACCCGCCGGCCGGTGATCGCCACATAGCGGCGGCAGTCGTCGAGCAGGGCCTCGATCGGGTAGGCGTGGGCCGTGGGGATCAGCTCCTCCCGCAGGCGTTGGTCGGGGGCGTGCAGGCTCACCGCCAGGGTGAACTGGGCCCGGCCCAGGCGTTCGAGGGCCAGCTCCGCCAACCGCGGCAGGGTGCGCGGCACCCCAACGGTGCTCACGGTGATCTGGCGCTGGGCCATGCCCAGATCGGTGCAGAGGCACTGGATCGCATCCAGCACCGCTTCGATGTTGAGCAGGGGCTCGCCCATGCCCATGAACACCACGTGGCTGGGGCGCTGCTGCATCACCTCGCGCACGCTCAGCACCTGATCCACGATTTCGTGCAGGGCCAGGGAGCGCTGCAAGCCACCCTTGCCGGTGGCGCAGAAGCGGCAGGCCATCGGACAGCCCACCTGGGAACTCACGCACACGGTGAGTCGACCTTCGGCGGGAATGCCCACCGTTTCCAGGCTCAGGCCGTCGTGGGTGCCGAGCAGCAGCTTGGTGGTGCCATCGCTGGCCACGCTGCGGTGCAACTCGCGGGAGCGCCCCATCCAGTCGAAACAGCCCGGCGGGGGCTCGGCGACGAGTTGCTCGCGGAAGCCCTTGGGCAACACCGACACCTCGTTGAGGGCGCGAGCACCCTTGGCGTAGAGCCAATCGTGGAGTTGGCGACCCCGAAAGGCCGCCTGGCCATGCTCTTTGGCCCAAGCCTCGAGCTGCGGGAGGCCCATCCCCAACAGGGGCTGGCTCACCAGATCAGCAGGCCATGACCCAGCTGCGCTTCCACGGCCAGCAGAGCGATGAAGCCCAACATGGCCACCCGACCGTTGAGACGCTCGGTGTGGGTGTGGAAGCCGTAGCGGGGGAGACGCCGCTGCGGCACAAGCTTGGGCTGGATCATGGTTGGGTTGCGCTGATGAAACCGTAGGGCGCTGGGATCACTCGTCGGTGAGCAGACCCTCGTCCTGCAGACCCTGCATCGCCTCAGGATCAGCGATCAGCTCCTCCTCAAGCCCTTCCTCCACCGTGGGGCGGGTGAAGGCGGCAACGTTGCTGGCTGAGGCCTCGATGCCGTGACGGCTGCGGGTGGCCTCGAGATCCGCATCGGAGGGATCATCGAGCAGGGCACCGGCGTTGCCGGGGGCAGGAGCCGCCGGCATCTCCACGGTGTAGTCGGGGCGCAGGTTCTGCATGCGGCGGTAGTTCATCGCATCCTCATCGAGGATGTCGGGATGGGGGCCCGCCTCAGCGCGCAGCTCCTCTTCGAAGCCGCTGAAGCCCGTACCAGCCGGAATCAGGCGACCGATGATCACGTTCTCCTTGAGACCGCGCAGCCAGTCGCTCTTGCCCTCGATCGCCGCTTCGGTGAGCACGCGGGTGGTCTCCTGGAAGGAGGCCGCCGAGATGAAGCTGTCGGTGTTGAGCGAGGCCTTGGTGATGCCCAGCAACACCGGGGTGAACTCGGCGGGGGCACCACCGGTGATCGCCATGGCGCTGTTCACCTGCTCCACCTGACGCAGCTCGATCAGCTCACCGGGCAGCAGGGTGGTGTCCCCCGCGTCCTCGATGCGCACCTTGCTGGTCATCTGGCGCACGATCACTTCGATGTGCTTGTCATCGATGGTGACGCCCTGCGACTTGTAGACGTTCTGCACTTCCTGCACCAGGCGGAACTGCAGCTTGGAGATGGCCTCCATCGCCGCTTCCAGGGTGGGTTTGCGGCTGCGCAGATCTTCGAAGTAGCACTCGAGCAGCTCGTGGGGGTTGATCGGACCATCGGTGAGCAATTCACCGGCGAACACCTGCTGGCTGTCGCTCACCATCACGTTCCGGCCCAGGAGGATCGGGTATTCGCTGATGGCGTCGTCGGCTTCGATCACCGTCACGGTGGTGGAGTCGTCGTCCTCGCCCTGCTTGATCTCCACGGTGCCGGCCTTGCGGCAGAGCACCGCTGATTCCCGCGGGCGGCGGGCTTCCAGCAGTTCCTCAATCCGGGGCAGACCCTGCACGATGTCACCGGTCTTCTGGCGCTCGAACACGAGCAGGGCCAGGGAGTCACCGCGCTGCACCAGTTCGCCGTCGCGCACGTGCAGCACCGAATCGGGCGACACCATGTAGGGACGGCCGATACGGATGGTGACGCTGTTACCGGAGACGGCTTCCACCTGACCGCAGCAGGGGGCTTCCACACCCTTGGCGAGCAGATCGCCATCCACCAAGCGCTGACCAACGGCAACCTCAGGCTTGGCGGAGCCCAGTTCGATGCTGCGGGTGTCGGTGGCGCGCTCCACGATCAAACGACGGATCGGCTCACCGTCCACGTTGTCGGGCAGGGCCAGCACACCGTCTTCCTTGCAGAGGATCTGGGTGGTGGCCACCACGACGCCGGCCTTCACGGCGTCGCCGTCGTTCACGGAGAGCTCGGTGTGGGTGGAACCGTGGCTGGCGTCGGAGAGGGTGTCGCGGCGCACCAGCAGGCTCTCGAGGATCACCAGCTGCAGACGATCGATCGTCTTGGCGCGCTTGTCAGGCACCGACTCCACATCCACCGTCATCTGGGGGGTGGTGTCGTGGGTTTCCAGGATCAGCTGCGTCTTGAGCAGCTCCACGCCCTCCACGCTCTTGATCAGTTCGCCGTCCTTGAAGGCGAGGCGCTGGGTGGCCTTGAGGCCGAGGCTCGGGCCGTTCTTCTGCACCACGGTGCCCTGCTCAGGCAAGTGGGCCTCATCGGGGATGCGGTATTCCTCAACGGGCCGCAGCAGCAGAGCGCCGCCTTCAGCGGTGTCAACCGCCTCCACGAACACCATCGCCTCAGCCTTGAGACCCTTGGTGATCTCTTCGCCGGGGTTCACCAGCTTGCCGTCGCTGTATCGGCTCACCACCTTGGCGTCGGACACGTGGTGGAGGGTGCCGGAGCGAACGATGATCTCGCGGAGAATGTCGTTCTTCTGGGTCACCGTCACGATGCCGGCGGTC
>VGPW01000035.1 GCA_016882545.1 Cyanobacteria bacterium M_surface_10_m2_179 | reverse complement strand
TTGCCATTTTCGTGGGTGGCCAACGGAGGTCTGGCGCGCAATTGGGGCGGATTTTACGTGGCTCGCTCCCCCGCCACGGCGGGTCAGAGGGTGCCTTCGATCGCCTCGATCACGCCATCGCGCACCACCACGGCCACCGACAACTTCTCCACGAGGTTGTCGCCCACGCCCACATCGCAGAAGCTCTCGAGCTGGCCCTGATCCACGATCTGCTCCATCTCCAGATCGCGCACCTGGCGCTGCTGCTCGATCAGCTGGCGCTTCTGCTCCTCGAGCTCAGCCCGCTTGGCGGCCACCTGCTCCTGCACCGAAGCCACCTGATCCTGCACGCGGGGATCGAGGGGGTTGGCGCTCTGGCTGCGGATCGCATCCACCAGCTGCTGGCCTTCCTGCTCCAGCTGACCGAGCTGGGCATCGCTGCCGGCGATGGCGTTGCTGATCTCACGCTCGGCGTCCTCTTTCCAGCGCGGGGTCACCACAGCGCGCACGGTGATCGAACGCTTGATCGAGAGGCTGCCGTCGGCCATGGGTTTGAACAATCAGCGCACAGATTGTCAGCGTTGGGCGGCTGGGGCAATGCAGCGGCCGGGCGGGTTTCCGGCCCGCTGAGCCCCGGCACAACCGGCGCCCGGCGGATCCGATTAACGGCCGTAGATCGCCTCGATCGCCGCCCCATCGCGCGCCACGATGCGTTCGCGTTTCTGCTTCAGGGTTTGGGTGAGCAGGCCGTTGTCGAGCGTGAAGGGCTCCACGAGGGCCACGCCCGCCAAGCGCTCATCCGGCCTGCCGCCGGGGCGGGCCTGCAGGCGCCGGTTCAGCCGGCCGGTGAGGGCCTTGAGCAGCGTTGGATCAGCAATGTTGCCCTGCGGCAGGGGCAGCCCCTGCTCGCGGGCCCAGCTGGCGAGCGCCTCGGCCTTCGGCACCACCAGGGCGCCAAGCGCCTTGCGGTCTTGCCCCACCAGCAGCACCTGCTCCACCAGGGTGCACGCCACCAGGCACTCCTCCAGGGGGCCCGGCTCGATGTTTTCGCCGCTGCTGAGCACGATCGTGTCTTTGGCGCGGCCGGTGAGCACCAGGGTTCCATCCGCCAGCAGATGGCCCAGATCGCCGGTGTCGAACCAGCCCTGTGCATCGAGCACCTGGGCGGTGGCGTCGGGCTTGCCCAGATAGCCAGCCATCACCTGCGGCCCCTGGGCGAGCACACGGCCCTGCACCCCCACCGGCAGCAACGCACCGTTCTCGGGATCCACGATCCGGATCGCTGTGCCGGGAAGGGGTTGGCCCGAGCTGCCGCGGCGGTTGTTCCAGCGGCGGCGGCAGGTGAGCACCGGGCTGGTTTCCGTGAGGCCGTAGCCCACCAGCAGCTCGATGCCCACCGCTTCAAAGAAGCCATCCACGTGGATCGCCAGGGCACCACCACCACTGATGGCCGTGCGCAGGCGACCACCGATCAGCTGCTGCCGCACCTTCGGCCAGAGCATGCGGCTGGCCAGGCCATGCAGCGGCCAACTGAGCAGCGCCCCACCCGCCGCCAGCAGCCGGCGCCCGGCCGGCTCTGGCGCAAGGGTGCGATCAGCGGCCACCCGCCGCGCCAGGCAGTGGTATCGGCTCAGACCCAGAGCCGAGCGCAGCAGCGTTTGGCGGGCGGCGGGCATCGCCGCCAGGGCATCCTCAAAACCGCTGAGCAGCGCCTCCCACAGCCGCGGCACGCTGATCAGGTAGTGGGGCCGCACCCGTTGCAGATCGGGCCGTAGCTGCTTGAGGTTGGTGTAGGTCTGCGAGCAGCCGCAGGCGAGCAGGAAATATTCGGCGCTGCGCTCGTAGGCATGCCAGATCGGCAGCACGCTCAGCACCCGATCGCCCGGCTGTGGGGCCACCGCCACGCCGAGATGGCGGAGCTGATGCAGCAGGTTGGCGTGGCTGAGGGGCACGCCCTTGGGCTGACCGGTGGTGCCGGAGGTGTAGAGCACCGTGGCCAGCCGCTGCTCGCCCCCCTGGGGCCAGGCCGGCGCGGGCGCTGCGGCGCCGCGGGCCATCAACTCCTCCCAGGTGAAGCAGGGCAGCACCGGCACCACCGAGCCACGATCGCCCTGCAGCACCACCACAAAGCGCAGCTGGCCCAGCAGCTCACTGCTGAGCTTCAGGCGGCTGAGCAGCTCCGCTGATTCGAGCACCAGCGCCACAGCCCCGCAATCGGCGGCGATGTAGCGCAGCTCCTCCACCGGGGCACCGCTGCCGCGCACGGCATCCGCAGCCCCCAGCCGCATCAGCCCCTGATCCGCCACCAACCAGCGGGGGCTGTTTTCTGAAAACAACGCCACTACTTCGCCCGGCTTCACCCCCAGGGCCTCAAAGCCGGCGGCGGCCTGCTCAATGCGGGCCTGCAGATCGCGGAAGCTCAGCCGCTCCGGTGGTTTGGCATGGGGCGCATCCAGGGCGGTGGCATCCCCATAGCGCTCGGCCAACGGCCCCCAGAGCTGCTCAAGGCCCGTGAGGTTGCTCCAATCGGTGCGTTGCGCCAGGGCCTGCTGATCGCGGCGGCTGCCGCTCCAGCGGATCTCAGCAGTGGGCATCTGACGCGGCATCTGCGGCATTGGCTGTGGCCCCGGTCTTACCACCCCCGCAGGGCTTCCTGGGGGGTGGGAGCTCGCAGCTGCAGGCCAAAGCGGCGGCTGAAGCAGCGCAGCAGCAGCGGCCGCAGCGCCTGGGCCGATCGCTCGGGCTGCCAGTCGATCAGCCGCCCCACCGGCCGATCGGCGATGCCGCAGGGCACCACCTGGGCGAACCCCGCCAGATCCGCCTCCACATTCAGGGCCAGCCCGTGTTGGCTGATCCAGCGGCGCGCCCCCACCCCGATGGCGGCGAGCTTGCGGCCGTCGAGCCACACACCGGTGAGCCCCTCCAGCCGCTCACCCCGCAGGCCCAGCTCCGCCAGCAGATCGATCACAACCCCTTCCAACTCCCGCAGATAGAGGTGAAGGTCAGCGCCATGGCGCTGCAGGTTGAGCACCGGGTAGAGCACCAATTGGCCGGGGCAGTGGTGGGTCACCTCACCGCCGCGATCGATGCGGAACAGCGGTGCCGGCGGCTGGGCCGGATCGAAACCCAGAAAGCCCGGATCAGCGCCGCGGCCCAGGGTGTAGCAGGGCTCGTGCTCCAGCAGCAGCACCGCCTCCGGACCATGCGGATCCGCCAGCAGCCGCTGCTGCAGCTGCTGCTGCCAGCCCCAGGCCCGCTCGAAGGGCACCAGCCCGGCGGGCTCGAAACAGATTGCGTCGGCGGTGGTGGAAATCACGCACCGTTCCTAGCGTTCAAACGAGCCCATCGCCCGGGAGGCAAGGGATGAAGCTGTTGATTCACGGCCGCAACCTGGAGGTCACTCCAGCCATCCGCGACTACACCGAAGACAAGCTCAGTCGAGCCATCAGTCATTTCGATGGAATGGTGAAGGAGGCGGACGTGCATCTCTCCGTGGCCCGCAATCCGCGGGTGCCCCAGCAGACCGCTGAGGTGACGGTGTTCGCCAACGGCACCGTGATTCGCGCCCAGGAACGCAGCGAAAACCTTTACGCCAGCATTGATCTGGTAGCCGGCAAGCTCACCCGCCAGCTGCGCCGCTACAAAGACCGCCACGGCGATCACCACCACAGCCCCGGCCACCACGCCAGCTCCACCCCAAGCCTGGCGGACCTAGCTGGCGAGGAAGCCGTGAGCGGATCGTTGCTCGAGGGCAAGGAGGCGAGCCTGCCCAGCCGCGGCGTGCGCCGCAAGTATTTCGCCATGCCGGCGATGAACCTGGAGGAGGCCCTGCATCAGCTGGAACTGATCGACCACGACTTCTATCTGTTCCGCGATGCCGGCAGCGGCGAGCTGCAGGTGGTGTATCGGCGCAACCACGGCGGTTTCGGGGTGATCCAGGCCAAGGGCTGAACCGGCATCCAAACTGGGACCCGATTCGTGGGGTCCCAGCCCCGGCCCGCTTGCGCGACCTTCCCGATCTCGCCCCCTTGATCGATCACGCCCTGTTGGATCCCCATCAGGGCCTGGAGGTGGTGCGGCGCTGCTGCGATGAGGCCCGTCATTTCGGCTTTGGCGGTGTGTGCGTGGCCTCGCGCTGGCTGCCGGCAGCCCGGGAACGGCTGGGGCCCAGCGGCAGCCGCGGCCCGAAGCTGGTGAGCGTGGTGGGTTTCCCCTTCGGCGCCATCCCCGCCGAGATCAAGCGGGCGGAAGCGGAGTGGGCCGCCGCCGCTGGCGCTGAAGAACTCGACGTGGTGCCCGATTTCGGCGCCCTGGCCGATGGCGACAGCACCGCCTTCTGCAACGACCTCGCCCCGATCGCCGAGCTCGGCCTGCCTTTGAAGGTGATCCTCGAGGTGGGCCGCCTCAGCCCGGAAGCGCTGGAGCTGGCGGTGGAAGCCAGCATCGACCTGGGCGCCGTGATGCTGAAAACCGGCAGCGGTTTCGGCCCCGCCGCCACCGTGGAGCAGGTGCAGCTGCTGCGGCAGCTGGCCCGGGGCCGGGCTGCGGTGAAGGCCTCGGGCGGCATCAGCAGTCTTGAGCAGGCGCTGGATCTGGTGGAGGCCGGTGCGAGCCGCCTCGGCACCAGCCGCGGCGTGGCCCTGATGCAGGCCTTGCGCCAGGGCGACGTGGGCTCGTGAGCGGCGAGCAGCGGCTCGAGGGGCTGGTGCTGCGCAGCACACCCCTCGGGGAAAGCGACCGCCTGATCACCGTGCTCAGCGTGAATGAGGGACTGGTGCGACTGGCGGTGCCGGGGGCACGCAGACCGAAGAGTTCGATGGCAGCGGCTGTGCCGCTGGCCCTGCTCAACCTGCAGGTGGGCGGCCGGGGCGATCTCAAACGGGTGCGGCAGCTGCGGGTGGAGCGCAACTTCGCCGCGCTGGCGGAGCGCCTGGAAAGCCTGGCGGCCGCCCAGGGGCTGGCCGAGCAGGCGCTGCTGCTGGTGCCGAGCGGTGCGGCGGTGG
This sequence comes from Cyanobacteria bacterium M_surface_10_m2_179, assembly GCA_016882545.1. Taxonomy (GTDB): domain Bacteria; phylum Cyanobacteriota; class Cyanobacteriia; order PCC-6307; family Cyanobiaceae; genus Vulcanococcus. The sequence goes on along the minus strand of VGPW01000035.1, from coordinate 14,023 downwards.
AGGGGGTTCTTGAAGATCTGCTGCTGCAGCTGGGGCGGCTGGAGCTGGTGGTGAAGGAGCGCCAGGACAGCCTCGAAGCCCTGGCGATCGCCGTGCAGGGGATGGTGCATCTGCTGGCTCTGGGGGGGTATGCCCTGCCCCTCGCCTGCTGCGCCCGCAGCGGTGCCCCCCTGGAGCCGCCCCTGGGGAACTGGGAGTGGCGCTGCAGCCTGCTGCCGGGGGAGGGCTTTGTGATCGGCGCAGTGGCCGGGGCCCAGCTGGTGCTCAACGCCTCCGAGCTGGCCCTGCTGCAGAGGCTGCTACGGCCGGCCCTGCCTCGCCGGCGCGATGGCGAGCTGATGGGGCCGGTGCTGGTGTGGCTGCGGCTGCTGCAGCTGGTGGAGCTGTGGAACCGCGAGCACCTGGGCCGCAGCCCACGCTCCTGGCGGCTGCTGCGCCAGTGCTTCAGCGGCGAGAGCCACAACCTGGGCGATGGGGCATCATCGTGAGCCGGAACACCAGGCCCCACCGATTCATCCCGTGAGCGACGCGCCACGATCCACCGGCCTGGAGGGCGTGCTGGCCCTGCCTGAATTCCGCAAGCTCTGGCTGGGGCAGATCTTCAGCCAGCTGGCAGACAAGTTCTACATCGTGTTGATGGTGTTCCTGATCGCCCAGTACTGGGTGACGGAACCACTGCCCGCCGACGGCGCCCTGGCCGAAGCCGCCGGCGCCTTCCGCTTCAGCATCGACAGCCGTGCCCAACTGATCACTCTGCTGGCCACCGGCATCTACGTGGCCAACACGATCCCGGCGATGGTGCTGGGTCTGGTGGCTGGCGTTTGGGCCGACCGCTGGCGCAAGCGCGAGGTGATGGTGGCCAGCAACGCCATCCGAGCGGTGCTGGCCCTGCTGGCGCCACTCAGCCTGCTGCCGGGCCCCGACTGGCTCGGCCTGAGCTGGGGCTATTGGGCGCTGCTGGTGATCACCTTCCTCGAATCGGTGCTCACCCAGTTCTTTGCCCCGGCGGAGCAGGCGGCGATTCCGATGCTGGTGCCCACCCGCCAGTTGCTGGCGGCCAATTCGCTGTATCAGGCCACGAGCATGGGCGCCACGATCGTGGGCTTCGCCCTGGGCGATCCCATCCTGCGGTTGTTCAAATACGGCCTGCAGGCGATCGGAATCAGCAACGGCGAATTCGCCCTGCTGCCCCTCTGCTACGGCCTGGCCGCCCTCTCGATCGCCTGGATCCGCCTGGATGAAGCGCCGCGCCAGGAGCGCGAGCAAAGCGTGTGGCAGGAGATGCGCGATGGCCTGGAGGTGCTGCGGGAGCAAGCGAGCGTGCGCAGCGCCCTGTTGCAGCTGGTGTTGCTCTACAGCCTGCTGGCAGCGCTCTACGTGCTGGCGATCAGCCTTGCCGCAGCCATTCAGGGCCTGGGCCCCACCCAGTTCGGCACCCTGCTGGCGATGAGCGGCATCGGCCTGGCGATCGGCGCCGTGGCGGTGGCCCAGGTGGGCCATCGCTTCAACCGCCGGCGCCTGGCCTCCACGGGGCTGGGCACGATTGCCTGGAGCCTGGTGCTGCTGGGCCAGCTGCGCGGTCATCTCGCCCCCACGCTCACCCTGTGCGCGGTGCTCGGGGTAGGGGCCTCGCTGCTGGCGATCCCCGCCCAAACCACCATCCAGGAGGACACCCCAGAGGCGATGCGCGGCAAGGTGTTTGGCCTGCAGAACAACCTGATCAACATCGCCCTCAGCCTGCCGCTGGTGCTGGCCGGCACGGTGGTGAGCCGCTATGGACTGCTGCCGGTGCTCTGGGCCCTCGCCGCCCTGGCGGTGGCTGCCGCCCTGCTCGAACGCCCCTGGGAGCGCTGCTAGCGTCAACCTCAGGTTTGACCCTGCCCCCGCGTGGCCCACATCGCCTGGCTGGGCAAGAAATCACCCTTCTGCGGCAACGTCACCTACGGCCTCACCACCACCGAGGCCCTGAAGCAACGCGGCCACGAGATCAGCTTCATCCACTTCGACACCCCGGCCGCAGCCCTGGGGCGCTCGGTGGAGGAGGCCGGCAGCAGCGATGGCAACCCCGAGGTGGCGCTGCCCTACCTGGTGAAATCCCAGGTGTACACCATCCCTTCGCCGGGGGCCCAGCGGGAGCTGCGGGAGTCGCTGGAGCGGCTCCAACCCGACCTGGTGCACGCCAGCCTCACGCTCTCACCCCTGGATTTCCGCCTGCCGGATCTCTGCCAGCAACTGGGGTTGCCGCTGGTGGCCACGTTCCATCCCCCCTTTGATGCGGCGCTGCGCAACCTCAGCTCCGGCACCCAGCAGCTCACCTATCAGCTCTACGCCCCCTCCCTGGCCCGCTACGACCGGGTGGTGGTGTTCTCCGATCTGCAGGCGGATGTGCTGATGCGCCTGGGGGTGCCGGCCAACCGCCTGGCCGTGATCCCCAATGGCGTGGATCCCCAGCAGTGGTCGCCGAGCGCCACACCGGAATCAGCCCACCTGCAGGAGCTGCGCCAACGCTTCAGAGGCCGGCGGGTGTTTCTCTACATGGGCCGCATCGCCACCGAGAAAAACGTGGAAGCGCTGCTCCGGGCCTGGCGGCTGGTGCAGCCCGAGGGTTGCACGCTGGTGGTGGTGGGTGACGGGCCGGTGCGCCAGTCGCTGATGCAGACCTACGGCCCGGAGAGTTGCGTGCACTGGTGGGGCCATGAACCGGATCAGGCGCGGCGCCTGGCCCTGCTGCAGCTGGCGGAGGTGTTCCTGCTGCCCTCGCTGGTGGAGGGGCTGAGCCTGGCGCTGCTCGAGGCGATGGCGAGCGGCACCGCCTGCGTGGCCACCGATGCCGGCGCCGATGGGGAGGTGCTCGAAGGCGGTGCCGGCATCGTGATCAGCACGCAGGGGGTAACGACCCAGCTGCGCACGCTGCTGCCGGTGTTGCGCGAGCAGCCGGTGCTCACGGCCGAGCTGGGCCGCCGCGCCCGCCAGCGGGCCCTGGAGCGCTACACCCTCAGCCGCAACATCGACCAACTGGAGCGCCTCTACGCCGACTTGGTGCCGCAGGGAAGCCTGGCGGCCTAAGCGTTGCTCAGCTCGGCACAGCAGGCCGCAAAGGCCGCGGCCGGATCCGCTGCGGCCGTGATCGGACGACCGATCACCAGATGGGAGGCCCCCGCCGACACCGCCTCAGCCGGTGTCATCACGCGCTGCTGATCGCCCAGGGCGGCTCCAGCGGGCCGGATGCCGGGGGTTACGAGCGCAAAGGGCTGCGGATGGGCTGCCCGCAGGGCCGCCACCTCCAGAGGCGAGCACACGCAGCCGCCGATGCCGGAGTGGGCCGCCAGTTGCGCCAGGCGAGGCACGTAATCCACCACGGGCTCCTCAATCGCCAGCTCCGCAGCAAAGCGGCTCGGATCCCAGCTGGTGAGCACCGTGACGGCGAGCAGGGTGGGGCCGGGCAGCCCCGCTGCTGCTGCCGACTCCTGCGCTGCAACCTGCGCCACGCGCAACGCTTCGCTGCCGGCGCAGGCATGCACCGTGATCAGCTCCGCCCCCAACCGGGCAGCGCTGCGGCACGCACCAGCCATGGTGGCGGGGATGTCGTGGAACTTGAGATCCAGGAACACCCGCTTGCCCTGATCGCGCAGCTGCTGCACCACCGCAGGGCCGGCCGCCACAAACAGCTCCAGACCCACCTTCACCCAGCGCAGCTCCGGCACCGCAGCCGCAAACGCGAGGGCCTGCTCGGGGGCCATGCCGTCGAGGGCCACGATGATCCGATCGGTGGGGTTGTGCATCGCCTCAGCCCGCCACCAGACGCCGGAAGGTTTTCTTGCCCAACTGCAGCACCTTGCCCTCCAGCTCGGCAGCCGCGGTGAATTCCTGGTTGGGGTCGCTGAGCTTCTCGCCATCGAGCTTCACGCCGCCGCCCTGGATCTGGCGACGCGCATCGCTGCTGCTGGCGCAGAGGCCCACAGCACTAAGCAAGTAGAAGGCCTTCGCCGGGAAATTCACCGCCGCCAGGGAGGCCTCGGGCACCTCGGCAGCCGCTGCACCGCTGCCGCTGGCACCGCCCACCAAGGTGCCGGCATCGGCCTGCGCCTGCGCCGCAGCCGCCTGGCCGTGGCGCTGACGGGTCACCTCCAGCGCCATCGCTTTTTGACGCTCGCGCGGGTTGGCCGGCAGGGCCTCCAGATCCAGATCGGTGAGCAGCGTGAGGTAGTCGTCCACCACCGCATCGGGCACCTTCTCGAGCTTGGAATACATCGAGAGCGGATCGTCTGAGAGGCCCACGGTGTTGCCCAGGCTCTTGCTCATCTTCTGCACCCCATCGAGGCCGGGCAGGATCGGCAGCAACATTCCGAACTGGGTGCGCTGGCCGAAATGGCGCTGCAGATCGCGGCCCATCGCCACGTTGAACTTCTGATCGGTGCCGCCCAGCTCCAGATCCGCCTGGATCGCCACCGAGTCGTAGCCCTGCAGCAAGGGATAGAGGAATTCGTGCAGGGAGATGGGCGTGCCTGAGCCGTAGCGGTTGGCGAAATCCTCCTTGGCCAGCATCTGACCCACGGTGGAGATGCCCAGCAGCTCAATCACCTTGGGCAGGTCCAAAGCCGCCAGCCATTCGCTGTTGCGGCGCACCTCCAAACGCCCCGGTGTTTCGAAATCGAGCAGGGCCCGGGCCGGGTCCTGGCCCTGGCCGAGCTGCTGCAGATAGGTACAGGCGTTGGCCTCCACCTGCTCCGCGCTGAGCTGCACGCGGGTGGCACTTTTGCCGGTGGGGTCCCCGATGCGGGCGGTGAAATCGCCGATGATCAACACCGCCGTGTGGCCCGCATCCTGAAAGGCCCGCAGCTTGCGGAACAGGATCGAGTGGCCCAGGTGGATATCCGAGCCGGTGGGATCGATGCCGAGCTTGATGCGCAACGGGCGCCCTGCGCCTTCGGCCTCAGCCAGGCGTGCCGCCAGCTGCTGATCGGGGTCGCTGGCGGTGCCGGCGGGGAAGAGATCGGCGACGCCACGCTCGATCCATTGCGGCAATCCCCATGCACCGTTGGCCATCGCTGCCGCTGCTGTTCAGGGCCGGATCGTAGGGAGTGGCAGCTCAGCCCCCCCGCTCGAGTTCGCTTTTCATGCGATCGAGGGTGCGCTGCATCTGCTCAAACATCTGCTCGGGGGTCATGCCGAACTGGCCGAGCTGAGTGCGCAGCTGCTCCACGGTGAGCTTGGCCTGGAAGTCTTCCGACAGTTCGAAACGCTTCATGAACACGCGATAGCGGTCCATCAACGCTTCCATGCGCTCGATGAACAGCTTCTTGCCCTCGCGATCAAACTTGCCGTATTCGCCCCCCAGCTGCATCAGCTGCTGGTAGTCGTCGAACAGGCGCTTGGCTTCGTCCTGAACGATTTCGGAGTCGAAGAAAGCCATGGGGTTCGGCTGGCCGCTGAAGCAGATTCTGCAGAGAGGTCCGGGCGGAGGGGAGTGCGGATCCACGTATTGGGAGTTGGCAGCTGACAACCCCAAGCCGCCACTCCAGATTGAAAGGACAGGTGCCCTGGAGTGAACGGTCCTGGCTGATTACACCCCCTCCATCACCGAGGTGCGGCGGTATGCGACAACCGGCATCGCACTGCTGGAGCCGCACCGCCTGGTGGCCTGCCTGCACAGTCCACTGGCGCTGACGCTTCTGATCGGCGCGATGGCGCCAAACCAGAAGCTGGTGGGAGCGGTGACCACCGAAGGGGAAGCGCTGGCCAAGATCAGAGACAACAAGGCCGATGTGCTGATCTGCACCGATCGGCTGCAACAGGGCGACGGCGGCTCGCTCGTGGCTGCGGTGAAGGGGTTGGCTCAGCCGCTCAACACATTGATGGTGGTCACAGAACCTCGGCGGCTGGCACCGATCCGCCAGGCCCTGAAGGCTGGATGCAATGGACTCTGCCTGGAATCCAAGATCGGCAAGGGCACGATCTTGCAGGCGCTGCGCAACATCAGCGAAGGGGCCGCCTATGTCGACCAATCGCTCTATGAACAGTATTTCCGTAGTTATCCGGATCTCAGCGACGCCCCCCTGGAACACCTCAGCCAACGCGAGGTGGAGGTGCTGGCTCTGGTTGCGGCTGGTTACGCCAACGCCGAGATCGCATCCGAACTGATAATCGGCATTGAGACCGCAAAGACGCACCTCAGCGCGATCCGCCGCAAACTGCAGGCTCGCGATCGCACCCATGCCGCCGTTCGGGGCATCTGGCTGGGTTTGGTGGACTGGCCTGAAGCTCGTTAAGGTCGGCCGAGTTCCGCTGTTCCGTGCGCGGCCATGGCCCGGGGCCACTGGTTGGATCCACTCGCCCGCAGCCTGCTGGAGGCCACGGGGCAGCTGCCGCGGCGCGCCAAGCCCACCCCAGCGGCGGCCAGCGCCGTGGAGCACGAGCTGCTGGAGCTGAAACAGCGCCAGGAGCAGCAGCGCCGCCTGGATGTGAACCGAGCCAGTGCCGCCGACTGGTTGCGGCTGCCGGGCATCACACCACCCCAGGTGGATCTGCTGCTGCGCTTGCAGCGAGGCGGCGTGCAGCTGAGCGGCCTCGACGACCTCCAGCGCCTGCTGGATCTGCCAGCGGCGCAAGTGCAAACCTGGGAGCCGCTGCTGCTGTTCCGCTGGTATGGCGATGGCGCGCCCCTACCCACCAGCCCCCGGCCGGTGGACCTCAATCACGCCAGCACCACGCTGCTGGAGCAGCAGCTGCCGCAGCTGGATGCCGTGCGGCGGGCGCGGCTGCTGCGGGAGCGGCAGCGGGCACCCTTCCACGACCTGGCCGATCTGCAGCAGCGGCTGCAGCTACCGCCCGCCCTGGTGGAAGACCTGATCGGCAAGGTGCGCTTCGGCCAGGGGCCGGCCGGGCCACAACTGCCGCGGTCGGCCTGAGCCGATGGGCAGCGGTCTGCCACCCCGCCAGGGGGATCTGTTCGGACAGGGCCCTGGGGGCGTTGCCGGCGCCGGCCTGAACCCAGAGCTGCCCCTGCTGGAGCATCAGCTGCGGGATTGGCAGCAACGGCTACTCAGCTTCCAGCAGCCCCGCTTCGAGGCGGTGGCCACGGGGAGCGCCCTGGCCGCCGGCCAGATCGATCTGTTTGCTGGCGATGTACTGGGTACAGCCGCCACGGTGCAGCGGCTCAACCCCTTGGCCCTGGCGCCCCAGCACCTGCAGTTCTGGCGCTGGCCGGAAGCCCAAAACAGCGGCGCTGCCTTGTATTTCGTGCTCGACCGGCCCGCCCACCTCAGCGGCAGCCTGCTGCTCTATGTGGGCGAAACGGCCCAGGCCGATCGCCGCTGGAAGGGCGAGCACGACTGCAAGAGCTACCTGGCCGCCTACGGCGATGCCCTGCAGCAGGTGGGGCTGAGCGGCCAACTCAGCATCCGCTTCTGGAACGATGCCCCCACGGCCGTGCGGGCGCGGCGCGCCCTGGAGCAGGCCCTGATCCGCCACTGGCTGCCGCCGTTCAACAAGGAAACCCGCCATCGCTGGGCCACGCCGTTCACCGCCGACCCGGACTGATCGCCCTACCATCGCCGCCAGCTGAACCGCTGAGATGGTCGCCGAAATCCGCTGCAGCACCGCCAACCTCACCGACTGGAGCGGCGAAGCGCTGGCCGTGGGTCTGTTCAGCGGCGACGCTGGCGCCTCCAGCCGCACCGCCCTGAGCGCCCGTTTCGGATCCGTCGTGGCCGATCAGCTGGAGCGGCGACGCTTCAAGGCCAAGCCGGGGGAATGCCTCTGCCTCGATCTGCTGGGTCAGACCCCCAGCCTGCTGATCCTGGTGGGGCTGGGAGCACCGGCTGATTTCGGGGCTGAGCAGCTGCGCAGCGCCACGGCTGCCGCCAGCAAGGCAGCCGCCGGCGCCGGTGCCAGCCAGCTGGGCGTGGCCATGCCGATCGAGGGGCTCGCCGCCGAGCAGGCCGCCGGCGCCATGGCCGAAGCGGTGCGCCTCAGCCTGTTTGCCGATCAACGTTTCAAGAGCGAGGCGGAGCCGGGGCCCTACCCGAGCCAGGTTGAGCTGCTGGGGCTGGGCGAGGCGGCCCAGGCGGCGGTGGCCAGCAGCGCTGCGATCTGCAGCGGCGTGGAGCTGGCCCGTGAGCTGGTGGCGGCTCCGCCGAATGTGGCCACCCCGGCGGCCCTCGCCGCCACGGCCGCCAGCATCGCTAGCGACCACGGCCTGGAGCTGAAGGTGCTGGAGCGGGCCGACTGCGAAGCGCTCGGCATGGGCTCCTATCTGGCCGTGGCCCAGGGCTCAGACCTGCCACCGAAGTTCATCCATCTCACCTACCGGCCGGCCGGTGCCATAACGCGCCGACTGGTGCTGGTGGGCAAGGGCCTCACCTTCGATTCCGGCGGTTACAACCTCAAAACCGCCGGCTCCCAGATCGAGATGATGAAATACGACATGGGCGGCAGCGCGGCGGTGATCGGGGCGATGCGGGCCATCGCTGAGCTCAAGCCGGCCGGCGTGGAGGTGCACATGATCGTGGCCGCCTGCGAAAACATGATCAGCGGCGGCGCCATTCACCCCGGCGCGATCGTGACGGCTTCCAACGGCAAAACCATCGAGATCAACAACACCGATGCCGAAGGCCGCCTGACCCTGGCGGACGCGCTGGTGTATGCCTGCAAGCTCGAGCCCGATGCGGTGGTGGATCTGGCCACCCTCACTGGCGCCTGCGTGATCGCCCTGGGCGAGGAGATCGCGGGCCTCTGGTCACCAAACGACGCTCTGGCCCAGGGCCTGCTCGAGGCCGGTGCCCAGGGCGGCGAACAGCTCTGGCGCATGCCCCTGCGGGCCTCCTATCGCGACGGCCTCAAGAGCGGCCTGGCCGACATGAAGAACACCGGCCCGCGCCCCGGCGGCTCGATCACCGCGGCCCTGTTCCTGCAGGATTTCGTGGCCAAGGAGATCCCCTGGGCCCACCTCGACATCGCCGGCACCGTGTGGAGCGATAAGGGGCGCGGACTCGACCCCGCCGGCGCCACAGGCTTCGGCGTGCGCACCCTGGTGAACTGGGTGCAAGCCGGAGGCCCGGCCTAGGCTGGGCTCCCACGACCACTTCGACCCACGCCGATGGCCGTTCGCAAGATCCGCTGGTTTGTGAAGGCCCAGGTGGGCGTGTTACTGCTTCCCGCCGGCCTCTGCCTGTTCGGGGAAGCGGTTCAGCGTCGCACCCTGCAGAGCCTGGGCCAGGCGCATGGCCCGTGGTTCTGGTACGGAACCCTCAGCCTGGTGGCCATCGTGGCCGGTGTGGGGCTGATGGTGGAAAGCGGACTGCTACGCGGCTATCCCGGCCAGCAACGCAATCCACAGTCCTGAAGCGAATCAGGCCGCCAGGGCGCGACGGCTGGAGCTGAGCACATCCTTGGGGGCTTCGAGGGCGTGAATTTGCCAGCGGGCCCGCTCGCCGAATTGCTGAAGTAGCCGGTCGAGATCATCCGAAGCCTGCTTCGGGCTCTCGTAGGGGCCGATATGACGCGTCACGAGACCATCGCGAATCGTCAGCAGATACATACACACACCTGCAGTCGGTTCGGGGTAACGCTAGGAGGCTCTCAAGCGAGAAAAAAGGGCGGAAACCCGCTCCAGCGCTCAAAAACCAGCAAAATCGCGCCGCTGGGGCTTCAGCTTTTCCTCGGAATTGGCGGGGGTTGGTTGGACGCCCGCGGTCAGCGGGCGCGCACCCAGGCGGCCGCAGACCGCGCCCGCTTGCCCCACAGCTGATCGAGGCGGCGGTCGCGGCCGCAGGCCCAGCGGTAGTAGCGGTATTTCACCGCATTCAGATCGGCGTAGTTCTGGTGGTAGCCCTCCGCCGGCCAGAAGGCCTTCAGCGGTTTGATCTGCACCCGCAGCGCGCTGGGGGGTTGGCCCAGCTCCCGGGCTGCCGATTCGAGGCTGGCGCGGGCCTGCTCCTGCTGAGCCGCCCCCTCGGTGAAGATCACAGGCCGGTAGGAGCTGCCGCGATCACAGAACTGCCCTTCCCCATCGAGGGCGTCCACATTGCGCCAATAGGAGCGCAGCAGCGTGGCGTAGCTGATCTTGGCGGTGTCAAAGCGCACCAACACCGCCTCCTGATGGCCGGTGCCACCCCCGCTCACCTGCCGGTAGGTGGGATTGCGCAGGCTGCCGCCGCTGTAGCCGCTCTCGACGCTCAATACCCCAGGCAGCCCCTCGAGGTCGTGCTCCAGGCACCAGAAACAGCCGCCCGCCAGCACCGCCTCCTGCACCGCCGCGCGGGCCGCACCGGCAGGGCCGAACAGCACCAGCAGCGCCAGCAGCAACGGCAAGAGGCGTTTGCTCATCACGCAGCGGAATCGGCCATGGCATCCAGGATGGCGGCCGCAGCCCGATCGGTGACGCCCGGCTCACCCAGGGCCTGCCGCAACCGCCCATAGCCCTCGGCCACGCGGGCACGGGCAGCGTCCGACTGCAGCAGCGGCAGCGCCTCCTGCACCACCGCTTCAGCCGTGAATTGATCCTGCAACAGTTCCGGCACCAACCGCTCACCCAACACCAGGTTCACCGGAGAGATGTGATCCACCTGGAAACGCAGTAGATGCTTCGCCACCCAGGCCGTGGGCCGGCTCACCCGATAGGCCACCACCTGGGGCACGCCGCGCAGGGCCAACTCCAGGTTCACGGTGCCCGATTTATTGAGGGCCAGATCGGCCGCTGCGCAGAGCACCGGCCGCAACCGATCGGCCTGGGCCGCCGGCACCACCTCCGCCTGCACGCCAGCGGCGGCCAGCAGTTGGGTGAGCACCGGCTCAAAGCCCGCCTGACCGGCGGGGGCCATCACCCGCAAGCCCGGGCAGCGGCGCTGCAACTCGGCAGCCGCCGCCGCCAGAGGCGGCAGCAGGTAGCGCAGTTCCTGGGTGCGAGAGGCGGGCAGCAGCAGCAGCAGGCGCTCGTGGGGCTGCAAACCCAGCTGAGCCCGAGAGGCATCACGGCTGGGCAGATCGGTGAGGGTGTCGAGCAGCGGATGCCCTACCCAGGTGACGGCGGCTCCGCGCGATCCATAGAAGCGGGCCTCCTCCGGGAAGATGGCCAGGATGCGATCGGTGAAGCCGATCAGGCGGGTGGTGCCCCCCTCACCCAGCCGAAACGCCCACTCCTGCGGGGCGATGTAATACAGGATCGGCACCCGGGGCAAACGCCGCCGCACCTTGCGGCCCAGCCCCACGTTGGCGCCCATGTAATCGATCAACACCACCCCATCGGGGGGCGATTGCTTCAGCCAGCGGCTGACCCGCCGCTGCACCTTCAGGGTGGGGAGCACCAGGGGGAGGGCCTCCCACAGCCCGATCGAGCCCATGGGGGTGGTGTTAGCCAGCAGGGTGGCGCCGGCCTGGCGCATGCGATCGCCGCCCAGGGCCACGATCTCCAGGGGGAGCTGGCGGCGCTGCGCTTCGCGATGCAACGCCGCCACCAGCAGACCACCCTGCAGATCACCGGACACTTCGCCGGTGCTGATCAGCAGCCGGCTCATGAACGCCCGGCGGGCAGCGGGCCGCGGCGGCCGGGACCGATCGAAGCCTCGAGGAAGCTCACCAGGGTTTCGGCCGGCGGCAACAGCTCCTGGGCGCGCACCTGCCGCAGGGCATCGGCAAGCACAGCATCGGTGCGGTAGAGCTCAGCCCACACCTGCTGAAGCTGCTTGGACTGTGCCCCACCGTCGAGGTCAGCCAGGCCACTGCGCTTGATCCCGATGCGATTGAGCCCCCGCAACCGGCCAGGGTGGCCCTCCACGATCGCGTAGGGGGGCACATCGCGGTCGATGCGGCTCATGCCACCCACCATCGCCATGGTGCCGATGTGCACGAACTGGTGGATGCCGAGCACGCCACCGATCACGGCACGGTCGCCGATCACTACATGGCCGGCCACGGCCACGCCATTGGCAATCACAATGCGATCCCCCAGCAGGCAGTTGTGGCCCAGATGGCTATAGGCCATGAGCAGGTTGCCGTTGCCGATGCGGGTCTGTTCGCCGTCGTGGGTGGCACGGTTGATGGTCACGCACTCGCGGATGGCGTTGTCATCACCCAGCACCACCTCCGTGGAGGCACCGTTGTATTTGAGGTCTTGTGGTTCAGCGCCGATGCAGGCGCCGGGGAAAATGCGGTTGCCGCGGCCCATGGTCACGCGGCCATCGAGCACCACATGGGGGCCGATGCGGCTGCCGGCGCCGATGCACACCTCGGGACCCACCACCGCATAGGGGCCGATCTCCACCCCCTCATCGATCTGGGCGCGAGGATCCACCACCGCCGTGGGGTGAATGCGGGTTTCGGCCGTGCTGGATTCCATGGCGAGAGACGACATCACGGCGCGGCTCAGTCCACCAGGGAGAACATCAGCTCCCCAGCGCAAACCAGTTCACCATCCACCCTTGCCTCAGCCTTCACCTTGCCGAAACGCTGACGTTTGAGGCTGAGCAGCTCGCAGCTGATCACCAGCTGGTCGCCCGGCACCACGGGCCTGCGAAACCGCACACCATCGATGCCCGCAAACACAAACAACCCCTTGGGCAGATCGGGCATCTGGGTGACGATCAAGCCGCCCACCTGGGCCATCGCCTCCACGATCAACACCCCGGGCATCAGGGGCCGACCGGGGAAGTGCCCCTGGAACTGGGGCTCGTTGAAGGTCACGTTCTTGATCGCCACCGCCCGCTTGCCGGGCTCATGCTCGATCACCCGATCCACCAGGGCGAAGGGATAGCGGTGGGGCAGCAGACCCTGGATCTGCTCACTGGTGAGCACAGGTGCCGGCGCTGTCGGGGTGGCGGTCAAGGGAATTCAGTTCGAAGGAACCAGAGCGGCAGCCAGGGCCGTGTGCAACCCATGGGAGCCTCGGAAGGCGAACACCTGGGCCTGGGGCAGCCCCGCCAGGGCGAGGTCCCCCAGCAGGTCCAGGAGCTTATGGCGCACCGGTTCATCGGCAAAGCGCAGCGGCGGATTCACCCAGCCATCGCCATCACACACCAGGGCATTATCCAGGGCTCCCCCTTTGATCAAACCAGCCGCCAGCAGCTGCTCCACCTGCTGCTTGAAGCCGAAGGTGCGGGCCGGGGCGATCTGCTCCACAAACGACTGCGGTGTGAGCTCCAGGCTGTAGAGCTGGCGGCCGATCGCCGCCTGGGGAAACTCAATCGCGGCGCCCAACCGCAGCCGATCGGAGGGCAGAGCGGTGGCGAAGCTCTGGCCCTGCTGCAGGGTGATCGGAGCAGGCAGGGGCGCCGCCGCCCGTGCTCCCAGCGACTGCATCCCCGCCTCAGCCAAGGCCTCCACCCAGGGCAGGGCTGAGCCATCCATCAGGGGAATCTCGGGGCCGTCCACCAGCAACAGCGCCGAGGTGATGCCCACCCCCGCGAGGGCTGCCAGCAGGTGCTCCACGGTGGCCAGGCGGCGCTGATCGAGCTGCAGAGCCGTGCAGAGCTGGGTTTCACACACCTGCGCGGGATGCAGCCGCTGGGGTGCCACGCCGGGCTGATCCAGCCAACCCACCCAGTAGCCCGGCTGGTCAAACGGCTCCAGCCGCAGGCGCGCGCTGGCGCCACTGTGCAGCCCAACCCCGGAGCGCTCCACGGGTGCGGCCAGGGTCCAGGCCTGGGAATAGTCGCTGGGCCAGATCGTCACAGCGTTCGCTCAGAACTTCCAACCCACACCGAGGTTGAAGCGCCACTCCCCGGTGAAGTCCTGGCTGGCCACCTCAAGCCGCAGCGGTCCCACGGGCGTGCTCACGATCAAACCGGTGCCCACGGAGAAGCCATCGCCCGGCTTGAGCAGCAAACCGCCCGGGTTGCCCTTCACGTTGGCCTGGCTGCCGAAGCTGGTGCCGCCATCCACAAACACTTCGCCGCTGATGATGCTGAAGATCGGGAAGCGGTATTCGATCGTGGCTTCGCCAAAGCTCTTGCCAACGCCAAGATCGCAGTCGTAGTAGCCGCGCACGGAGTTGGAACCGCCCAGGCAGAACGCCTCATAAGGGGGCAGA
>VGPW01000034.1 GCA_016882545.1 Cyanobacteria bacterium M_surface_10_m2_179 | reverse complement strand
ACTCCGATCCATCTCGAACTCGGCTGTGAAACGCTGCAGCGCCGACGATATTTGGGGGGTAGCCCCCTGAGAAAATAGGTCGATGCCAGGTAAAACATTCTTTGCTCCAACCCATTTCATCCCATCATCCGCTCCGCTGAGGAGCATGGTGGGTTGAGACAGAGAGGCCACCCCTTGCGGGTGGCTTTTTTGTTGGTTGCTTGCTGATCAAAGCGTTGCCTTGGTGAGCTGCAAGATGCGTGCAAAGGCCACCGCGTAGAGGCTAAGCGTCATCACGTTGAACAGCAGCACGATGATGCGCCCTTGTCGGCTCACGCCTGTGATCACCGGTTTTCCTTTGTTGATCAGCGTGTTGATGGTGGAGTGGAAGTAGTCGAAGCGGCTGAAGCCGTCCTCCTGGTTGACATCGCTGAGGCAAACGACGCCGCCTGACTGCTCTTTGCCGACCCAATCCAGTCGATAGAAGATCCAGCCCCACGTGATCACGTAGTAGGGAAGGAACACCACGATTTGGCCGAGCAGCACACTGGGTTGAACCAGGGATGGCTGAAATAACAAACCGTTGATGATCACAAACTCCATCAGCAATCGCAGCACAAACCACAGGCCTGGGCCATCGAAGCTCCAGCGTGGTAATCGTCGTGATTGTGCGACTCAAAGTCCCATTCCCAGCAGCCAGACAGCTCCGATCACCATCATCACCGGGTGGATTTGATCGCTGATTAGACGGGCAGATTCCGCTAGGAGGTTTTTGGAGATGAGCAGTGCATGGTCGTGGCCGACGGCGCGACGCAGCATCTCCGCGTTGAAGTTGGAGAAGGTATACAACAGGCCGAACACCTCCCATTCCTTCAACTGGCCGATGCGGGCTGCTTCGCTTGTTCCCATCCGGGATGCGGGCAGGTTTGATGTCTGCAGGATGGCATGGAACTGCTGGTTGTGATCAGCCAGCAAAAAGCCCGGCCTGTCGCCAGGTCGGGCAGGGGTATGGGGCCGAACTGCCGCTTTGCGGAGGGGTCAGACTCCGGCTGCTGCTAAAGCAGGGGCGGGTGTGCTGGCGTTCAGCTTGCGAATGACAACCTGCTTGTTGTCGTCGACATCGACGACAGCGCTGTCGCCTTCGCCGATCCGGCCGGAGAGGAACTCCTCAGCCAGGGAGTCTTCAAGCAGGCGCATCACCGCGCGACGCAGCGGGCGGGCGCCATAGCTCGGGTTGTAACCCTCTTCCACCAGGCGCTCCTTGAAGCCGTCGGTGACGGAGAGATGGATGCCCTTCTCCTCCATGCGGCCGAACACTTCCTTGAGCATGATTTCGGCAATTTCCTTCACCTCGTCGCGGCTGAGCTGACGGAAGACGATGATTTCATCGAGACGGTTCAGGAACTCGGGGCGGAAGTATTGCTTCAGCTCTTCGTTCACCAGGGAGCGAATGCGGTTGTAGTTGGTTTCTTCCGCATCGGCACCTGAGAATTCGAAGCCGAGACCGCCGCCACCTTTCTCAATCACCTTCGAACCGATGTTCGAGGTCATGATGATCAGGGTGTTCTTGAAGTCCACCGTGCGGCCCTTCGAATCGGTCAGGCGACCGTCTTCCAGGAGTTGGAGCAGCAGGTTGAACACATCGGGGTGGGCCTTCTCGATTTCATCGAACAGCACCACGGTGTAGGGACGGCGGCGCACTGCTTCGGTGAGTTGGCCACCTTCGTTGAAGCCCACGTAGCCAGGAGGGGAGCCGATCAGCTTGCTGACCGTGTGGCGCTCCATGAACTCCGACATGTCGAGACGGATCATCGCTTCTTCGCTGCCGAAGAAGTAGGCCGCCAACGATTTGGTGAGTTCGGTTTTACCCACACCCGTGGGGCCAGAGAAGATGAAGCTGGCGATCGGGCGATTGGGATTCTTGAGGCCCACCCGCGCGCGGCGGATGGCGCGGGACACCGCCTTCACCGCTTCATCCTGACCGATCAGGCGTTGGTGGAGGGTTTCCTCCATGTTGAGCAGCTTGGCTGACTCGCTTTCGGTGAGCTTCTGCACGGGCACACCCGTCCAGGAGGCCACGATCTGTGCAATGTCTTCCTCGGTGACCATGGGCGTGCGCTCATCGGCAACCGGCTCAGCCACTGCTGTTGCAGTGGCGGCTGCGGGCACCTCTTCACCTTCGGTCTTGGCCTCAGGTTCTTCCTTGCGGGTTTGAAGGATGGAGCGGATCTGATCCCGCAGTTCAACTTCCTTGTCGCGCAGTTCACCGGCTTTGGTGAAGTCCTGCTCGCGAACGGCGTCTTCTTTCTCTTTCTGAATGGCGCGCAGCTGCTTGTCGATCTCCTTGGCTGCAGGCGGCAGCTTGGAGTTCATCAGGCGCACGCGGCTGCCGGCTTCATCGATCAGGTCGATGGCTTTGTCAGGCAGGAAGCGATCCGAGATGTAGCGATCACCCAGGGTTGCGGCCGCGATCAGGGCCTCATCGGCAATGGTGAGCCTGTGATGCGCTTCGTAGCGCTCCTTCAGACCCCGCAGGATCTCGATGGTGTCGTCCACAGACGGCTCGCCCACCTGCACCGGCTGGAAGCGGCGCTCGAGGGCGGCGTCGCGTTCGATGTGTTTGCGGTATTCATCGAGGGTGGTGGCGCCGATGCATTGCAGCTCGCCGCGGGCCAGGGCCGGCTTGAGAATGTTGGCGGCGTCGATCGCACCTTCAGCGGCGCCGGCGCCGATCAGGGTGTGCACCTCGTCGATCACGAGGATCACGTTTCCGGCACCCCGGATCTCCTCCATGATCTTTTTGAGGCGTTCCTCAAATTCACCGCGGTATTTGGTGCCGGCCACCAACAGGCCGATGTCGAGGGTGAGAACGCGTTTGTCTTCCAGGATGTCGGGCACATCGCCCGAATTGATGCGTTGGGCCAGGCCTTCGGCGATCGCCGTTTTGCCCACGCCTGGTTCGCCAATCAGCACGGGGTTGTTCTTGGTGCGGCGCCCCAGGATCTGAATCACCCGCTCGATCTCGTGCTGGCGGCCGACCACGGGGTCGAGTTTGCCGTCAGCAGCCTGCTGGGTGAGGTTGCTGCCGAATTCGTCGAGGGTGGGGGTTTTGGTGGAACCCTTGCCACCACCACCACCGCTGGACACCTCAGCGGTTTCGCCGAGCATGCGGATCACTTGGGTGCGCACCTTGGCCAGGTCGACGCCAAGGTTTTCCAGCACCCGTGCTGCCACGCCCTCGCCTTCGCGGATCAGGCCGAGCAGCAGGTGTTCCGTGCCGATGTAGTTGTGTCCAAGCTGACGCGCCTCTTCCAGCGACAGCTCCAGCACCCGTTTGGCTCGAGGTGTGAAGGGAATTTCAACGGCGACGAACCCGGAGCCGCGACCGATGATTTTCTCCACCTCAACGCGAGCGTCCTTGAGGTTGACGCCCATCGACTTGAGCACCTTGGCGGCCACACCCGTGCCTTCCCCGATCAGGCCGAGCAAGATCTGCTCGGTGCCCACGAAGTTGTGACCAAGGCGGCGGGCCTCCTCTTGGGCCAGCATGATCACCTTGATGGCCTTCTCGGTAAACCGCTCGAACATGGGCGGGGCCTGCTGCACGTGCATCCAACCTATCAGGGTTCGACGGGTGGGTGTGAAGCGCGTTTGACACGCGGCAGAAGCCCAGCTGTCGCAGCGGTGTTGCCCGCCTGTTTCAACAAATCAAGCCGTAAAGATCTTCGGTTGTTCGCATCAGGAATGGGCGGCAATCCGAACCTTTTCTGCTTCCTGTATTCGTAGCCATTGGACCAGGGCATCGTCGCCGTTGCTGTAGTAACCGCGACGGACTCCGGCGGTGCGGAACCCACAGGCCGCGTAGAGGGCCACAGCAGCGCCGTTGGTTGCGGACACCTCCAGGGTGGCGTGGAGCGCACCAAGGTTTCGGGCCTCCTGCAACAAGGCGAGCACCAGGCGGCGGCCAAGGCCCTGGCGCCGCTGGGCCGGATCCACCGCCACGGCTGTGATGTGCAGCTCATCCACCACCAGCCAGCCGCAGGCCACGCCAAGCAGGTGCTGCTGCAGCCGCAGCCCCAGGCAAGGTCGCCGCAGTTCCTGGAGTTCCGTGTGCCATTGCTCGCTCGTCCACAAGCCACCCAGGGCCAGCTGATCAAGGGCCAGGCAATCGTGCAGATCTTCGGGGCCGAGGCGGATCAGGCTGGGCGCTGTCTCAGTTGACACCGGAGCGCGGCAGGGGCTCTTCATAGGATTACCCGATGACACGCACCTCTGCACCCGGCCCCGTTGTGGCTGATGCCGCCGCCCTGCGGCCCTACGAAGCAAACCGCGATGGCAGCAGTCCCAACCGCAACCTCACGCCGCTGACCACGGCCGTGGATGCCGAGGGCCGGCTGGTGGTGGGTGGCTGCGTGCTCAGCGAACTGGCGCGCCGCTACAGCACACCGTTGTATGTGCTCGATGAAACCACCCTGCGCGGCACAGCTCAGGCCTACCGCAAAGCGCTGGCCTCCCACTATCCAGGCTCAGCCTTAGCTCTCTACGCCTCCAAGGCCAACAGCAGCCTGGCTATCACCGCTGTGGTGGCCTCAGAAGGGTTGGGTCTCGATGCCGTGTCCGCCGGTGAACTGCTCACGGCGGTGCAGGGCGGCATGCCGCCGGAGCGCATCGTGTTTCACGGCAACAACAAGAGCCTGGATGAGTTGCGCCTAGCTGTGGAGCTGGGCGTCACGGTGGTGGCCGACAACTGGCTCGATCTGGAGCAGCTGGCCTCCCTACAGCTGGCCACGCCGGTGCGGCTGATGCTGCGCTTCACCCCCGGCATCGAGTGCCACACGCACGAATACATCCGCACCGGTCACCTTGACAGCAAGTTTGGCTTCGACCCCGATCAGCTGCAGGCCGTGCTCGAGCACCTCAAGGGTTGCAGCTGGGCGCAGGTGTGCGGGTTGCATGCCCACATCGGCTCGCAGATTTTTGAGCTGCAGCCCCACCGCGATCTGGCGGGGGTGATGGCGGATGCCCTGAAGCTTGCCCGTGGCATGGGACACCCCGTGAGCGATCTCAACGTGGGTGGTGGTCTGGGGATCCGCTACGTGGAGAGTGATGATCCGCCTTCGATTGAGGCCTGGGTGCGCACCGTGGCTGAAGCCGTGGCCGCAGCCTGCCAGGAGCGGGGATTGGATCTGCCGCGGTTGCTGTGTGAGCCAGGCCGTTCCCTGGTGGCCACGGCGGGTGTGACGCTCTACAGCGTGGGTAGCCGCAAGGAGATCCCCGGCATCCGCAACTATCTCTCAGTGGATGGGGGCATGAGCGATAACCCCCGGCCGATCACCTACCAATCCCTCTACACCGCGGTGCTGGCTGATCGGCCCGAGGCGGAGCCCACGGACACGGTGACCCTTGCGGGCAAACACTGCGAATCCGGCGACGTGCTGCTCAAAGATTTGGCGTTGCCTCCCGCTACCACCGGAGACGTGCTGGCGGTGTTTGCCACCGGTGCCTACAACGCTTCGATGGCATCCAACTACAACCGCATCCCCCGGCCGGCGGCGGTGCTGGTGCACAACGGCCTCGCGGAGCTGGTGCAGCGGCGTGAGCAGCCGGAGGAGCTGCTGCGCTACGACGTTTTGCCAGAGCGACTGCGACCGGTAGCCTGAAACAAGCGCATTGATGGTGGTTGGGGTGCTAGCGGGAATCCAGCTGGGAGCGGTGCTGGATCTCCTTCTCGCCACAGCTCTGGGCATGGTGCTGCTGGCTCGGGTGAATGAGCCGCGAACCCTGTGGTTGCTGCGTGGCTACCTCACCCTGGTGGCGTTGGCCTGGGTGGTGCAGCGCTACGCCAACCTGCCGCTCACCAGCAAATTGGTGGATGCGTTGGTGATGGCCTGCAGCCTTGCCCTCGCCATCCTTTGGCAGGGTGAATTGCGGCGCTTGATGGAGCTGCTCGGCACCGGCCGCCTCGATGTGTTGTTCGGTAGTCAGCGGGGCAACAAGCTCGCCGCCGGTTCCGCCGCGGTGCTCAGTGAAGCGGCTGGCCGCCTGTCACAGCTGCGACGCGGTGGCTTGATCGTGGTGGATCTGGGCAGCGATCTGCGTCCGGAGGACTTCCTCAACCCCGGTATCGCCTTGGATGCCCAGCTCTCGTCGGATTTGTTGCTCAACCTGTTTGCGGTGGATACCCCTCTCCACGACGGTGCCGTGCTGGTGAAGGGCAACCGCATCCTCTCGGCCGGCGTGATCTTGCCGCTCTCCCGGCAGGGCGTGAATCGTTTCGGCACTCGCCACCTGGCGGCTCTGGGGATCACCGAACGCTTCGATCGTTGCCTCTGCATCGTGGTGTCCGAGGAAACCGGCACCCTGTCGATGGCCCGTCAAGGGCGGCTGGAGCGGCCCCTCACCAGCAGCCGCTTGCAGGAACTGCTGGGTGAATCCTTGGCGCAGAGTGCCAAACCAGCTGGCAAAGGGGCTGGGCGTAGCGTGGCCACGGATAAGGCCGAACCCAACGCATGAGTCGCTCCCTGGCGACCGCTACTGCTATCCCGGGGAATCGGCCGTGTTGTGCTGTGCTGCCCGCCGGTTTGGATCCCGCGCGCCTTCCCCGCCATGTGGCGGTGATCATGGATGGCAATGGGCGCTGGGCCAGCCAGCGCAAGCTGCCGCGCGTGATGGGGCATCGTGAGGGCGTTGAGGCTCTGAAGCGCACCCTGCGGCTCTGCAGCGACTGGGGCATCGGTGCCCTCACCGCCTATGCCTTCTCCACCGAAAACTGGAGCCGCCCCGGCGAAGAGGTGAGCTTCCTGATGACCCTGTTTGAGCGGGTGCTGGCCCGAGAGCTCCAGGCTCTTGAGCAGGAACAGGTGCGGATCCGTTTCCTCGGCGATCTGGAGCAGTTGCCTGAAGGCCTGCAGCAGCTGATCGCCGACGCCACGCACCGCACCGCCGCCAATACCGGCATTCACTTCAATGTGTGCACCAACTACGGCGGCCGGCGGGAGCTGGTGCGCGCCGCCCAGCGCCTGGCCGAACAGGCGGCCAGCGGCGATCTCGATCCAGCCTCCATCGATGAACGGCTGTTTGAAGCTCAGCTCTTCACCGCCGGTGAGTCAGACCCTGATCTGTTGATTCGCACCAGCGGCGAGCAGCGCATCAGCAATTTCCTGCTCTGGCAGCTGGCCTATGCCGAACTGCACATCACCGACGTGCTCTGGCCTGATTTCAACGAAGCGGCTCTCACTGCCGCCCTGCTCGATTACCAGCGCCGCCAGCGCCGTTTTGGTGGCGTTGAGCCCCACGCGTCCCGATGAGTCCCATCCCCTTGACCCTGCCTGCCCTCGCGCTGCGCCACGACTGGAGCGTCGCTGAGATTCAGAGCCTCCTGGAGCTGCCCCTGGTGGATCTGCTTTGGCAAGCCCAGGCGGTGCACCGGCAGGCCAACCCGGGCTATCGGGTGCAGCTGGCGTCGCTGCTCAGCGTGAAGACCGGCGGCTGCGAGGAAGACTGCGCCTATTGCCCCCAGTCGATGCACAACAGCAGCGATGTGACCGGCCGGCCGGAGCTGGAGGTGGAACCCGTGCTGGTTCGGGCCCGGGCCGCACGGGATGCCGGTGCCCATCGTTTTTGCATGGGCTGGGCCTGGCGCGATATCCGTGATGGTGCCCCCTTCGACGCCATGCTCGCCATGGTGCGCGGTGTGCGCGAGCTCGGGATGGAGGCCTGCGTGACCGCCGGCATGCTCACCGACAGGCAGGCTGAGCGGCTGGCGGAGGCCGGACTCACCTCCTACAACCACAACCTCGACACCAGCCCCGAGCACTACGACCGGATCATCACCACGCGCACCTTTCAGGAACGGCTGGAAACGCTGCAGCGGGTGCGCCGTGCCGGCATTTCGATGTGCTGCGGCGGCATCATCGGGATGGGCGAAACCCTCACCGATCGGGCCTCGCTGCTGCAGGTGCTTGCCGCGATGAACCCTCATCCCGAGAGCGTGCCCATCAATGCGCTGGTGGCCGTGGAGGGCACGCCCCTGGAAGGTCAGCCTTCGGTGGATCCGCTCGAGTTGGTGCGGATGGTGGCGGTAGCGCGCATCCTCATGCCCCAGAGCCGGGTGCGACTCAGCGCCGGCCGCGAAACCCTCAGCCAGGAAGCCCAGGTGCTGTGCCTGCTGGCCGGGGCGGATTCGATCTTCTACGGCGACACCTTGCTCACCACAGGCAATCCAGATGTGGCGGCTGATCAGGAGCTGCTGGCCGCTGCTGGCGTCACCCCCTGGCGGGAGGCAGTGCCCGCGTGAGCGTTCGGGTGGCGGCGTTTTATGGCTTCACGGCCATGGCGGCGCTCCCTGAACTGCAGGCGGAGCTGCGGGCGTTGGCGGATGCCGGCAACGTGCGCGGCACGATCTTGTTGGCGGAAGAAGGGGTGAATGGCACCATCAGCGGCCCGACGGCCGGGGTGCAGGCGGTGGTGGCTCGGCTGCGGCAGCTGCCGGGGCTGAGCGGTTTGGAGGCCAAGTTCAGCGAGGCGCCGGATCAGGCGTTTCACCGCCTCAAGGTGCGGATCAAGCGCGAGATCGTCACCATGGGCTGCCCCACGGTGAAGCCTGCCGAGCAGGTGGGCACTTACGTGCCGCCCCAGCAGTGGGATGCCCTGATCCGTGATCCCGACACGCTGGTGGTGGACACCCGCAATGCCTATGAGGTGGCGGTGGGCAGCTTCGCCGGCGCGATCGATCCCGGCACCGAGAGCTTTCGCGAGTTCCCCGCCTGGGTGGAGCGGGAGCTGCGCCCCCTGGTGGAGCAGCGCCAACCCAAGGCGATCGCCATGTTCTGCACGGGCGGCATTCGCTGCGAGAAGAGCACCGCCTATCTGCTGCAGCAGGGCTTTACCAACGTGCATCACCTCCAGGGCGGCATCCTGCGCTATCTCGAGGAGATGCCTGAGGCGGACAGCAGCTGGCAGGGGGAGTGTTTTGTGTTTGATCAGCGGGTGAGCGTGAATCACCACCTCGAGCCGGGCAGCTACAGCCTTTGCCATGCCTGTGGTTTGCCGCTCTCGCCGGCCGAGCGGCAGCATCCCGCCTACCGCCAGGGGGTGAGCTGCCCCCATTGCATCGATCGCTTCAGCGATGCGGATCGGGCCCGCTTCGCCGAGCGCCAGCGCCAGATGCAGTTGGCCCGTGAGCGCGGCCAGCAGCACATCGGAGCGCAGGTGGCAGCGGCCCAGGCCGTGGCTGAGGCGGGTGGCTGAGGCCCGAGTGGGCGCCATGGCTGCCGCGTTGCCCTGTCTCTACAGCTTTCGCCGCTGCCCCTATGCGATGCGGGCACGGCTGGCCTTGGCGGCAGCGGGGGTGCAGCCGGGCCGGGATCTTGAGCTGCGGGAAGTGGCGCTGAAGGCCAAGCCGCCGGAGTTGGTGCAGTGTTCGCCCAAGGGCACCGTGCCTGTGTTGGCGCTGCCCGATGGCGCGGTGATTGAGGAGAGCCTGGCGATCATGCGCTGGGCGCTGGCTCAGGCGGATCCCCAGGGTTGGCTGGCTGGTTGGCGTGATGCGGATCGGGCGGTGATGGAAGCGCTGATCGCCGAGAACGATGGGCCGTTCAAGCACCATCTCGATCGCTTCAAATATCCGGATCGCTACCCAGGGGAGACGTCTGAATCCCATCGCCTCGCGGCCCTCGCGATCCTGCAGCGCTGGAGCAGCCGTTTGGGGGCTGGGTGGTTGCTCGGCGATCGCCCCTGCTTGGCGGACTGGGCGCTGTTGCCGTTTGTGCGTCAGTTCCGGCTTGCGGATCCTGAGGGGTTTGAGGGCGAGCCTGGACTGGAGCCCCTGCAGCGCTGGTTGGTTCGGTTTCTCGCCTCCAGCGAACTCGCGGCGGTGATGGATCCCCCCTGGGCCGAGCGCAGCGCCTGGCGCTCACCGACTTGGCTCTATCACCTGGCCCTGCGGGGGGAGTGGGCCGAGGCCCGCCGAGATGGCAGCTACCGCCGCTCCACCCGTGGGCGCAGCCTGGAGGAGGTGGGCTTCATCCACCTCAGTGCCGCCCATCAGGTGGGGGCCACCGCGCAGCGGTTCTATGCCGACCTTCCCTCCGGGGAGGCGCTGCTGCTCAACATTGATCCGCAGCGCCTCGCCGCCGCTGGCTTGAGGGTGGTCGATGAACCCGCGCCTGAGAGCGGTGAGCTGTTCCCCCATCTCTATGGCGCGCTACCGCTGGAGGCGGTGCTGCTCGCCCAGCCTTTGGAGCCATGACCCTGCCCACACTCCCTGAGATCGAACAGGCGGCCGCAGCCCAGGGGCTGTTGTTGCGTTTGCAGGTGCGGCAGCTCCTGGCGATCACCACGTTGCGGGTGGTGGTGGCGCGGCAACGGCCGGGCCAGGCGCCACTGCTGCTGGGGGACCTGAAGGGCTGGGCTCTGCCCCTGCGCGATGGCCTGCAGCTCGACACGATGCGGGTGCAGGGGCCGCAGACCCAGGGGGTGGGCGCCCTGATCTGGGCCGCCACCTTCGCCTGGGCGCTGGAGGCCACCCCCTGCCAGCGCGCCCGTTTGCTCGCCATCCGCGACAACGACCAGCAGCACCGGCGTTTGGTTCGCTACTTCCAGCGGTTGGGCTTCGCGGCCATGCGCGAGGTGGGCGCTGCTGCGGCCGATCTGCCGCTGCGTCTGGTGTGGGGTGGGGCCGGTTTGCTGATGCGCGGTGATTGCGCCGTGGGGTTGGAGCGGGCCTGGCGCTCCGTTCAGGCCGCAGAGCCCGCGTGATAGCTGCTGCGCACCAGGGGGCCTGAGCGCACATCCGCAAAGCCCAGCTCCCGGGCGATCACCGCCAGCTGTTCAAACTCAGCGGGGGTCCAGTAGCGCTCCACGGGGATGTGGGACAAGGAGGGGCGCAGGTATTGGCCGAGGGTGAGCCGTTGGCAATCCACAGCACGTAGGTCGTGCATCGCTGCCACCACCTCCTCGAAGCGTTCCCCCAACCCGAGCATCAGGCCGCTTTTGGTGGGGATCTCGGGGGCTAGCTCCCGGGCTGCGGCCAGCAAGCCCAGGGAGCGGCGGTAGGTGGCACCGCGGCGCACCTCGCCCTGCAGGCGCTCCACGGTTTCCAGGTTGTGGTTGAAGCACACCGGCGTTGCCGCCAGCACGGCTCCCAGCCGTTGGCGTTGGGCGGCAATCGCCTCGGCTTCGTCGCGGTGTCCGCCCCAGAAGTCGGGGGTGAGCACCTCGATGGCGACCAGGGGATTGCGGCGGCGGATGGCTGCCATCGCGTTGGTGAACAGGCAGGCGCCGTGATCGGCCAGGTCGTCGCGGGCGACGGCGGTGAGCACCACATAGCGCAGGCCCATGGCCTGCACCGCTTCGGCCACCCGCTCCGCTTCTGCGGCGTCGTAGGGGGTGGGGGCCTGACCTTTCTCCACCTGGCAGAAGGCGCAGCTGCGGGTGCAGATCGGGCCGCCCAGCAAAAACGTGGCGGTGCCGGCGGCGTAACACTCGCCGCGGTTGGGGCAGCGGCCTTCCTCGCAGATCGTGTGCAACCGCTGCTGCTTCACCACTGCCTGCACGGCCGCCAGCTCGCTGGCGTTGCCGATGGGTGAGCGCAGCCACTCCGGCAGGCGCTCGGCGGGGGGCGTGGCGCTGTAGCGGCTGCTGGTGCGCTGGGGTGAGCTCATGGCTCGCTACTCCATCCGCCGCCGGCCCTCCAGGGCCCGCGCCAGGGTCACCTCATCGGCGTATTCCAGTTCGCTGCCCACGGGCAGGCCGTAGGCGATGCGGCTCACCTGGGTGAACGGTTTGAGCAATCGCGCCAGATAGAGGCTGGTGGTGTCGCCTTCCACCGAGGGGGTCAGCGCCAGGATCACTTCGCTGATGCCGTCGCGGTCCACCCGCTCCACCAGGGGCTGGATCTGCAGCAGCTCTGGCCCCACGCCATCCATCGGTGAGATCAAGCCACCGAGCACGTGATACGCCCCCTTGAACTCGCGGGTGCGCTCGAGGGCGAGCAGGTCGCGGGAGTCGGCCACCACGCAGAGCACGCCGGTGTTGCGCTCGCTGTTGCGGCAGATCTCACACAGCGGTTCAGCGGCGAGATGGAAGCAGCGCTGGCATTGACCCACCTGGCTTTTGGCCGCCAGCAGCGCGTCGGCAAAGGCCTGAATCTGCTCGTTGGGCTGGCGCAACAGGTGCAGGGCCAGACGCTGGGCCGTGCGCGGACCGATACCCGGAAGTCGCTCGAACTGATCGATCAGTCGGGCCAGGGGGCGGGTGAAGCCGCTCAGGGCGCTGCCAACAGCTGGCGCGAATCTAGGCGGCTTGGCCGCAGCCGCGAGCCAGAATGCAGGCCGACAGCTAGCCGCACTGCATGTTGCCCTCGCTCTTCCGTTCGGGTTCCCGCCGGGCCCCGTTCACCGCTCTGTTGGCCGTGCTGCTGGCCGTAGTGCTGAGCGCTTGCAGCGCCGTGGCTGCCGGGCTGAACTCCTACCAGAGCGCCGATGGGCGTTACGCCTTCCTCTACCCCACGGGTTGGACCCGGGTGCAGGTGAGCGAGGGGCCCCAGGTGGTGTTCCACGACCTGATCAACGCCGATGAAACCCTCAGCCTGGTGGTGTCGGATGTGAACAGCACCAACAGCCTTGAGAATCTCGGCAGTGCTGTGGCCGTGGGCGAGAAGCTGCGCCGCGTGGTGATTGCCCCGGAGGGCAGCGGCCGCGAGGCCGAGCTGGTGGAGGCCTCCGAGCGCGAGGACGGCGGCCGCACCTTCTACGACCTCGAATACACCGTGCACCTCAACGACCGTGATCGCCACGAGCTGGCCACGGTGGTGGTGGACCGCGGCCGTCTCTACACCTTTGCCGCCAGCACCAATGAGGTGCGCTGGCCCAAGGTGCAGAGCCTGTTCCACCAAGTGATCAGCTCCTTCACCCTGCGGATCTGATGCAGACCCCTCCCGCCGCTGTGGTGGAAGTGGAGGGTGTGGTGATTGTTGGCGGGGGGGTGGCTGGATCGCTGCTCGCCCTGGCCCTGCGCGAGCAGGGCGTGGCCGTGACCCTGATCGATCCGCCCGTTGCGGTGGAGGCCCAGAGCGTGTCGGCTACCGCCATCAGCTATGGAGCCCTGCCGGGCTGGCCCCTCGCGGCCACGCCCCTGGCGCGCTTGGCGGCCGGGGCCTCGCGCCATTGGCGCCGCTTGCAGCAGCGCCACGGCGAGCTCGGCTGGCGCCGGCAGCGGCTGCGCTTGAACGGCATGCGGGCGGGATTGGGTGCGACCACCGGCTGGTTGCCGTTTGCCCAGGTGGATACGGCTGTGTTGATGGCCCGTTTACCGGTGCTGCTGGCCGCGGCGGGGGTGCAGCGGCGCTCGGCGCGTGTGCAGAGCCTGGCGCCAGCGGCTGCGGGCTGGCAGCTGGGCTTAGACGATGGCGCGACTTGCCGCGCGGAAGGCGTGGTGTTGGCGGCGGGAGCAGCCTGCCGAACCCTGTGGCCGGCGTTGCCGGAGCGGTTGCGCAGCAGTTGGGCGGCGGTGCTCGAGCTGCCAGCGTTTCCGCCTGGATTGGGGCCTGCAGCGGCCTGGTTGCCCCAACGCTTTGCGCGGGTGGAGCTGGAGCGGCGGGCCCAGACCCTGGTGCAGGCGGAGTGGGTGGTGGATCCAGGCCTGGTGCCGTGGGGAACAGGAGCCTTGTTGGGGCAGCTGAGCCTGATTCGCCCCGGGGGGGCGCTGGAGCCACCACCGCTGGCCGCCGGCAGTGAGCAGCAGCTGCGCGCGGGCCTGGCCATCACCCCCTGGGGAGCGGCCTTGGCCGGGCAGCCGGGGCGGATCCGTGAGGCGGCCGTGGCCTTCTGCAGCGGTGGTGTGCCGCTGGTGGGCCCCGTGCCCCAGGCCCCGGGCCTCTGGGTGTTCAGTGGCTTCAGCGCCGGGTTTTCCCAAGTGCCGGTGTTGGCACCGCTGCTGGCCCAGCGGCTGGCGGCGGCGCCGGGGCCGGCGGCGAGGGCGGAGCGGCGGCTGCAACGGATGGGGGTCTGGCCTGCAGGGGGCTGACAGCGGCGGTTGGTTCCTGCAAGCTGGCGCCCATGACCCAGGCCACGCCCATCACCGTGCCCAGGATGCGGGCACTGGCGGCGCTGATGGTCTGATCATCGTTGTCGTCTACAACGATGATGGCGGCGAGCACTGGATACCAGACAAACTCGATCCGCTCTGTCCACACCGCGATGGTGGCCGTGACAAAGACCGCCACCGCGAGTTTGAGGCTGTTGCGCAGCAATGCGTCGGACACTGGCTGCGGCACAGGGTGCTCACGGGGAGCTTATGGCCGCCCCATGGCGAATGCTTGGTTGCCATGAGCTGGATTCCCTCGCTGTCGCCGGATCTGGAGGTGCTCCTGCGCCTGGGGTTAGCTGTGCTCTGTGGCATGGCGATGGGCTACAACCGTGCACTGCATTTCCGCCATCCCCAGCCCAGCCGGCTGCGCATGCATGTGTTGGTGGGGTTGAGCGCCTGCTTGATGGTGTTGGCGGCGGGGCCCAACATCGAGGCCCGCAGCCGCGTGATTCAGGGGGTGGCCACCGGTGTGGGCTTCCTGGGGGCCGGCGAGATCCTGGTGGATCGCCGCGGCGCCAGCGAGGACGACCCCACCCCCCAGGTGCATGGCCTCACCAGCGCCGCCTCGATCTGGTTCACCGCAGCCCTCGGGGTGACGGTGGCCGCGGCCAGCCCGCTGCTGGCGGTGGTGGCCCTGCTCTTGGCACTGTTGGTGTTGTCGGGCACCGCACATCCCCATGACTGAACGCTTCTGGCACCACAAGCCCTGGTGGTGTCAGCCCTGGTCGATCGTGCTCACGGGTTGCCTGGCGGTGGCCGGGAGCTGGTGGTTGCTGCAGCGCTGGTGGATCACGGCGCCTGTGGCGCTGGCGGTGCTGTTGTGGTGGGGGCTGTTCCTGGTGGTGGTGCCGGCGGCTCAGAACACCGAGCCGTAGCGGTCGGGGTTGGTGCTGGAGCTGGTGGCGGCGCCGCTGGGTTTGGGCCACTCGGCTTCCCAGTAGCTCAGGCCATCGCGCATGAACGGCCGGCCGCCCAGGCGCTCGGCTTCCAGTTTGGTGCCGCCCATGGCGGTGATCAGGCCGCCGATCTCCATCGGGCCCAGGTCAGTTTTCATGTCCTTGCCGGCGGCGGCCAGCAGGGCGGGCATGCGCACCAGGTTTTCAGGTTTGGTGATCTGATTGAACAAGGCCCTGAGCAGCAGTCGCTGGCGATCGAGGCGGCCGATGTCGCCGAGCTCGTCGTGGCGGAAGCGCAGGAAGCCCTCGATATCGCGGCCGCGCAACACCTGGAGGCCTGGCTTCAGATCGATGTGCAGCCCCTGGGTGTTGTCGTTGTAAAACATCCGCTTGGGCACGTTCACCTCCAGCCCGCCCAGGGCATCACCCAGGCGCCGGATCACCGAGAGATTCACCAGGATGTGGTGCTGCACCGGTCGACCCAGGTGTTTGGAGAGCTCCTGCTTCACCGCATCCGGGCCGCCGTAGGCATAGAGGGCGTTGGCCTTGAGCGGGCCGAAGCGGCTGGAGTCGATGTAGGTGTCGCGCGGCACCTGGGTGAGCTTGGTCACCCCGTTCTCGATCCGCAGGGTGTACATCACATCGGTGTTGCCGCCGCCCACATCCGTGCCGAGGATCACCACCTCCTTCTCGCCCATGCCCGTCCAATTGCTGAACGGATTCACTGCCTGGTGATTGCTGCCGGCGGGTGGTCCAGCCAGCAGTTGGGTGAGCGGCGCTGCGAGCAACAGGCCGCCACCGAGGCCCAGGGCAATGGCCATCAGGATCGGACCGCGCTCATCGCGGGGGCGAATGCCGATGCTCTTCAGGCCTGGACTCTTCATTCTCACAACTTATTTCACGCCTCTTGACCAACCCTTCGTGGCTGCGTAAGCGGCGGTCAGTTTTTGGGCTGGCCGGCGGCTGAGCGTGAGCGATCAGAGGCGCAGCGCTTCATCGGCCCGCAGGCCGGCTTGCACCCGCCAGAGGTTCACGTAGGCCCCGCCGGCGGCGATCAGGCTGTCGTGGCTGGCCTGTTCCACGATCCGCCCCCGATCCATCACCACGATCTGATCGGCGTGGCGCACGGTGGAGAGGCGGTGGGCGATCACCAGGGTGGTGCGCTCGGCGGTGATCAGGTCGAGGGAGCGCTGGATCGCCGCTTCGGTTTCGTTGTCCACGGCGGCGGTGGCCTCATCGAGGATCAGCACCGGTGGTTTTTTGAGGATGGCCCGAGCCAGGGCAATGCGCTGGCGCTGGCCTCCCGAGAGCCGCTGGCCCCGCTCCCCAACCACCGTGTCGTAGCCCTGGGGCAGCGCTTCGATGAAGCGTGAGGCCTCAGCGAGTTGGGCGGCTCGTTCGATGGCGGCGCGCGGTGCCTCGAAGCTGCCGTAGGCGATGTTGTCGGCCACCGTGCCGTGGAACAGGAACACCTCCTGGCTCACCAGGCCGATGGCACGTCGCAGATCCGCCAGTTCGAGCTGATCAATCGGTAGGCCATCGAGCAGGATCTCGCCCCCCTGGATCTCGTAGAGCCGCAGCAGCAGCTTCACGATCGTGCTCTTGCCCGAGCCGGTGGCGCCCACGATGCCGATGGTGCTGCCGGTGGGCACCTCCAGGTTGAAGTGGTGGAGCAGGGGGGCTCGGCCGCTGTAGGCGAAATCCACGGATCGGAAGCTCAGTGATCCGCGCACCTGGCTCAGGGGCAGGGGGCGATGGCCGCTGGGGATGGCGATGGGGGTGTCGATCAGATCAAGCACCCGCTGGCTGGAGGCCATCGCGCGTTGGTAGTCGTCGAGGGTGCGGCCGAGGCTGGTGAGCGGCCATAGCAGCCGCTGGGTGATGAACACCAGGAAGGAATAGGTGCCTACGGCGATGGCGCCGCGCCAGGCCTGCAAGCCGCCGATCACCAGGATTGCCAGGAAGGCGAACAGGATCGCGAAGCGGATCAGCGGGATGAACGCCGCCGAGAAGCGGATCGCCCGGGCGTTGCTCTCCCGGTAGGCCTGGCTCTGCTCGGCGAGCCGTTGGTTCTCCCAGGGCTCGGCGGCGTAGCTCTTGATCGTGAGCATGCCGCCGAGGTTGTTGGCGAGGCGGCTGGCCAGATCACCAGCCCGCTCGCGCACCTCGCGGTAGCGGGGTTGGAGCCGCTTCTGAAAGGTGAGCGATCCCCACAGGATCACCGGGATCGGGATGAACGACACCCCCGCCACCGTGGGGGAGAGCCACACCATGGCGCCGCCCACCGCCAGCACGGTGGTGATCAGCTGCAGCAGTTCGTTGGCGCCGTGGTCGAGAAAGCGCTCGAGTTGATTGATGTCGTCGTTGAGGATCGCCAGCAGGCGGCCGCTGCTGCTGGCCTCAAAGAAGCCCATCTCCAGCTGCTGCAGATGGCTGTAGGCCTCCAGGCGCAGCTCGTGTTGCACCGTTTGGGCGAGGTTGCGCCAGAGCAGGGCGTAGAGGTATTCGAACAGTGATTCGGCGCTCCAGATCACAAACGAGAGCAGCGCCAACACCCCCAGCTGGCCCGGCACCGACGTCACCCCGAAGGCCGCCAGCCAGGAGGTGTTCTGTTGCACCACCACATCCACCGCTAGGCCGATCAGCACCGGTGGCGCCAGATCGAACAGCTTGTTGAGCACCGAGCAGCTGGCCGCCAGCCACACCAGGCGGCGATGGGGGCGCAGGCTGCGCAGCAGACGCTGCAGGGATGGTTGAGGGGAGGCCATCGCTGCATTCAAGGGCAGCCCTCTGCGCGAGGGTCGTAGAGGTTGATCGCGATGCGGCCATGACTCCTGCTCCGGCTCAGCGGTTGCGCGCCTTGTTGGATGGCGACGGCTGCGTGGTGATGCCGTGCTGTTTCGATGCGCTCTCCGCGCGGCTGGTGGAGCGCGCGGGGTTTCCGCTCACGTTCATGAGTGGTTTCTCCGTGGCCGCGGCCCGCGCTGCGTTGCCGGATACGGGCTTGCTCACGGTGACGGAGATGCTCGATCAGGGGCGCTCGATCTGCGAGGCGGTGCAGATCCCGGTGATCGGCGATGGCGACACCGGCCATGGCAATCCGCTCAACGTGCGCCGCACCGTGCAGCAGTTCGCCCGCTCTGGCTTCGCCGGGATCATGCTCGAGGATCAGCTGGCCCCGAAGCGCTGCGGCCACACCGGCGTGAAGGAGGTGGTGGGGCGCGACGAAGCGCTTGCCCGGATCCGAGCGGCCGTGGCGGCCCGCGCTGAAGGCGCCGATCTGGTGATCGTGGCCCGCACCGATGCCCGCTCCGCCCTGGCGGCCAGCCATGGCGAGGCCGCGGCGCTGGAGGAGGCCCTATGGCGCCTGAACGCCTTCGCCGACCTCGGGGCCGATGTGCTGTTTCTGGAGGCCGCGCGCTCGGAGGCGGAACTGCGCCGCTTCTGCCGGGAGGTGCCGGGCTGGCGCATGGCCAACATGCTCGAGGGTGGGATCACACCCCTGCTGCCGCCCACGGTTCTGGGGGAGATGGGGATCCGGCTGGCGGCCTATCCGCTCACATTGCTGTCGTGCGCGGCGGCAGCGATGCAGGATGCCCTCAAGGCGCTGCAAGCCGGCCAGACGCCGGAGCGGATGTTGGCCTTCGCTGAGCTGCGGGAGCTGGTGGGCTTTGATCGCTACGACGCCCAGCTGGGCAGCTAGCCGGAGCCCTGGTGAAGCTGTTTGAGGCCGACATTGCGCAGGGTCGCGGCCGCGTTAGACCGGTGGTGTCACCACCAGGAGGTGTTCATGACACGGACCCGAGACTTCCATCGCTTCCAC
Organism: Cyanobacteria bacterium M_surface_10_m2_179; assembly: GCA_016882545.1. Lineage (GTDB taxonomy): Bacteria > Cyanobacteriota > Cyanobacteriia > PCC-6307 > Cyanobiaceae > Vulcanococcus. The sequence continues at coordinate 352 of VGPW01000034.1, read as the reverse complement.
CGCTGGACGGCGAAGTTGCGTCGCCGCAGCCTGCGCAGTGCGCTGCCTGAACCCCGTGAGGGTGAGCTGCAACCCACCCATCCGGTGCGCGATGTGCGTTGCCGCGAATGGCAGCGCGACCAGCTGCACGATCTGATGGAGCCTGAAGAGCTGGAAGCGGTTAGCTGACCCGATCCGGCAGACCAGATCTGAAAAGCGGAAAAGCCCTGAGGCCTGTGTTGCGTGCAGGACCCCAGGGCTTTTTGTTGGGCTTGAAGCTCAATGTGTGGCGCTGATCACCAGCGGTTGCCACCGCCACCGTCGTAGCCGCCACCGCCACCGCCGCCACAGCCGCCGCCGCCACCGCCCCCGC
>VGPW01000033.1 GCA_016882545.1 Cyanobacteria bacterium M_surface_10_m2_179 | reverse complement strand
GTTGTCTGGATCAATGAACCGCCAGATCCCACAACTGCCGAGGAGGAGTTAATCTTTCTCCAGGCGGCCTGAATAGGCGCCTACCGGCGACATCTTTCCTGAAAGTCACCTGGCCAGCCAGGCGTTGATGAGGTTGTTGCCGAAGCGATCGGGGAGGGAATCAGAGAGGAGGCCGGGTAGGCCGCGAAAGGTGCGGCGCTGCAGTTCAGGAAATCTGTAGACCCGCTCCGCCAGCGGCATCATCAGGGGCGCCAACTCGATGCCACTGGCTAAGAACGATGGCTCGTATTGGAACGATGCAACACCGGTTGAATCTGTGAGGGCCACGGCACCGATGCGTGTACCCCAGATTTCAACGGCTGCCACGGTCATGGCTGTCTCCAGCTCCAGGAGCTGGCCGGTTTGTCGACGCGTCGGCGACTGGCGCGCTTGCGGGTGGACTGTTGATGTTCCAAGAGGGCCAGGGGTGAGGGTTCTGGTTCGGGAAGCAGCAGCTCCAGCCGCTCCAACAGATCCAGCTGACGCAGCACGCGCAGGAACAGCGACAGTTGGGTGGCTGCGGCACCGGCTTCCAGTCGCTCCAAAGTGCGCTTTGAGATGCCCGCCTGCTCTGCCAGCTGAGCCTGGCTGAGGTTTCGCTCTAGGCGGAGGTGGGCAATGCGTTGCCCCAGCTCCTGAAGGAGGGCCTCGTCGCTCATCAAGCGCTGGATCGGCATCCAACCAAGGGGCAGTATCTCGCCTTTTACGGCGACTAGAAGGTCATATTAGTCCTATTTCGCCTTTTCTGACGATGAGGGGGCATTGGCTGGTTCGCCTTTGAGGCTGCCACTCGTCATCGCTGATCTCATCCGTGATGCCAACCAGCTCGCTTTCACCTGCAGCTGATCCTGCACCTCAGCGGCTGCGCCGCCGCTGCGCTCGGTCGTCCCACGGCCGCATCACGCCCTCAGGCACGCTCCACACCCCAAGCCCTTTGAGCCGCGCTTCCGTTTCCAGGCGGCTGTAGGTGTTGCGGTCGCAGCCGGCGATGAACTGCCAGTACACAAACGCTGCGCCCGAGGCCACCAGGGCCTGGTTGACGTTGCGTCCGCGATGGCTCACCTCCGCCACCGAGCGGCCGTAGCGGTCGGTGGCCTTGATGCGCAGCGCCACGGCTGAACCCACTGGCGCCAGGGCCTGCAACTGAGCCCGGGCCCTGGCGCCGTAGGGCGCCTGGCGGGATTCCGGGGCATCGATGCAGGCCAGGCGCACGCGCAGGTTGCGGTTGCCGGTGCTCACGCGCAGTGTGTCGCCATCGCCGATGGAGAGCACCGTGGCGGTGGTGGTTTGAGCCGGTGCCGGCAGGATCCAGACCAACCCTGCAGCGGCAAACCAGAGAACCCGCATCGGCTGGTGTTGCAGCACAGGCATGGGGAGTCTGCTGCCGATCAGACTCCTGGGCATGAGCACACCCGCCCCCGACTGGATGCCGGCCGCCGCCAAGGCCACCTACCCCGGCTGGGTGCAGCGCAAGGCGGTGACGTTGGCCAAGCGCGATCAGAAGCGCGGCGGCGTGGGCAACGTGCAGCACTACCGACTGGCGATTCATGACGCGGTGCTGGCCTCGCAGGGCCGCGACCATTGGACCGGCGAGTGGCTCGAGTGGGACCTGATCGGCACCTACGACAACCGTGAAGCCGCCACGGGCAAGGGCGAGCACAAGAAGCGCTACGCGATGCTGCCCACCATCGATCACCGCACCAACCAACCGGAGCCCGACTTCGTGATCTGTGCCTGGCGCACCAATGACGCCAAGCACGACATGACCCCGCAGGAGCTGTTGCAGTTCTGCGCCGCTGTGCTCAACCACAGCCCCAACTGGGATGCCTCGCCCCCTGCCGACTGAGCCGAGACCGTACGCCCTCGCGGCAGGGCAGTTTTCTCAGTGGCGACCAGCGGTTTGGCGGACTGTGTTCCACGGAACCTGGCGCAGCTCAGATGGCTTTGGCATGGTGAGAGACCAAGGGATTCCCTCCCATGAGCTGGTCCGAGCTGGAGCGTTTTGTGGACGACGTGGAGGCCGACAGCACCCTGCAGCGGGCGCTTAAGCACTGCCGCTCCCGCAAGGAGCTGATCCTCGCGGCACGGCGCCTCGGCTACCGGATCACGCGGATCGATCTGCACCGCGCCTGGGAGGAAGACCAGCGGGAACAGGAGGAGGCGGCTCAGGGATGAACGCAGCCCTTCCCCATAACAAGCTGCAGGTGTACTACCGCGTGCTGCAGCAAGGCGACACCGTGCCCGAACGCTGGCCCTCGCCGCCTGCAGCGCGGCTGCTGGTTTGTGGCCGGCTGGCTGATCACGGCCGTTCTGGCGGTCACGCTGCTCACCACCGTGGGCCATGGCTTGTTCCTGAGCATGGACAAGGGCAGCAGCCACCGCACCGGTCTGGATCTGGTGGCCGCCGGCGTGCTGTTAGGGCTTGGCCTGAAGGAGCTCCTCAACAAAGGCGATGGCAGCGCAGAGCCCCCGGGTTGGACCCGCAAGCTCGATCAGTTCTGCGCCATGCCGCTGCCGCTGCTGCTCGGGATCAGCGCTGCCCTGGAGGTGATCAGGCCCGACGCGCTGTTTCTGTTCACCAAAACGGCTGGAAGTCTGCTGGCGGCAGGCATGGGCACGGGAGCCGAACTGCTCGCCACCGGTGTGTTCAGCCTGGTGAGCGCCAGCCTGTTGCTGATCCCGCTGCTGGCACTGGTGCTGGCTGGCCCCGAACGCGTGTTGGCGCTACTGGAGCGCGGCAAGCAGTGGTTGTTCGCTAATGGCGACCTGCTGGTGGGTGTGGTGGGTGTTGCCCTCGGGCTTTACCTGGGCTGGCAGGGGATCGAGGGGCTGGGGGATCGCTAAGGAAACGCACCTCAACTCGACGCCGACGTGTAATGCCGCAGCGCGAATTGCCAGAACAGTCGTGTGCCCACCAGGCTGATCGCCGCCGCAGCCAGGGATCCCAACGCCCAGGCTGCTGACGCTCGCCCCAACAGCGCTTCGGCCGGCACGGTGGTGAGAAACGCCACGGGCAGCACCAGCGTGAACACCAGCCGCAGCGCTGGCGGGTAGGCACTGATCGGATAGCGGCCAGCCACCAGCGTGTAGCGCAGCACCTCGGTGGCGTTCCACACCTTCACGAACCAGATCGAGAGGCCCGCCAGCAGAAACCAGAGGCTGTAGAGGATCAGGCCGCCGGCCACCAACAACGCCACCGCCAGGGCCATGCCGCCAGCGCTCAACGCCTCCCCGTTGTGCACCAGGGCCCAGCCGATCAGCGCCAGGCCCGCGATCACGCCCGGTAGCCCCCAGGGGGAGAAGCTGCGGGTCGACAGCCAGAACTGGCTATCGATCGGTTTGAGCAGCACGAAATCGAGCGTGCCGTTCTGCACGTGGCTCACGATCTTGCTCAGGTTGGGCTGCAGCACGCAGCTGGTGAAGCCATCGAGCAGCGTGTAGATCCCGAGCACCACCAGGGCGCTGTTCCAGCTCCAGCCCCCCAGCTGGCCGCTGGGCCCCGCCAGTAACACCAACACAAACAGGCTGCCGGCCAGGTTGCCGAGCACTGCCAGCAGTTCGATCACAAGGTTGAGCTGGTATTCCAGCTCCGCCTCCAGGGAGGTGGCCCAGAAACTGAGCAATGTGCGCCCGTAACGGCGAAGGCGTTGCGCCATCACGCCCCCATCGCCGAATAGCGGCGCACGCCGGCTTGCCACAGCAGCCGGCTCAGCGGGAACAGCACGGCGCACCAGAGGGCGAGGTTGAGAAAACCGCCGGCCACATCCACGCTCTCGCCCGCCAGCAGCTTCGCGGGGAACGACACCATCGCCGGGAACGGCGTGCACTCCGCCAGCCGCCGCACCGCCGGCGGGAACGACTCCAGCGGCGCCACCAGCCCCGATAGAAACAGATAGGGAATCAGCAACAGCCGATCCAGGGCGGCGGCGCGTTCGCTCCAGAAGCAGAGCATCGCCACCAGCGTTTGCAGCAGGAAGCGCAACACAAACGCCGCCTGAATCGCCACGATCCCGAGCAGCAGTTGCCCCGCTGAGGGCAGCCACAGCAACCCCGGCTTGAGCACCAACACCGCCGCCAACATCAGCGCCACAAACGGCACGCGCGTGGCCTGCTCCGCCACGTGGGCCGCCAGGTAGCGCCAGAGCGGCTGCAGCGGTTGCAGCAGCTGCGGCGAGAGCTTGCCCTGCAGGGCATCTTCCTCAAACACGTGGATCAGCCACACCACGCTGAACTGCCGCACCACAAACGCCGCCAGGAAATAGCGGCCCAGGCCCTGGGGGTTGAGTCCTGCGGCGGCGGCTCCAGCGGAGCCCTGCCACACCGCCAGCATGATCAGCGGCAACACCCCCGAGAGCGCCCACAGCGCAATCTCGGCGCGGTATTCGAGCATGTAGGCGTATTGGCTGGAGAGCAGCGCTGCGGCGATCCGTAGGGCGCGTTCCACAGGCTTGAGCCCGTTGCGGTGTGCCATCTCAGCCCTGCTGCCGGAACAGGCCACCGATCAGCTCCTCGATCGGTGGATCGCTCACCTCCAGATCCACCACCTCAAAGCGCGAGAGCAGCAACCCCACCTGCTGGGTGAGCTGTTCGCGGGGGATCACCAACCGCACCTGGTGGCCCTGATGCACCTCGATCGTGCCGAAGCCCTCAAACGCCTCGCGTGGATGCACCTGCCGCAGTTCCAGCCGCACCTCGCGGCAGGGCGCCAGCCGGCTGGTGAGCGCATCGAGGGAGCCATCGTGAAACAGTCGGCCCTGGTGGATCAGCAGCACCCGCTCGCACAGGGCCGTGATGTCGCCCATGTAGTGGCTGGTGAGCAGCACGGTGGCGCCGGTGCGGCGGTTGTAATCGGCCAGGAAATCGCGAACCCGTGCCTGGGCATTCACATCGAGCCCCAGCGTGGGTTCATCCAGAAACAACACCGAGGGCTGGTGCAACAGCGCTGCCAGCAGTTCGGCTTTCATGCGCTGGCCCAGCGACAGCTTGCGCACCGGGCGCTGCAGCTCCTCCCCCAGCTCGAGCATCTCCGCCAGCTCGTGGATGCGCCGCTTGGCCTCGGTCGGATCGATGCCATACACCGCCGCATTCACCCGCAGCGAATCCAGCGGCGGCAGATCCCAGATCAGCTGCTGCCTGTTGCCCATCACCAGGGTGATCTGCTGCAGGAAACGCTCCTGCCTCCGCTGCGGCAGGCAGCCGGCCACCTCCACCCGCCCGGCGCTCGGATGGATCAGGCCGCTGAGCATCTTCAGCGTGGTGGTTTTGCCGGCGCCGTTGGGCCCAAGAAAGCCCACGATCTCGCCGGGTTGGATCGCGAACCGGAGATCGCGCACCGCCTCCACCTCGCGGTAGCTGCGCCGCAGCAGATGGCGCATCGTGCCCGCGAGGCCTGGCTGTTTATCGGCCACCCGGAAGCTCTTGCTCAGCCCCTCGGCGTGCACGATCGGCTGGCTCATGGAGTGGGCTCGCAGGCCTGGCGGTAGTCGTTCAGCTGCTGGGTGAGCGCAGCATCGGCGCTGGAGTTGGATCCCTTCACGCCCTCGGCGCGCCTCACCTGCTCGCAGGCCAGGTCGTTTTCGCCGCGGTTGAACAGATCCGCCGCCGCCTCCACCGCTTCCTGCAGCCGCGGCGTGGTGGCTGCGCCTTCGGGGATCGGATGTGGTGCGCTGGGGCCATCGTGCCCCTGGGCCGGTTGCGCCGGGGGCTGGGGTTTCGGTGCGCAGCCGCTGAGGCTCAGGGCCAAGGCGGCCAGCAGGAGCGGCTTGAGGCGGGAGGTGATCATCAGCCCAACACCGCCGCCTGCTCCGCCGTGAGCCGGCCGGCCTGCAGTAGCACCTGGGTGATCCGCTCGATGTCGAGCACCGCATGCAGCCGGTAGCCCTGGCTCTCCAGCCGCTCGCGCGCCTGGCGGTCTTTGCGGCCGCCGTGATCGATGAACACCACCACGTCGTACACCACCAGGCCTGAGCTCTCCAGCTTGGCGATGCCCTCGAGCACGCTGCCGCCGGTGATCAGGATGTCGTCCACCACCACCACCCGATCGCCTTCGTTGAAGTCGCCCTCGATCAGCCGCCGGGCGCCGTGGGCCTTCACCTCCTTGCGCGGGTAGATCAGCGGCTTGTGCAGCGCCAGCGAGAGGCCCGTAGCCGTGGGCAGGGAGCCATAGGGAATGCCGGCGATGCGATCAAATTCCAACTGCTCCAGCAGGCCGCTGTAGCCATGCAGCACCCGATGGAACAGGTTCGGGTCGGAGATGATCTGGCGCAGGTCGATGTAGTAGTTGAACACCGCTCCTGAGGCCTGCACGTAGTCGCCGAACAGCAGGCAGCCGATGTCGAACAGATCGAGGATCAGCTCCGCCAGTGGGTCCTGATCGTTGGGCTCTGTCTTCGGCGATGCCAGCCACACGTCACAGCTGCTGTTGCCATGGGCGGGCTGCTGCTCAAGCCAGCGCTGGCGGCCGCGGTTGATCAGCCCCTTGAGCGCTTCGGCCTGCTCGCTCAGATCGTCCTCCACCAGCAGGTTCTGGGGCAGGGGCAGCAGCAGCCCATCGGCCGCCTGGTTGAGCCCTGCCTCCAGCAGGCCATCGAGCCGTTCTTCTTCGCTCCAGATGCTGCGCAGCATCAACACCCGCTCCGGCGCCGCCTGGCGCACCTGGGCCAACACCTTCGGATCGCTGGTGCCCACCTCCAGCAGCAGCTGATCGGGCGTGCCCCACAGCTGGCTTTCGCGCACGATCTGCAGAAACAGCGGATCGCTCTCGCTCGGGTGGTATTGGATGCGTTTGGCCGCCGGGTTGGAGCTGCGGCAGGTGATCACCACCGCCTTATCGGCGTAGAGCAGAAACGGCGCGGCGATGTCCTGCCCGGCCAGGGGCGAGAGCGTGACCGCATCCACCCCCAAATCCTTGAACAGGTAGTGGGCCAGGGCCGTGGAGGAGTTGAGATCGCCGTGCTTGGCGTCGATGATCAGCGGCAGATCCCGCGGCACCAGATCGCGCACCTCCAGCAGCAGCTCGAGGCCCAGGGGGCCCAGGGCTTGATAGAAGCCGAGGCTGGCCTTGATCGCGCACACATGCGAGCTGGTCGCCTCCACCACCGCCTTGATCCAGTGGCGCGCCTGGCTCAGGAAGGAGCGGTTGCCCATGCCGTGGCGCAAGGCCCAGCTCTGCAGCATCTCCGGGTTGGGGTCGAGCCCGGTCACCAGGAGCGACTGGCGCTCGGCGATGGCTTCGGTGAGTTGAACGAAGAAGCCCATCCGCCGGACTGCGGCATCACCGTTGATAGGAGATGGGAGGCCCCGGCTGGCCTGGCCGGACACAGCTCGTAGCAAATGCAGCGGCAAGCACCTGCAGGCAGGCTCGTGATCTGGCCCTCGCCGGTGGCTGCCGATCAGCGCCGCTGATGTGATCCGCTCGCTGCACGATCTCTGTGAACCGCGAGTTCGATCAACGCTGCCTGGAGCTGGCCCTGGCCGACCTACGCCCCCTACACCCCCTTCAACGCAGCCGCGCCTTGGCTCAGTTTCATGCCATCGATCCGCGCCTGGCTCAGAAGCTTGAGCTCGAGCTGTTGTTCCATCTCTCCTGATGCTCGAGCTCTTCCACGCCGCGCCCTCCTACTACTCGATGGTGGCTCGGCTGGCCCTGGCCGAAGCCCAAGTGCCCTACAGCAGCCGCCTGCTCGACATCCACTTCGCCAAGCAGCAGCTCAGCCCCGCCTACCGCCGCCTCAATCCCCACATGACGGTGCCCACCCTGCGGGGCCCGGGGCTGCTGCTCACCGACAGCGCTGAGATCGTGGCCCATGCCGCGGCCCAGGCCGGTGAGCAATGGGCCGATGCCGATCCCGCCCGCCAGGCAGGCATCGCTGAAGCGGTGCTGGGCCACTACCGCATCTCGATCGAAACCCTCACCTTCAGCAAGCTGCTGAGCAGCCGCCCCTGGTTCAAAGCGGTGGTCACCAAGGTGCTCAGCGGCGTGATTGGCAGCCTGGAGCGCCAGGCCAAGCGCTGCCCGGAGCAGGCGGAGCCGTTGCTGGCCAAGGCGGCCCTGAACCGCGAGCGCCTGGCCGTGTTCACCCAGGCCCCGATCGAGCAGGTGCTCAGCGAGCAGCGGCAGCAGGTGGCGGCCTATCTGGCCTTACTGCCACCGGTGGTGGCGGGCGGTTGGTTGTTTGGCCGCCAGGTGAGTAGTGCCGATGTGGTGCTCGCGGTGCTCTGCGCCCGCCTGGAGATGGCCGGCGAACTGGCGCTGCTCAGCCGCCCGGATCTGCAGGGTTGGTGGCAGCGCATGCAACAGCGCCCCGCCTACGCAGTGGCCGATGTGTGGACCCGCTTCCAGCGTCGCCGCTTCTTCAAGGCGGTGTTGGAAGCCCGCCACACGCCGATCAACCCTTCGAGCAGTCGCGCTTGAGCAGCACCGCCGCCTGGCCCTTGCCATCGCGGCTGATCGGCTGGGGTTCGAAGTCGTCGTCGCTCACATCGAAGCTGCCGTTGGCGCAGTGGAGCGTGAGCGTGCGCTGGGTGTAGGCACCGGCGGCCCTGCCCTTGCCCTGCTGGCTCGCCATGCCGATGCACTGCTGCTTGTTGCCCCAGATGCAGCTGGCCGCACCGAGCAGGCCACCGAGCAGGTTGGTGGCGATCTGCTGGCCGCGATCGATCTTGAGGCGGCGCACCTCATAGCGCCGTTCCTGTTCAGACGCGCCGGGCAAGGGGCGGCTGAAGGCTTCCTGGGTGTCCACGGTCCACTCCCCCAGCCGCTGGCCGGGCTTCAGCTGGCTGCTCAGCCCGCGGGTGAGGGCCTGAAAGCGGTCTTTGGGATAGCCGTGGTGCTGCTGGGCGAGGCGCTCGTAGTCGCCCATCTCGAACAGCAGGTTGGCCGTTTGGGTGAAGCCATCCACATCGAGGGCGCCGCTGCTCAGCAGCCAGCCCAGAAACACGCCCGTGCGCCAGTCGGCCGCCAGTTCCTCCTGCTTCACCGTGAGGTTGAGGCCGCCGTTGTAGGGCCCGCGCCCCTGGCTGCGGTTCACATGGTGGCCCCACTCATGGGCGAGCACCGCCAGATCCAGCAACAACAACTCGCGATCGCTGCGGCCGCGGGCGCTGCGCACACTGCGGCGCAGATCCAGGCCCATGGCCAGCTCGTTGCTGGGGGGGCAGTAGTAGGCCATCGGGTGCTCCACCCGCTCCACGCCGCAGCCCTCGGTCCGATCCCCCGCCAACAGCAGCTTCGGTGGGGTGTCGCTGGCCCAGAACCGTTGCAACAGCACGTGGGCCTGGCTCAGATAGCGCTGGCGTAGCCCGCTACTCTCACCGTTACGGCGCAGCTGCTCCAGCGTCCTGCCCTCGCTGGGGTTGGGTGTGAGCGGTGGTGCCAGGGGTTGGGCGTGAGCGGCCGTCACGGCAACGGCGAGCAGCAGCTGGAAGCCCAGGGGCTTGGAGATCACGGCTCGGAGTGTGCGGTGCGGCGCAGGCTCCAGGCTGCCAGTGCTCCGCCGGCAAAGCCACTGGCGTGGCCGATCCAGCTCACCCCGGCCGGCGAAAGCAGCGGAATCAGGCTCGGCAGCAGCCCGCCGAATCCCACCAGCCCCACCAAAGAGAGCAGCAGCGAGAGCGGCCGCTTCTCCAGCCAGCCGATCCAGAGCAGGTAGCCCAGTAGGCCATACACCACTCCCGAGAGGCCGTGGCTGGCGGTGGGCCACAGCAGCCACACGGGGATCGCCGTGGCATACACCCACAGCCACACGGCCAGGTAGTCGCGGCGGCCCCGCAGCAACACCAGCCAGGACAGCGGCAGGAACATCAGGCTGTTGGCCAGCAGGTGGCCAAAGTCGCCATGGCTGAACGGCGCCGTGAACACCCCGAGGAAGGATCCGCCGGGGCTCATCGGCAGGTTCCAGCGCCCGCCGAACAGCAGTTGATCGATCAGCTCCTGCCCCCAGGGGATCGCCAGGATCAGGGGCGGCAACAGCAGCGTGTTCCCAAGCCGGGCCAGAGGGTTGCTCATGCCGTGAGCGTGAGCGTGCAGGCGAGCATCGCCAGGGCTTCATCCGGCAGCCCCAGAAAGCGGTCGAGCCAGGTGGCGCCGCAGGGGGGCACCTGCGCCACACCCACGAGCCGGCCGGCGGTGTTGTTGTCCAGCGGCTCACCGCTGCGCTGATGCCGTTGGCTGCGCACGGCGCCGGTGCTCAGCAATGTGCCCACGTGCAGGTCGGGGGCGGTGAACAGCGGGCGATCAGCCAGCTGCAGTTGCAGGCGGAAGCGGGCCCGGAAGCTCAACTCCAGGGCGCCGCTGGCGGGATCCAGCACGCCCTCCAGTTGCTCGGGCTGGATGGTGATCTGCAGCCCGGGTGGCAGGGGTAGGCCGAGAAAGCGGCCGGTGCGGCTGCTCAGGGGCGGGATCTCCACCTGAGCGGCAGGGAAGTGCAGGGCATAACGCCCGTCTTGGAGCGGTTCGGCGGTTCCCTGGGCGCCACCACCGCTGGCGTTGTAAAGGAAGCGGGGGTAGCCGCTGATCACAAGCTCGCAGCCCACCAGGGTGCGCAGCTGCGCCTGCATGGTGCTCAGACGCTCACCACTTCAGCCGGCGCCCATTGGGCCAGGCGCTGCTCCTGGCGCACCAGCTGATAACGGTTGAAATCGCTGGGTTGAAGCACGTAACGGCCACGCAGCTCCTGCAGCTCCTGGCGCATCGCATGGAGAACAGGATTGTTTTCGTTCACCGTGTCGGCTCAGACCTTGAGAAAATCTTAAGCCGGCTGAGACCGATTCCGCCACTGGCGCCATGGCCGGGTGCTCTGCAGCCCTAACTCGTCATGTTTCGCATTGTTCGCGCTGCTGGCGGCTGCGGCCGCTGGGCACGCACACCACCTCCACGCGGCAGGAGGGAAACAGGTCGCGGGCGGCCAGCTCCGCCTGGGCGTGGCTCTGGGCGTGAATCACCATGCAGGTGCCATCGCTGTAGCCGGCGTTCACCTGCAGCCTGCACACGAGCTCCATCGCCATCAGTCGGTGGTCGATCGCCACGCTGGCACAGGTGGGGCATCAGCAAGATGGGCCTGCCGCACCACCCCATCACCGGTGAGCCAGCTCGATGCCTTTCTGCGCTGGAGCCATCCGGATCTGCTCACGGAGCGGTTGCGGCATGGCTGCGCCTGCTGGCAGGTGCTCCAGGCGCTGCAGCTCGAGCCCGCCCACTGCCCCCCTCCCGAAGCGGGCCCGGTGAGCCTGCTGGGCTGGTCGGGCCTGCAGCTCGGCATCACCTCCGCCGTTCACGCCGGCAGCGGCAGCGCGTCGAGTTTTGCCTTGCTACCGCAGCCCGTCAGCCTCTGGCTGTTCGCCCTGCTGGCGGCAGACGCGCCCGATCCCCTCGACCCGCAGCCGTGGACCTTCTGGGTGGTGCCCGCTCGCCAGCTGCATCCCGACCGCCGTTCGATCACGCTGCAGCCCCTGCTGCGCGCCCATGGCGAGGGTGTGGCCCACGCCGCGCTCGCCGCCGCGTTGCTGGCTCACCTGCAGCCATGAGCCAGCCCCTGTTCTGCATCCGCTGCGATCAGGGCGGCGAAGACTGGCTCACCCGGCAGCGCTTTCACAGCTACGACGACGCCTACGACGTGCTGGAGCGCTACTACGCCGATCTCTGCTGCTCGGATGAGCGCGTTTACTACCGCATCGAACCGGCTGCCGATCCCGGCTAAGTTGCCGCCCGCTCCTCGTTCGGCCAGGCCAGATGCCCGCTCGCTTCCGGCCCACCAGCCTGCTGGCTGCCCTGGCAGCTTTCGCCCTGCAGGCGCCGGCCCGCGCCATTGATGAAGTGGTGGTGGAGCTGCCTCTGCTCAACAACACCATCAGCCTCAAGCTCAGCGAGCTCAGCACGCCGGAGGCCCTGATCAGCGGCAGCAGCGACCTGGCTGAGCTGGATCGCGCCAGCGACGGCGCTGTGGGTCGCAAGCTCGTGAAGCTGCTCCAGTCGCCGCTGCCGCTCAACCTGCGCCAGCTCGCCGATGCCTCCGTGGGCTCGCCGCTGCTGGAGCAGGCCCTGTTGCTGCTGTCGTCGTTTGGTTCGGTGGAGGGCCACAGCCCCGATCTCAGCGGTGAAACCCTGAAGGCCGCTCTGGATAAGGCCTCAGCGGCCTCGCCCAACGGCGATCCCACCCTGCTGCAGCTGATGCAGGCGATCCCTGGCAAGCGGGTGCAGCTCAACCTCTCGCAGGCTCAGGTGGTGTTGGCGCGGATGCTGCGCCAACGTCGCCAGGCCGATCAGCTGCTGGCCACCGTGCCCGCAGCTGCCGCAGCCACCTCCGCTCCCCTGGGCCCGATGCGCGTCAGCGAGGGGCAGCTCACGGTGAGCCACCGCACGGCACCGCTGGATCTGGTGCTGGTGCAGCCCCAGGGCCCGGCCAATGGCCGATTGGTGCTGATCTCCCATGGCCTCTGGGATAGTCCGAGCAATTTCGAGGGCTGGGGGCGGGTGCTGGCCGCCCAGGGCTACACGGTGGTTTTGCCCCGCCACCCGGGCAGCGACAAGCGCCAGCAGCACGAGGTGCTCACCGGCCATGCCCCACCCCCCAGCGCTTCCGAGCTGGGGCTCCGGGCCCTCGATCTGCGCGCTATCACCGATGCCGCAGCCAGCGGTAATCTTCCCGGCGTGAGCGGCGTGGATGCCAGCCAGGTGGTGGTGATCGGCCACTCCTGGGGGGCTACCACGGCCCTGCAGGTGGCGGGTGTGAAACCGCAGGACAGCCAGATGCGCCAGCGCTGCGACTCGGTGGACGACCCGGATCGCAACCTGAGCTGGACCCTCCAGTGCAGCTGGATTCAGGGGGTGAACCAGGCCGCCGTCGACGATCCCCGCGTGATCGCTGTGGCGGCCGTCAGCCCGCCGGTGTCGTTGTTGTTTCCCCGGGGCTCAGGCCAGGAGATGCGTGCGCGGATCCTGTTGGTGAGTGGCACCCACGACTGGGTGGTGCCTCCGGATCCGGAAGCTGTGGCTCCCTTCCTGCGGTCGCCCGCCGTGGGCAACCAGTTGGTGCTGGTGAAAGGCGGCGATCACTTCAACCTCCGCCCTGGCAAGGACCAACACGGTGGTGTGTTGGCGCCCCTGCTGCTGGAGTGGACCAATCGCTCCTTCCAGGCCGGTGCCGCCGCCCGCCCGGCACGGGGTGCGGCTCCGCTGTTGCCGGCCGGGCCCTGGGGCAGCAGCGACAAACCGATGGCTGATGTTTCACCGCAGCTGAAGGGCGCCTCCTAGGTATCCCTGCCGATGGCGCTGCGAATGCAGCCCCGCTTGGGTAGCGCTGAAGCCTCCTCACACAGCCCATCCGGGCTGTTTTTTATGGGCTGCAGCCCGGTGTGTCGTTCAGAGCACCGCGCACCGCACTCCAGGTAGCAGGCGCCTCCGCTAAATCCGCCCAGGCTTCAGGGGCGCTACGCATCGGGCCCCAAGCCATGGTTCCTTCGCCCTTGCCGGTGGTGGTCACGCCTGATCTCGCTCCGCACCACAACGCCACCACTACGGAGCTGGTGATCACCATTCCCTGCTCGGATCCCGCTGTGTTGGGAGCCCCACAGCCCTGGCTCTGCTGGCGGGAGCTGTTGGGGGAGCGCTGAAGCGGTTGGGGTGCGGTTGAGGCTTTGGCTTTGCTCCAGATCCAGCTGTTGCCCGCAACCGGCTGCTGCGGTGCAGTGGGGCCACATCCGCCCTGTGGCATGGCTCACTCCAGCCCACCGCCTTGCTGGCTGCATCGCGGTTGCCGCATCCAGTTGCTCGGCTACCCCCGCTGTGAGGGCGCCTACGTGGTGCACCACAGCAGCGGTGTGCTGCTCGGCCGTTGCTCCAGCCTGGCGGCGGCCCGCCTGCTGATCGACGAGCAGATCCTGCTGCTGCGTCAGCGCCTGGCCGCCGCCGCCTGAATCGCTGGCAAGCTGAGCTGCAGTTGAAACGGCTGGTGTGTCGCAACCCGTGCTGCTGTGCGGTTACTACGGCGAGCACAACCTGGGAGACGATGCGCTGTTGGAGTCGCTGTTGGCGCAGCTGCCTGCAGGCGTCACGGCGTGCGTCACCGCCTACGACGAGCCCGCTGTGCAACAGCGCCATGGCGTGGTCACGGTGCAGCGCCGCAGCCTGCGGGCTGTGCTCCAGGCTCTGGCCGGCTCGCGGGCCTTGGTGCTGGGTGGCGGCAGCCTGCTTCAAGACTCCACCAGTTTTCGCAGCCTCCTCTATTACGCCGCCCTGATCACGGCCGCTCGCCTGCAGGGCAAACCGGTGTTGCTCTGGGCCCAGGGGCTCGGCCCACTGCGCCGGCGGCGCAGCCGAGCCCTGGTGCGGGCGCTGCTGCCCCTGGCGAGCGGCATCACCTGGCGCGATGCCGCCTCAGCCCAGCTGGCCCGCGAGCTGGGTGTGGCTGCTCCCCATGGCACCGATGCCGTGTGGGGCCTACCGCGGCAGCATTGGCTGGGTCGCGGCGGTCCGCTGCTGGTGTGTTGGCGGCCCACGGATCATCTGCAGGGCGAGGCCTGGCGCCCCTACCTCGAAGCCCTGGAGCTGGTGGCCGAGCGCAGCAACCGCGAGGTGCTCTGGCTGCCCTTCCATCGCCACCAGGATGGTGATCTGCTGGCGCAGCTCAGCGCCGCTGGCTGGGTGGGTGAGGCCCTGCAGCGCCGCAGTCGCGTGATCCACGCCCAAAGCCCCAGCGAGGCCATGGCCCTGTTCCGCACGGCGGGCCTGGTGGTGGCGATGCGCCTGCATGCCCTGATCCTGGCGGCCCTCTCCGGCAGTCCGGTGAGTGCCCTCAGCTACGACCCCAAGGTGCAGGCCTGCGCCAGCGCCCTGGGCTGCAGCTGTGTGGATCTGGCGGATCAACCCGCCTCTGCTGATGAGCTAGCCAGCGCGTGGAGTGATGCGCTCGACCATCCACCCGCCGCCGCTGACCTGCAGGCCATGGCGCAGGCCACCCAGGTGCACCGCGAGCTGCTTGAGCAGCTGAGGTGGTGACCATGCGTGCCATCGCCTACAACGGCTCGCGATCCGACAGCAACGTCGACTGTCTGGTTGACGTTGTGCTGCCCAACCCCGAACTGAGCCCCGGCGATCTGCTGGTGCGGGTGGAGGCGGTGTCGGTGAATCCGGTGGACACCAAGGTGCGGCGCCGGGAGCAGCCCGCCCCTGAGCAGTGGCGCGTGCTCGGCTGGGATGCCGCCGGCCGGGTGGAAGCGATCGGCTCGGCTGTGCAGGGTTTTGCCGTGGGTGATCCGGTTTGGTATGCCGGCGCCCTCGATCGCCCGGGCTGCAACAGCGAACTCCACGCCGTGGACCATCGCCTGGTGGCCCGTCGGCCCGCCACGTTGAGCGCTGCTGAGGCGGCCGCTTTGCCGCTCACGGCGATCACGGCCTGGGAGCTGCTGTTTGATCGGTTGCGCTTGCCGCGCCGGGGTGCGTCATCCCATCCCCGGCGCAGCCTCTTGGTGGTGGGTGCTGCCGGTGGCGTGGGCTCGATCCTGGTGCAGTTGGTGCGTGAGCTCACCGACTTCACCCTGATTGCCACCGCCTCCAGGCCTGAATCCCAGGCCTGGCTGCAGCAGTTCGGGGTTGAGCACTGCATCGATCACCGCCAACCCCTGGCCGCGCAGCTCGCGGCGCTGGAGCTATCGCCGGTGAGTCATGCCATCAGCCTCACCCACACCGCCGATCACTTCGCTGATCTAGTGGAGCTGCTTGAACCGCAGGGGGCGCTGGCGTTGATCGATGACCCAGACCCCCACTCGATCGATGTGCTGGCGCTGAAACGCAAGAGCCTCTCGCTGCACTGGGAGCTGATGTTCACCCGCTCGCTCTATCAAACGCCGGATCTCGCAAAGCAGGGTGAGCTGCTGCAGGAGCTCGCCGGGCTGGTGGAGGCGGGCCGGATCCGCTCCACCCTCACCCACTGCCTCGGCCCGATCACGGCCTCCCACCTGCGGGAGGCCCATCAGCGTCTGGAGAGTGGCAGCAGCATCGGCAAGTTGGTGTTGAGCGGCTGGGGCTAACCACCACAGCCCAAAAGGGTTGCATTGCCTACGAACCTCCCCAGCTCCAGCTGGTGTGATGGCCCCATGGCCACCTCCTCAGATCTGATCCCGCGTCAGCGGCTTGCGGAGCTCAACCGCCTGCGTGACCTACCAGCCTGGATGCGCCTGGCCAGTCACCTGTTGGTGATCGTGGTGTCCGGCATCCTCTGGCGCACTGATGCACTGCTGTGGCTGGTGCGTCTGCCGGCTCTGGTGCTCAGCGGCGCTGCCCTCGCCACCTGCTTTGCACCCCTCCATGAGTGCTGTCACCGCACCGCGTTCCGCTCCAAGGCCACCAACGACGCGGTGGCCTGGTGGATGGGCGTGCTCAGTTTTTACAACTCCACCTTTTATCGCCGCTATCACCAGTGGCATCACCGCTACACCCATCAGCCGGGGCTGGATCCCGAGCTCGATGATCCCGTGCCAACGGGCTTGCTGAGCTACGCCGTTGAGATCAGCGGCCTCAGCTGGTGGACCGGCAAGCTCCAGGGCTACGGGCGGTTGCTGTTCGGTGATCTCTCTGCACTGCCGTATCTCAGTGCTGAATCGATCCCCCAGGTGCGTCGCTCGATCCGCTTGCAGTTCGCGCTCTATGGCCTGCTGCTGCTGGTGTCACTCCCGGGCGCCAATGGTTTTCTGTTCTGGTCTTGGTTGCTGCCCCTCGCGGTAGGCCAGCCGTTTCTGCGGGTGTTCGTGTTGGCGGAACACAGCGGTTGCAGCTTTAGCAGCGACGGCCTGGCCAACACCCGCACCACCCTCACCATTGCGCCGGTGCGTTGGTTGATGTGGAACATGCCCTTCCACGCCGAGCACCACCTCTACCCCTCGCTTCCGTTTCACGCCCTGCCCCTGGCCCATCGTGAGTTGGCGCCCCGGTTGCAGCATCTCGACCAGGGCTACCTGGCGGTTCACCGCCAGCTGTTGCAGCAGTTGCCCAGCCTGGCGCCCGTGGCATGAGTGCGCCTCCTGTTCAGCACTTTGCCTTGGACGAGGTGGCCTTGCGCTGCGGTCAGCGCATTCCCAACGCACGCATCGGCTACTTGCAGATCGGCGACCTCGATGCCGATGGCAACAACCTGGTGCTGGTGCCCACCTCCTACGGCGCTCGTCCCCAGGATCTCGCCTGGCTGGCGGGGCCGGTGCTGGATCCCGAGCGCTACTGCATCGTGATCGCCGGCATGTTCGGCAATGGCGATTCCAGCAGCCCCAGCCACGGCCAGATGGGCCTGGCTGAGCAGGGCTGGGTAGTGCACCACAGCGACAACGTTGCGATGCAGCGCCGTCTGCTGCGCGAACGCTTCGGTGTGGAGCGGTTGCCGTTGATCTTCGGTTGGTCGATGGGGGCGCAGCAGGCCTACCAGTGGGCCGTCGACCATCCCCAACAGGTGGAGCGCATCTGTTGCGTTTGCGGCACCAGTCGCACGTCGCCTCACAACCGCCTGTTCCTGCTCAGCCTCCGCCAGGCCCTCACCGCCGACCGTGCCTGGACGGGCAGCGGCTTCGATGGCGAGCCTGAGCAGGGCTTACGCACCTATGCCCTGATCTACGCCAGCTGGGCCGCCAGTCAGCCCTTCTTCCAGGGGCTGGGGGAATCCGTGGAGGAGCACGTGGAGCGCCAGTGGTTACCCCACTACCGCCGCCATGACCCCCGCGATCTGATCGCCATGCTCGACACCTGGCTTGCTCACGATGTGGCTGGCGGTGGCAACTTGGCGCACGCCCTCTCGTCGATTCAGGCGCAAGCCGCCGTGGTGGCCTGCAACCGCGACCTCTACTTCACCGTTGACGACATGGCCGCCGATGCCGCTGCCATCCCCGCCGCAGCGCTGCATGTGATCGATTCGCTGTTGGGGCACCGCGCCGGCAACCCCCACAGCAGTGTTCCGGAGCAACAGCAGCTCCGCCAGATCGTTGACCAGCTGCTCGACAGCTGACCGCCCCTAGCCGCCATGCATGATCTGCTCAGCCTCGCCCGCGAGTCGGGGAGCCGCTTTCTGCTCTTTTCGTTCACCGATCTCTTCGGTGTGCAGCGGGCCAAGTTGGTGCCGCTCTCAGCCGTGGCGGCCATGAGCGAAGGCGGTGCCGGTTTCGCCGGTTTCGCGGCCTGGCTGGATCTGAGCCCGGCTGATGGCGATGTGATGGCCATCCCCGATCCCGCCAGCTTCACGCCGCTGCCCTGGCAGAGCGATGTGGCCTGGGTGGCCACTGAGCTCACCCTCAACCGTGCTCCGATGGAGCAGTGTCCGAGGCGTGTGCTGCGTCGCCAGATCGCCCGCGCCGCTGCACTGGGCTACGAGTTGCGCAGCGGTGTGGAGGCCGAGTTTTTTCTGCTCCGCAGCGATGGGGAGGCCATCGCCGATCCGGCCGATGGCCAGGAGAAACCCTGCTACGACCAGCTGGCTTTGATGCGCCACTACCCATTGGTGTCAGCGCTGATGGATGGCATGGAGCAGTTGGGCTGGGGCCCCTATCAGGCGGATCACGAGGATGCCAACGGTCAGTTCGAGCTGAACTGGACCTACGCCGACTCCCTCACCACCGCCGATCGCCACGCCTTCTTCAAGGTGATGGTGAAAACCCTGGCGGAGCGCCAGGGGCTGCGGGCCTCCTTCATGCCCAAACCGTTCCAGCAGCTCACGGGCAATGGTTGCCACACCCATCTCTCCCTCTGGGATCAGCAGGGCCGCAATGCCTTTCACGATCCCAACGGTGAGCAGGGCCTCTCGCCGGTGGCCTACCACTTCCTGGCGGGGTTGCTGCACCATGCGCCGGGCCTCGCCTGCCTCACCAATCCCACGGTGAACAGCTACCGGCGACTGGCGGCACCGCCCACCACCTCCGGTTCCACCTGGAGCCCCGGCGGCATCAGCTACACCGCCAACAACCGCACGCACATGGTGCGCATCCCCGATGACCAGCGGCTCGAGCTGCGGCTTCCGGATGGATCAGCCCATCCCTACCTGCTGCAGGCGGCCGTGCTCGCAGCCGGCCTCGACGGGATCGAGCGTCAGCTGGATCCCGGCCCTCGCCACGACAACGACAACTACGCCGATCCCCTGGGTGACATCGGATTCGGTCATCTACCCCGTGATCTTGGAGAGGCTCTTGACGCCTTTGCCGCCGATCACACCCTGCGTGCTGCCCTCGGAGAATCCTTCTGCAGCAGTTATGAGAGCCTGCGCCGCCGCCAATGGGGCAGTTTTCGTGCCGAACTCACCGCCTGGGAACGGCAGGTGGGGCTGGATGGTTAATCAGTAGTTCTACCGATGGTGCCCGCCCCGCGCGCGCGTCACGCTCTGGCCGATGTTCAGGCTTCTGGCATGGCCTCAGACCCTGTGATCGTGGGTGCCCAGGGCGGCACCATTCACCAGCTCCACTCCCGCGATGGGAACTTGTTTCAGGTGTGCTTCCAGGGCACCTGCCTCTACTGCGAGAGCCTGCATGTGGGGATGGCACACCTCAACCGCATGGAGCGTGCTACCAGGAGGGAAATGGCCTGAAGGCCCATGACGATCACCAGCGGGCAGCGTCTGTTGCTGCCCGTGCGTCAGTACTACGCCCAGACCGACAGTCGCATTCTCGGTCAGGCGTATCGCATGTGCTTCTCCAGCACCTGCGCCATGGCCGTGAAGTATCTGCAGCCGGAGGCCCTCAAGGGCTCCAACGCCGACGACGCCTATCTCCACACCGTGCGCCGCTATGGCGACACCACCTCGGCCCAGGCGCAGATCCAGGCCTGCGCCGACTACGGGGTGATCGCCAGCTACAGCACCAGCGGCGATCGCGGCCTGCTGGAGGCTGAGATCAGGGCGGGCTATCCCGTGGGCACCGGCTTTCTGCACCACGGCCCCTCCTCCGGCCCCCGCGGCGGCGGCCATTGGATTCTGGCGGTGGGCTTTGAGCCGGGTGCCGGCCTGTTCAACGACCCCTACGGCGAGCTCGACAACCGCAACGGCGGCTATGTGCGCGTGGGTTCCGGTGGCCACAACGTGGCCTACAGCTGGCGGCATTGGCTGCCCCGCTGGGAGGTGGAAGGCCCCGGCAGCGGCTGGCTGATGACCTTCAGGCGCTCGGACGGTCTGCCGCCAGTTGTTTGAGGCTGGCAAGCACCTCCTGGCTGTGGCCGCTGGGCCGCACCGCCACCCACAGCTGGCGCAGCACCCCCTGGGGATCAATCAGGAAGGTGTGGCGCTGGGAAAAGGGTGAGATCCAGCTGCCATAGGCCTTGCTCACGCGGCCGCCGGGATCGGAGAGCAGCGGATAGGCCAGCGCTTCACTGCCGCAGAACTCGGCGTGGGATTCGGCGCTGTCAGCGCTGATGCCCACCACCTCGGCTCCGGCTTGGTGGAAGGCCTGTAGATCCCGCTGGAAGCCCCGCGCCTCGATGGTGCAGCCTTCTGTGAAATCGCGCGGGTAGAAGTAGAGCACCAGCCAGCGGCCGGCGAAATCCCTGAGGCTGCGCTCGGCGGCTTCCGCATCGCCACTGCTGCCGGGCACCACGCCCTGCAGGCTGAACGCCGGCGCGGGTTGATCGATCTCGGGCAGAACCCCACCAAGACAAAGAGCCTGCCGGGGTAATCCCAGCAGGCCCAGTGCGGCGATGGAGAGCCCGCTCAGAAGCTGGCGGCGCTGCATCGTGGAAGGGTTCAGATCTTGGCCAGATTGATGCCGAGCTCTTTGGCGTAAGCGCCCAGGCCCTTCTTCTGGATGGTTTTGAGGGCGCGGGTGGAGACGCGCAGCTTCACGAAGCGGTTGCCCTCGGCCCACCACAGACGGCGCTCCTGGAGGTTCACCTGCTGAAGCTTCTTGGTCCGCACGTGGGAGTGGGACACGGCCATGCCGTTGTTGGCGCGCTTGCCGGTGAGTTGGCAGACCCGGGACATGACCGACCGTTCAAAGGATGTTGACGACTCGACTCCGCTTGGAGCCAAGGCAA
>VGPW01000032.1 GCA_016882545.1 Cyanobacteria bacterium M_surface_10_m2_179 | reverse complement strand
GCAATACGCCCAATGACAGCAACTACGTCTGGGAGTGGTGGTACAAGGTCCAGGTGACGGACAACATCGCTTTCACCCCAGCGCTGTTCTATCTCAGCCGACCACTTGGAGGGGATACACCAGATGGCAAGGGCTTCAATCAGCTGGGCGGTTTAATCAAAACCAGCTTCAGCTTCTGATCCAACCAAAAACCCCCGAGCAGCGCCCGGGGGTCACGAGTCAATCAACATTCCAATGGCAATCGTTGGTCGAAGCTGCTGGCGTTGGCACCTGGGGCCGAACGTTCCAGGTGTGGGCTCTTTTGATCTCCTGGGGCACCTGTGGCGGTGCAAACGGAGTGTCGATCAGTCAGGCGCACAGGGTGAGGCGGCTGTTGATGCCCTTCCTCGACTTGCCCGGCTGAACGACCCGCCCACGGTTGGGTGAAGACTGTTGGAGCAGGGGCCTGCAGTCAGCGTTGCTTCTAGTGGTGCTGCGGTGGAGTATCAGCCATCGGTGGCTCCTCCCTGGGTTGATGGCTGCAGCATCGCCACCCCGGCCAGGCCAGGGCAATCCGCCTTTACACCCATTGCCTCCGCGGCCGCAGCGGAGCAGCGTGGATGGGTTTGAATTCAGCCATCGACCCGCCTCTCCACCTGGGAGATCTCGATGCAGCTGCGACTGGGCAATGGCTACGACATTCATCGCCTCGTTCCAGGCCGGCCGCTGATCCTGGGGGGACAACAGCTGCAGCATCCCGCCGGCCTGGGCCTGGATGGCCACAGCGATGCCGACGTGCTCGTGCACGCGATCATGGACGCGCTGCTCGGCGCCCTCTCCCTGGGCGACATCGGCAAATATTTCCCTCCCGACGATCCGCAGTGGAAGGGGTCCGACAGCCTGGTGTTGCTGGAGCAGGTGGTGGCCCTGGTGGCCGAGCGGGGCTGGCAGGTGCTCAACGTGGATTCGGTGGTGGTGGCCGAGCGCCCCAAGCTCAAGCCCCACATCGAAGCGATGCGCGCCGCCATCGCCGCCCGGATGGGTCTGGAGCCGGATCAGGTGGGAGTGAAAGCCACCACCAACGAACGGCTCGGCCCTGAAGGCCGCGAAGAAGGCATCTCCTGCCACGCCGTGGCGCTGCTGCACAAACCGTGAGCTGGCGAGCCCTGGCTAGGGTTTCGGCTCTGCTGCTCTGCCTCCTGATGCTGCTGGTGGGCCATCCGGATGTGGCGATCGCCGAGCAGCAGGAGCAGCCCGGCGGCGCCTTTGAGGTGGCCGTGGTGGAGCACCTGCGGGTGAAGGTGCCTGCAGAAGCGCGCCAGGCCTGGCTGGAGGCCGAGCGCGGCAGCTGGGAGCCGTGGCTCACGCAGCAGCCGGGCTTTCTCGGGCGCGATCTGCTCTGGGATCCGGAGCGCGAGGAGGGCACCCTGCTGATCCGCTGGGCCAGCCGCGCCCAATGGAAGGCCATTCCCCTAGCGGAGGTGGAGGCGGTGCAGGATCGCTTTGAGCAGCTGGCCCGCGAGGCCACGGGCACCCCCGAGGGCAATCCATTCCCGCTGGTGTTTGAAGGCGAACTGCAACCCGCGGCATGAGCGAGCTGGCGCGCCTCGATCTGCAGCGCCGCGGCCGCCTCGGCATGGTGGAAGCGATCTGGGGCGAACACAAAACCGCCGAACAGATCACCGCAATCCTGCTGCGGCTGCAGGCCGCAGGCGAGCTGGCCCTGGCCACCCGGGTGGATCCCGCCAAAGCCGAGGCCGTGCGTGAGCAGCTGCAGGCCGATCCCACGGGACAACGCCTCAGCGATCAGCTGCAGTTCCATGCCGAGGCCCGCTGCCTCAGCCTCGGGGCACCTGCCGCCCAGCGGCCCGAGCTCGGGGAGGTGGTGGTGCTCAGCGGCGGCACCAGCGATCTACCGGTGGCCAGCGAAGCCCAGCTGGCGCTCCAGTGGCATGGCATCCGCTGCGCGCGTCTGCTGGATGTGGGGGTGGCGGGGCTGCACCGGCTGCTGGGCCAGCTGGAGCGGTTGCAGCAGGCGCGGGTGTTGATCGCCTGCGCCGGCATGGAGGGAGCCCTGCCCACGGTGTTGGCAGGCCTGGTGCCCCAGCCGGTGATCGGGGTGCCCGTGAGCGTGGGCTACGGGGTGAGCGCCGGCGGCCAGGCGGCCCTGCACGGCATGCTCGCCAGCTGCGCACCGGGGCTGAGCGTGGTGAACATCGACAACGGCTATGGCGCGGCCATGGCCGCCCTGCGCATCCTCAACAGTGGGGGCGCAGCGGCCCCTGGGCCGGCGCTTTGAGCTCCAGCACCGCCTCCAGCCACAGCTGCATCGAGCGCGGCAGCCGCTGTTGTTCGTAGCGCTCGAGCGCCTCCAGCAACACAGGACTGTTCACCCATTGCAGGGAGCGCGGCATCGGGCTGGAGATCCAGGTGAGCCGCACTGTGCTGAAGCGAATCAACCGCGGCAACCGGCCCAGGCCAAATTGCAGATCGGCTTCAGGCTTCGCCGCTCAGGAGGCCTCAGCTCGGCGGCCGAGGCACTGCTGGAGCTCACGGGAACGCTCTTCCGTTTCCACCTGATGCAGGCGGCTGAGCAGGGCATGCAGATCGCTACCTGCGAGCTCGCCATTGGCCTGCCATTTCATGGCACGGGTTTCAGAATGGCGAAACGAGGCGGACACGCAAGCGAAATGAAGTGGCTATCAACCTACAAATCGAGCGCCCCGCTGACAGCCTTTGCGACACTCTTCCAGCGGAAGAGTTTCTGTAGTTATCGAAATCTGCAGAGAAACGAAAGAGCCCGCCTCAAAGATGCTTCAGATCGGGGTAGGCGGTGATCAGTTCATCGGCGCTCAACACCTCGCCCACGCCTTCCGGCTGCCAGATCACCTCCAGGGCAAGCAGCTGATCGGAGGGCACCGAACCCACCACCCGCAGGGCCTCGCGCAGCTCCTCACTGCCGCTCACAGGCTTGAGGGCGATGCGGCTGCGGCTGGCCACCAGCAGAGTCACAGCGATGTAATCGCTGGTGGCATCGGCATCACCGGCAGAGGTGGTGGAGGCAGGGCCGCGGGCACCGCTCACGTTGGTGGTGATTTCGCCCGAGAGCTTGCTGCGCTCGGTCATCGACAGGCGATTGAACGTGGATTCAGCCGATTGGAACGGCACCTGACCCACCTCGGCGTTGGCATACACCCACAGATCCGGGTGGCGCAGCAGGGCCAGGGTGCTGTCCTGCAACACACGCTGCAAGCCGCTGCTGTTGCTGGTGTCGGAGCTGGCGGCGAGCTGGCGCAGATCCCGCTGCAGCTCCCGGGCAGACGCCAACAGCCCCACCTGCAGCTGGGCGATCGACACCGGACCATCGGGCCGGTAGCCATCGAGGTCGCCACCGCGCATCCCCGCCGGCAGGGCCTGACCGCCACCACCGCCGCCACCGCGGAAGGCATTGAGCACAAGGCCCACCACCGCCATCAGCACCAGGAAGCCGAACAGGCCGCCACCGCCGAAGAAGAAGGGAACGATGAACGGGAAGCCGATGCCACCGCGCTGGTAGCCGCCTCCATAACCACCCCGGTAGCCACCGCCATAGCTGCGGGGCATCGAGGGGGCCGAGCGGAAACTGCCGCCACCGATGCGGCCGCCACTGGCGGCCTGGGAGGGCTGCGGCCACACCAGCAGCGCCGCCAGCAAAGCCGGGAGCACCAGCATGCTCATCAAACGGCGCAGCGGCGAAGGAGAGGGCTGTTGAGCCAAGGCCTGAGCCAAATGATTAGGCATAAATCTAGGAACCACCTCCCACAATGGTGACCACCTCCACAGCGTCGGCTTCCCGAACGGGCTGATCAGCCCAGCGCGCCCGCGGCAGGATCTCACCGTTGAACTCCACCACCACCAGCTGGGGCCGGTAGCCGCGCGCTTCGAGCAGCTCCACCAGCGACAGGCCGGCCGAGCAGGTGATCGGATCGCCGTTGAGGCGAATCGTGATGGGGGCGTCGCTCATCGGCTCAGTTCAGCAGATTGAGCAGGGCGCGGCTGGCCGCCGCCGGATCGGCCGCCTCGGTGATAGCGCGCACCACCGCCACGCGCGTGCCGCCGGCCGCCTGCACCGCCGCCAGATTGGCGGGCTCGATGCCGCCAATCGCAAAGAAGGGGATCGGGCTTTCCGCCGCCGCCTGGCGCACGTAATCCAGGCCCACAGGCTCGCGGCCGGGCTTGGTGGGGGTGGCGTTCACCGGGCCCACACCCACGTAGTCGCAGCCATCGGCCACCGCCTCGCGCAGCTGGCTGATGGCGTGGGTGCTGCGGCCGATCAGCTTCTCGGGGCCCAGCAGGCGGCGGGCCAGGGCCGGGGGCAGATCCCCCTGCCCCAGGTGCACCCCATCAGCATCCACCGCCAGGGCGAGATCGATGCGGTCGTTCACCACAAACAGTGCGCCATAGCGGCTGCAGAGCTGTCGCAACGCCTGGGCCTGCTGCAGGCGCAACGCATCGGTGATCGGCTGGCCATCGGGAGCGAGGCTGCCCTCCTTGGCCCGGTATTGCACCAGGCGCACGCCGCCCTCCAGGGCTGCCGCCACCACCGCCTCCAGCTGCGGCGAAGGGCTCGTCACCAAATAAAGGTTGCAGGCCTGCAGCCGTGCCCGCAGGTCGGCGCCGGCCCGCAGCACCTCCACCTCCAGGTCGTAGAGGGCGTAGCGGATCGCCGCGGCCTCCGCCGCCAGGGCCGGATCCTGATCGCGCCCGAATTCCTCCAACACCCGCAACGCCTCCTGCACCCGGGCGCAGTTGGCCGCCACCACCGCAGCTGGCTTCTGACGCTGCGCCTGGGCGGGATGGGCCATCCCCGCCGCCACATCTCCTGCGGTGTGGCGTGCCTGCTTGTAACGCTCCTGGTGCAGCAAGCCCAGCCGCTGGCGCAGATCCTTGAGCGTTGCCACCAGATCAGCGCGATCCAACCCGAAACGGCACCAGTCCTCCACCACCCGCAGGCCCTCGCGGGCGCGATCGAGGTTGGCGTCAAGCAGGCGCAACACCGCGTGGTGGTCGGCGGGGGAGGTCATCAGGGCCTGATCTGCTTAGGGTGTGGCGATCGTGCGCAGCGCATTGGCGATGGAGCAGGGCGGATCCGACAGCCCGATGCTGGTGCTGATCTCAGGGATTCTGCTGCTGGGGGCCATCGCCGCCTTCATCAGCTGGGGCCTGGCCAACGCCTACCCCGCTGGCTGAGGCCAACAGCTGCTCAGCCCGGCTGGCATCGCGGCCGATCTGGGCCACCAGTGCCTCGAGGTTGTCGAAGCGCTCCTGCTGACGCAGCAATGCCACCGGCTCCACCAGCAGCTCCATGCCCTCGAGCTCGAGGCGGCGCCCCAGCAGATGCACCTCCACCGCCGATGGAGCCGTGGGATCCACCGTGGGCTGCGGCCCCAGGTTCATCACAGCAGGCAGGCGCTCCCCCTGCAGCCACACCCAGGCGGCATACACCCCCTGCTGCGGCAAAAACTTGCGGCCATCCACCTGCAGGTTCGCGGTGGGCCAGCCCAGCTCACGCCCGAGCCCACGACCGCGCACCACGCGGCCACCGAAGCGGTAGGGCCGCCCCAGCAGCCGCGCCGCCTCCTGCAGATCACCAGCCGCCAGGGCATGGCGAATGCGGCTGCTGCTGAGCCGGCCGCTGCTGTCGGTGCAGATCGGTTGCACCAACACATCGATGCCTCGCTCCGCGCAGAGGCTGCGCAGGCTGTCGATGTCGCCGCTGCGGCCGTTGCCGAAGCGGAAGTTCTCCCCAACCGCCACCAGCCGCGCCTGCAGCTGCTGCGCCAGCACCTGCTCCACAAACAATGCCGGGCTCAGCGCCGCCAACGCCGGTGTGAACGGCACGAGCACCAGCTGCTCAATCCCCAGCGGTTCGAGCAGCTCCAGCTTTTCGGCGGGCAGATCCAGGCGCAGCCGCGCTTCACCGAACAACACCTCGCGCGGGTGGGGCCAGAAGCTCACCACCGTGGGCACCAGCTGCGTTGGCGACGGCTCCGCCCGGGCCCGCTCCACCACCGCTGCGATCACCTGGCGGTGACCGGCATGCAAACCATCGAAACTGCCCAGGGCGATTGCCGTGGGGCGTGCCGCCTGCTCGGGACTGCGCAGTGGAATCACGGCCGGTTCACCAACAAGCGCTTCCAGGCCCTCGCCGCCGGCATCCTCCCATGGCAGGTTTGGGGCACTGCCGCCGCTCCCCATGGCTGACCGCCTCGATCTGCAGCTGATTTCCGCCGCCCTGCGCCGGATGGGCTGGGTGCGGTTCTGGGCCCAGGTGGTGCTGGCCGTGGTGGTGCTGGGGGTGCTGCTGTTTAACAACATCGGCGGCCAGATCGGTGCCCGCGCCGACAAGGCCCTGGGCCTCAGCCCCGGCCTCTCGCTCACGTCCATCGCCTTTTTTGTGCTGCTCTGGTGCCTCTGGCAGAGCTGGCTGGTGATCCGCTGCGGCCGGGCACTCTCCAGCCCCGTTCACCCCAGCAAGGGGGAAACGGCCCGGCTGATCAAGCGCGGCATCCTGGCCGACCTGGTGGGCCTCACCCTCGGGGTGGTGGGCTACCAGTCGCTGGCGGGGTCGCTGTTCTTCCAGGCCTCGATGCAGGCGGGCTTCGCCTTCGGCGGCGTGATGACCACCCCTGGCGGCCGCATCACCAACTACCCGATCACCTCCCTGGAGATGCTCTCGGTGTTGAGCAACACCCAGGTGGTGTTTGCCCACTTGATCGGGTTGTGGATCAGCCTGTGGCTGCTGCAGCGGATCTATCGCGCCAGCGGCAGCTGAGGCAGGGCCGGCAGCGCCGCCGCATCACCCCGCCAGAACAGCTCCGGCTGCAGCGGCGTGAGCGCCACACCACCGGTGGCGATGTGGGCCACATCGATGGGCCAATCGGCCGGCCCCGCCACCTCGGCCTCCAGATCGTTGGCCACTTCACCCGCCAGCCAGTAATAGGTGCGCCCGCGCGGATCCACCCGCTGGTCGAACTGATCGGTGTAGCGGCGCACCGCCTTGCGGCACCAGCGCAACGGCCCGATCGCCTCCGCCGGCAGCGGCGGCACGTTGAGGTTGAGCAGCACACCCTCAGGCCAGCCGGCGGCGATCGTGTGTTCCGCCACATCCAGGGCGATGCGGGCGGCCGGCTCAAAGTGGCGCCACTGGAAATCGGCGCTGCTCACCGCCAGGGCCGGCAGGCCTTCGATCGTGCCCTCCATGGCGGCGCTCACCGTGCCCGAATACAAGGTGTCGGTGCCGAGGTTGGGGCCGTGGTTAATGCCGGAGAGCACCAGATCTGGCCACTCCTCCAGCAGGGCAAACAGCGCCAGCTTCACGCAATCGCTGGGGGTGCCGCTGCAGGCCCAGGCGGTGATGCCGGGGGCGAACAGTTCATCGGCCCGCTCCGCCCGCAACGGCGTTTGCAGGGTGAGGCCATGGCCGGTGGCGGAGCGCTCCTGATCGGGGCACACCACTGTCACCTGATGGCCGCGGGCCACCGCTTCTGAGGCCAGGCTGCGGATGCCGGCGGCGAACACGCCGTCGTCGTTGCTGATCAGGATCCGCAAGGGGCTGGGGTGGCTTTCTGGAGGCTAGAGGCCGTCTTCTTAAAGTCACGGGCTGCCGGAACACAGCCTTGAGCGCCACGATCAGCCTGGAGCAGCTCACCGCAGCGCTGGAGCAGCTGGAAGCCGAAGCCGCCCAGGCGATCAGCGCCGCAGGCTCCGCCGCTGAGCTCGAGGAGCTGCGGGTGGGGCTGCTGGGCAAGAAGGGCAAGCTCTCGGGCGTGCTGGGCGCCATGGGCAAGCTGCCCGGCGATGAGCGGCCGCTGGTGGGTCAGCGGGCCAACGTGCTCAAGGAGCAGGTGCAGGGGCTGCTGAGCGAGCGGCTCTCCGCCGTGAAAACCGCCGCCATGGCCGAGCGGATCGCCGGTGAAAGCCTCGATGTGACCATGCCGGCCCGGTTCACCCCAGCCGGCCACCGCCATCCGCTGATCAGCACGGTGGAAGAGATCGTCGACATCTTTGCCGGCCTCGGCTACCGGGTGGAGGAAGGCCCGGAGATCGAAACCGACCACTACAACTTCACCGCCCTCAACATCCCGCCGCACCACCCGGCGCGGGATATGCAGGACACCTTTTATTTGAGCGAGCACGAGCTGCTGCGCACCCACACCTCACCGGTGCAGATCCGCCACTTGGAGAAGAACCCGCCGCCGGTGCGGATCGTGGCGCCGGGCCGCGTGTATCGCCGCGATGCGGTGGATGCCACCCACTCGCCGGTGTTCCATCAGGTTGAGGTGCTGGCCATCGATGAAGGCCTCGATTTCAGCCACCTGCGTGGCACCGTGACGACCTTTCTGCAGCGCTTCTTCGGCGATCTGCCGGTGCGCTTCCGCGCCAGCTACTTCCCCTTCACCGAACCCTCCGCCGAGGTGGATGTGCAGTGGCGCGGCCGCTGGCTGGAGGTGATGGGCTGCGGGATGGTGGATCCGGCGGTGCTGGAAGGCCTGGGCATCGACCCTGAGCGCTACAGCGGTTTCGCAGCGGGTCTGGGAGTGGAGCGCTTCTGCATGGTGCGCCACGGCATCGATGACATCCGCCGCCTGTTCACCTCCGACCTGCGCTTCCTGGAGCAGTTCTGAGCGCGGGGTGAGCCGATCCAGACAACACCCATAAAATCGGCTGATCTTCAACCTGCTGATCTGCAGCCCCCGGTCGTGCCCTGCGTCGGACTGATCGTGAACGACGGTAAGGACCTGGCGCTGGCCACCGCCGATGCCATTGAGGCGCGCCTGCGCGGGGCTGGCTACGACGTGGTGCGCGCCAGCAGCTCCGCCGGGATGGTGGGCTTCGCTAACCCTGACCAGCACCTGCGGGCCAAGGGTCACGCCGCCTGCGTGCCCCCCAACTTCGAACCCGGCCTGGCGATGGCCATGGTGCTCGGTGGCGACGGCACGGTGCTCTCCGCAGCGCGGATGACGGCCCCGATCGACGTGCCGATCCTCACGATCAACACCGGCCACCTCGGCTTTCTGGCCGAAACCTATCTACCCAAACTGGATCAGGCCCTCGATCAGGTGATCGCCGGGAACTGGACCGTGGAGGAGCGCACCACCCTGGTGGTGAGCGTGATGCGGGGCGAGCAGCGGCGCTGGGAGGTGCTCTGCCTCAACGAGATGGCCCTGCACCGCGAGCCGCTCACCTCGATGTGCCATTTCGAGATCGCCGTGGGCCGCCATGCCCCGGTGGACATCGCCGCCGATGGCGTGATCCTCTCCACCCCCACCGGCTCCACCGCCTACGCCCTCAGCGCCGGCGGCCCGGTGATCACCCCCGACTGCCCGGTGCTGCAGCTCACGCCGATCGCTCCCCACTCCCTGGCCTCGCGGGCGCTGGTATTCAGCGACCAGGAGCCCGTCACCGTCTTTCCCGCCACACCGGAGCGGCTGATGATGGTGGTGGATGGCAGCGCCGGTTGCTACGTGTGGCCGGAGGATCGGGTGCTGATCCGCCGCAGCGAACACCCGGTGCGTTTCGTGCGCCTGGCCGATCACGAGTTTTTCCAAGTGCTGCGCAACAAGCTCGGCTGGGGTCTGCCCCATGTGGCCAAACCGGGCAGCGGCGCACCGGCTTGAGCGGCCCCACCCTGCTGTTGCTGGGCCAGGAGGCAGAAGCCCTGGCTGCGCGGTTGGAGGCCTCCGGCTACCACTGCCAGGTGGGGACCGAGCAACTCGGCCAGCCCTGTGAGCTGGTGATCCTGGGCATGGAGGCGGCCGGCCAACTGCCTGCCCTGCGGCAGCGGCTGGGGGAGGTGCCGGTGCTGCTCGACATCGGCCACGACACGGTGGCGGCCCGTTCCGGGATACTGCGCTCCGGCGCCACCGACTTCTGGCTGTCGTCCGCCGGTGCCAGCGATCTGCTGATGCGCCTGCGGCTGCACCGCAAGCTGCTGGAGAAGGGGCGGCCGCCGGCGGATCGGCTCAGCCTCGGCGATCTCACCGTGGTGCCGAGCCGCCACGAGGTGCGCCGCGGCCAGCGGCTGGTGGCGCTCACTGCCCGGGAATACGCCCTGCTGCTGCTGTTGATCGAGCACAGCGGCCAGGTGCTCAGCCGCGATCAGATCCTGCGCCAGGTGTGGCACGACCAGCAGGGCGCCGCCAGCAATGTGATTGAGGTGTATGTGCGCTATCTGCGCCAGAAGCTGGAGGAACAGGGGGAGAAACGGCTGATCCACACGGTTCGCGGGCAGGGTTACTGCCTGAGTGATGGCCCCCCTCCCCGCTGATGAGCCTGCCCACCCCGCCGCCGCCCCAGGTGCTGCCGATCGAGGCCCAGTGGTGCCTCAACGCCCCCAGCAGCGCCACCGGCAACGCCCCCTGCATCGAGCTGGAGGTGGCCCGCACCATGCGCCAGCAGATGTGGGGGCTGATGGGGCGCCCACCCCTGGCGCCGCTGCGGGGCATGTGGTTCCCCTACGACCAGCCCCAGGTGCTCAAGTTTTGGATGCACCACACCCCCTCCCCGCTCGACATGCTGTTCATCCGCGGGCAGCGGGTGATCGCGATCGAAGCCGGCGCCACCCCCTGCCCGCGGCTCCCTTGCCGCAGCTACGGGCCCGACGAAGCTGCCGATGGCGTGGTGGAACTGGCCGCCGGCGAAGCCAGCCGTCTGGGGATCCAGGTGGGCAGCCCGGCCGTGATCCGGCCCTTCAAGCCGCTGCCGCCGGCAGCGCGCCCCGCAGCACCAACACGGGATTGAGCGGCGCCAGGCGGGTGCCATCCGCCAGGGGAGCCCCGCGCCAGGCCTGATGTTGCGCCACCGCCAGCTCCAGCCCCGCCTGCTCCAGCAGCGGCCGCAACTCCGCCAGGGCCTCCAGCGTGGCCAGCGGAATCACCACCACCCCACCAGGGCGCAGGCGATCGAGCACGGCCTGCAGCACCGCACGGCGCTCGCGGCCACCACCACCCAGCAACACCCGATCTGGATCCGGCAGCGCCGCCAGCGCCTGCGGCGCCCTGCCCTCCAACACCCCGGCCGGCTGCACGCCCAACCGCTCCGCATTGGCGCGGATCAAGGCCGCCGAACCACCCCGCTGCTCCAGGGCCCAGAGCTGCAGGGCCGGCTGCAACCGCAACGCCTCCAGCCCCACCGAACCCACACCGGCCCCCACATCCCAGAGCACGCCCGCCGCCGGCAAGGCCAGATCGGCCAAGAGCTGGATGCGCACCTCCCGCTTGGTCATCAACCCCGGGCGATCGGGATGCTGCAGATACACCCCATCCGCCAGGCCAAACAGGGGCAGCTGGGCCGGCACGGGGGGAGCTTCCGCCACCAGCAGCACCAGATGCAGAGGATCGAGATCGGCGGGGGTGGGCTGATCAGGGGCCAGCCGTTGCACGCGCTCCTCGGCGTGGCCCAGCCGTTCACACACCCACAGGCCATAGGCCTGCTCCAACCCCGCAGCCCGCAGCACCACGCGCACCGCCTCGGCGCCACCACGGCCCGGATCGGTGAGCACCGCCAACGCCGGAGGGCGCTGCTGCAGGCGACTGGCCAACACCTCAGGCTCCCGGCCATGCAGGCTCACCCAGCTGGCATCCTGCCAGGGGCGGCCAATGCGGGCGAAGGCCAGCTGCAGCGAGCTGGGGGCGGGATGAAACCGCAGCCGCTGCTGCGGCAAGCCCTCCAGCAGGGCGCGCCCGATGCCAAACCAGAGCGGATCGCCACTGGCCAACACCACCAGCGTCTGCTGTTCGGGCACGGCCCGCAGCCGCTCCAGCAGGGCGTCCGGTTGATCCGTGGCGATCAGCTCGGGCGCTGGATCAGGCCACCAGCGCTGCAGGGCCGGATGCAGCCGGCGTGGCGCCGCCACCAGGGTGGCTTGCCGCAACAGCGCTTGCTGGTGCGCCGGCAGGCTGGCCGGCGCGCCGGCGTCGGTGCCGATCACCTCGATCATGCAGCCATTCTGGAGGGCGCCTGCCTTCATCACAGCCGGCTGCCCAATCCAAAACGGCGACCTAATTTGATGGGCAGACGGTTGGGACGTTGCACTGCCTTATGGCTCATCCCTTGGCTCTGCGTTTAACCGCCCTCGCCGGTGCCGTGCTCAGCCTCTCTGCCGCTGCGGTGCAACCGGCCACGGCGGAGACGGTACTCGATCGGGTCGGGCGCACCAACCGGCTCAACACCGTGGTGATGAATGGCGACCTGCCCTACGCCACGCAACAGGGCAACGGCTACGCCGGACTCGCCATGGAGTTCGCCACTGAGATCCAGAAGGAGCTCACCGCCTACACCGGCAAGCCGGTGCAGCTGGTGGCCCAGCCCGTGGACACGATTGAGCAGGGCTTCGCGGGCATCGCCAGCGGCACGGTGGATGTGGCCTGCGGTGTGGGCTTCAGCTGGGGGCGTTCGATGTTCGTCGACTACACCCTGCCCTTCGGCCTCAGCGGCACCCGCCTGATCGCTCCCGCCGGCAACGACGGCACGCCGGCCTCTCTCAAGGGCAAAACCATCGGCGTGGTGAACAACAGCCTCAGCGCTGATGCGATCGCCAAAACCGTGCCGGATGCCACGCTTCAGCCCTTCGACAACACGGCTGCTGCTCTCAACGGGCTCAAAACCGGCCAGATCCAGTTCCTGGCCGGTGACAGCCTCTGGCTGCTGGCCAACCGCAGCAGCGTTGCCCCGAACAGCGCCGTGGTGCCGGCCGTTCCCTACAACCGCGCCGCCGTGGCCTGCATCGTGCCGGAGAACAATTCCGGCCTGCTCAACCTCAGCAACCTGGCCATCGCGCGGTTGATGCAGGCCTACATCAACAACGACCCTGGCGCCCAGAGCCGCATCAACCAATGGGTCGGACCTGGCAGCAGCGTGAACCTCAGCCAGGACGCCATCAAGACCTACTTCGCCAACGTGCTGCTCACCGCAGCAGTGCTGGCGTTGCCCTGAAGCCCCTGATTTCGCCCACTCCTCGCCGTTCGTCCGCCATGGCTCCCCGTTCGCTGCTTCAGCTGCTCACCGCCGTCACCGCTGCCGCCGTGTTCACCGAAACGGCACAGGCGGCGGTGTATCAGGCACCCGATCTGAGCAATCCGCTCGAAGGCCGCATTCAGGCCCTGCGCGATGGGAAGTGGCAACCGCTGCTCAACGCCAACACCGGCTCCGCCGACACCACCCTGCAGGCCCGCTACTGGGGCAACGGCGGTGGTCGCGCCTGGGGCAACGGCGGTGGACGTGGCTGGGGTAACGGTGGTGGCTGGGGCAACGGCGGCCGCTACTACGGCGGTGGCATCAACGTGAACCTGGGCTGGCCGAATGGCGGCTGGGGTAACGGCGGCTGGGGCAACGTGCTGCCGGGCAGCTTCGTGAACTGGTGATCAGCGGCACCGGGCTTGATCTGAGCCGTTTCGGGCCGATCGGCCTGGTGGTGGTGCAATCCACCTCCCTCTGCAACCTCAACTGCGACTACTGCTACCTGCCGGATCGGCAGAAGCGGCGGGTGTTCGATCTGCAGCTGTTGCCGCTGTTGCTGCAGCGCGTGCTGGAGAGCCCCTTCTGCGGGCCGCAGCTCTCGCTGGTGTGGCACGCGGGCGAACCGCTCACCCTCCCCTGCAGCTACTACGACGAAGCCACGGCGATCATCGAGCGCTGCGTGCAGGAGTTCAGCGGCGGGGCCGTGGTGATCGAGCAGCACGTGCAAACCAATGGCACCCTGATCAACGACGCGTGGTGCGACTGCTTCCAGCGCAACGGCATCGTGGTGGGCGTGAGCGTGGATGGCCCGGAGGCGATCCACGACGCCCATCGCCGCTTCCGCAATGGCAACGGCTCCCATCAGCTCACCATGCGGGGCATCGACGCCCTGCGGCGCCACGACATTCCCTGCCATGTGATCGCCGTGGTCACCGCCGCGGCCATGGAGCAGCCCGAGGCGATGTATCGCTTCTTCCGCGACCAGGGCATCACCTCCGTGGGTTTCAACGTGGAGGAACAGGAGGGCGTGCACACCAGCTCCTCGATGCAGGGTGATGCACAAGAGGAGCGTTACCGCCAGTTCCTCACCCGCTTCTGGCAGTTGAGCGAAGCCGATGGGCACCCCCTGGCGCTGCGGGAGTTTCAGCAGGTGATCGATCTGATCCAGCGCAACCGCCGCCTCAATCAGAACGAGCTCAACCGCCCCTATTCGATCCTCAGCGTGGATTGGCAGGGCAACTTCTCCACCTTCGACCCCGAACTGCTCTCGGTGAGCAGCGAGCTCTACGGCAGCTTCAACCTGGGCAACATCCGCACCAGCAGCCTGGTGGAGGCAGCCCAGGGCGAGCGCTTTCAGCAGCTCTGGCGCGATGTGAACTCCGGCATGGAGCGCTGCCAGGGCAGCTGCGATTACTACGGCCTCTGCGGTGGCGGCATGGGCAGCAACAAGTTTTGGGAGCACGGCACCCTCGATTGCAGTGAAACCAGCGCCTGCCGCTTCCGCACCCAGATTCCGGTGCAGGTGCTGCTGGATCGCTTTGAGTCGGGGCCTCCACCCCAACCGCTGCTCAGCCCTGTTTGACCCATGGCCCACGCCGATCGTCGCCAGCGCCTCCATGAACTGGTGGTGGCGCTGATTCAGCAGCAACCGGAGCTCGAGCTGCTCGATGCCGACCAGAGCGGCAGCCTGGCCGCAGCCCAGGGCAACCCCGCCGGCTGGCTGGAACGCAACCGCCGGGTGGTGCAGCGCTATCAGGCGCTGGTGCGCTCCGCCGCCACGCTGGATGCCCTGGTGGAGCAGGAAGTGGGAGAACCGGCGCCGAACGGCAAGCTCTGACAAGCTGGCGGCACCTTCTGCTGCCCCATGGCGCGCTTCGGCCTCACCGCCCTCCGGTCCCTGCTGGGCCGCCGTTCCCGGCAGCGCTGGCAGGCGCCGAGCGCCAGCTGGAGCCGGCCCTTCGGCCTGGGCTGGCAGAAGCCCTACACAGTTCGCTACGCCAGCAACCTCGACGACGGCCCCAACCACGGCATGCCCCTGGGGGGCTTTGGCGCCGGCTGCATTGGCCGCGCCCCCGACGGCTCCTTCAACCTCTGGCACCTCGACGGCGGCGAGCACTGGTTCGGCGTGCTACCCGACTGCCAGTTCGCCCTGTTTGAGAGCAATGGCCAGCAGAGCCGTGCCCATGCCCTGGCGGTGAAGCCGGAGCGCGATGCCTCCCGCCCCGATGGCCCTGAGCCGCTGCCCAGTTGGAGCTGGTATCCCGCCAGCAGCGCCGGGCGCAGCACCGGCGACTACGCCGCCCGCTATCCCCTCAGCTGGAGCCATTACCAGGGCGTCTACGACGCTGAGGTGAGCTGCCAGGCCTTCAGCCCGATCCTGCCGGGCAACTATCAACAAACCAGCTACCCGCTGGCGGTGTTCGTGTGGACCCTGCACA
This sequence comes from Cyanobacteria bacterium M_surface_10_m2_179, assembly GCA_016882545.1. Taxonomy (GTDB): domain Bacteria; phylum Cyanobacteriota; class Cyanobacteriia; order PCC-6307; family Cyanobiaceae; genus Vulcanococcus. The sequence continues at coordinate 5,947 of VGPW01000032.1, read as the reverse complement.
ACCCCACCCGCCAGGCGCTCGATCTCTCACTGCTGCTCAGCTGGCGCAACACCACCGGCTGGTTCACCAACACCGATGCCTCAGCTGAGGTGCACTTCCGCGATGACGGCAGCCCGGAGCACAACTACGCCCCGGCAGTCGGCAAGAGCGAAGGACATCGCAACCACTGGGTTGACGATGGAGCCCTCAAAGGCGTTCTGCTGGCGGGAGATGTCTCCCAACCGGTTGCCGAAGGCGAAGGCCAGTGGTGCATTGCCACCACGGAGCAGCCGGGGGTGCGCATCCAGCGCTGCAGCCGCTGGAATCCCCACGGCGATGGCAGCGAACTCTGGGGCAGCTTCAGCCGCGACGGCTCCATCCCCGACAGCAACAACGACCGCCGCAGCGGAGCCAACGATCCCGCCAGTGCTGCCTTGGCGGTGCAATGCCGGCTGGAGCCGGGCCAGAGCATCGAGATTCCGGTGGTGATCAGCTGGGATCTGCCGGTGACAGCCTTCGCCAGCGGCACCAGCGCCCAGCGCCGCTACACCGACTTCTTCGGTGCCAGCGGCACCCATGCGGCCGCCATCGCCGCCGAAGGCCTGCGCGACTGGCGCAGCTGGCGTGAGCAGATCGAGGCCTGGCAGCAGCCGGTGCTCGAGCGCAGCGATCTGCCCGAACCGCTGCGGATGGCGCTCTTCAACGAGCTCTACGACCTCTGCAGCGGCGGCAGCCTCTGGAGTGCCGCATCAAGGGAGGATCCCTACGGCCGCTTCGGTGTGCTCGAGTGCCTCGACTACGCCTGGTATGAAAGCCTCGACGTGCGGCTCTACGGCTCGCTGGCGCTGCTGCAGCTCTGGCCGGAGCTCGATAAAGCCGTGTTGCGCAGCTTCGCGCGGGCTATCCCGGCCGCCGATGCCACGCCCCGGCCGATCGGTTGGTATTTCACCCAGGGCAAGGGGCGCGTGGAAGCAGCCCGCAAGGTGAAAGGCGCCACACCCCACGACCTGGGCGCACCGAACGAGCGGCCCTGGGATGCCACCAACTACACCGCCTACCAGGACTGCAACCTCTGGAAGGACCTAGCCAGCGACTACGTGCTGCAGGTGTGGCGCACCTTCAAGCTGGCCCCCAACGGCGAAGACATCACCTTCCTGGCGGACTGCTGGCCAGCGGCGGTGGAAGCGCTCCACTACCTCAAAACCTTCGACGCCAACAATGACGGCCTGCCCGATAACGGCGGCGCACCGGATCAAACCTTCGACGACTGGCCCCTCAAGGGCGTGAGCGCCTATTGCGGAGCCCTCTGGATCGCAGCCCTGGAAGCGGCCTTAGCGATCGCCCAGCAGCTGCAACTGCAAACGGGGCTCGACACCTCCGCCGAGCAGCACACGTTCAGCGGCTGGCTGGAGCAATCCCGTGCCAACTTCGACACGCTGCTGTGGAACGGCGAGTATTACGACATCGACGCCGAAAGCGGCACACCGGTGGTGATGGCCGACCAGCTCTGCGGCGATTTCTACGCCCGGCTGCTGGGGCTGCCGCCGGTGGTGAGCGAGGCCAACAGCCGCAGCACCCTCAAGGCCGTGAAGGAGGCCTGCTTCGAGCGCTTTGAGGGCGGCCGGCTCGGTGTGGCCAACGGCCTGCGCCGCGATGGCACCCCCCTCGACCCCAACGGCACCCATCCGCTGGAGGTGTGGACCGGCATCAACTTCGGCATCGCCAGCTACTACCGGCTGATGGGCGACACCTCAACCGCCCTGGCGATCACCTCAGCCGTGGTGGATCAGGTGTATGGCGGCGGCTTGCAGTTCCGCACCCCCGAAGCGATCACCGCCGTTAACACCTTCCGCGCCTGCCACTACCTCCGCGCCATGGCGATCTGGGGCGTGTGGGCCACCCACACCAACTGGCAACGCATTCCCGGAGCGGAGCGGAGCTGAGCCGAGCTGCGTACCAAGACAGCACACCACGCGTACCATTAGCGGTACGCATCCACATGAGCGATGGGCCCGATCACAGCTAGCGAGGCCCGTAGGCGGCTGTTCTCATTGATCGATGAGGTGCGTGAATCGCATCAACCCGTGGAGATCCACGGCAAGCGCGGCAGCGCGGTGCTGCTCTCGGAGCAGGACTGGCGCGCCATCCAGGAAACGCTTTATCTCACGTCCATCCCCGGCATGCGCGAGTCGATCCTCGAAGGGATGGCCACCCCGATGGATGAACTCAGTGAGGATGCCGGCTGGTGAACTGGCGCGTTCTGTTCACCCGTGAGGCCCAGAAGGACGGCCGCAAACTCGCCAGCGCCACTCCGGCGCTCAAAGACAAAGCCCAGCATTTGCTTCAGTTGCTGGCTGAGGATCCCTTCAGGCAACCGCCTCCCTTTGAAGCCCTGGTGGGCGACCTGCGGGGCGCCTACTCACGGCGGATCAACATTCAGCACCGCTTGGTTTACGCCGTGGATGCCGAGGAAGCCGTTGTACGGGTCCTGCGGATGTGGAGCCATTACGCCTGAGCCGCTCCGTTCCATACGCTGAACGGCAGATCTGCAGGTCCATGGCGTCAGGTTCACTCGTTCGGGCTCTGCTGGCTTGCCTGGCCGGTGCCCTGCTGCTGCTCACTCCCCTGCAGCCCGCCTGGGCCCAGGTGCATGCCCATCCCGATGAAAACGGCCAGGAGGTGGTGCGCAGCCTGGAGAGCCTGCGGGATCTCGACTACCAGAGCTGGCAGGCGGTGGCTTATCGCTCGGGTGGGCCGGGTGGACCGGTGACGCTGCGCATCGTGGGTTACCCCGGCAGGGTGCGCCTCGATCACCCCACCGCCTTGATCGTGCACTCGGGGCGGGGCACCTGGAACCTGGACGACATCACCACCGCCAACCCCAAGCTGGCGGCGGATGGCCGCGATGCTGCCGCCGAGTTCAACCTCAGCCCGCTGCTGGCCGAGCTGCATCAGAACCGGCCGCTGCGCCTCGAGCTCCCCGGCGTGTTTGTGGAGCTGCCGGTGCCGCCCTTCGTGGTGGGCGAATGGCGCAGCCTGCCCAGCTGGCGGGAAGCATGAGCGCCCCCTGGCGGCCCTGGATGCAGCGAGCGCTGCAGCTGGCCGCCCTCGGCAGCGGCCGCACCAGCCCCAACCCCCTGGTGGGCTGCGTGGTGCTCGACGCTGCCGGGCAGCTGGTGGGTGAGGGCTTCCATCAGCGGGCCGGCACACCCCACGCCGAAGTGCATGCGCTGCGGCAGGCCGGTGAACGGGCGCGGGGCGGCACCGCGGTGGTAACGCTGGAACCCTGCTGCCATCACGGCCGCACCCCGCCCTGCAGCGAAGCGTTGCTGGCCGCGGGCGTGGCACGGGTGGTGGTGGCGATGCGCGATCCCGACCCAAGGGTGGCCGGTGGCGGCATCGCCCAGCTGCAGGCCGCCGGGATCGAGGTGGTGGAAGGGGTGTGCGAAGCCGAAGCCCGCCAGCTCAACAGCGCCTTCATTCATCGGGTGGAGCACGGCCGGCCGCTGGGACTGCTCAAGTGGGCGATGAGCCTCGATGGCCGCACCGCCCTGCCCAACGGCTCCAGCCAGTGGATCTCCGGCCCAGCGGCGCGGGCCCGGGTGTATCGGCTGCGAAGCCGCTGCGATGCGGTGATCGTGGGGGGCGGCACGGTTCGCGCCGACAACCCGCTGCTCACCACCCGCGGCGAGCGCACGCCCGAACCGTTGCGGGTGGTGATCAGCCGCAGCCTGGATCTGCCGGCGCAGGCCCAGCTCTGGGCCACCGCCGTTGCGCCCACCCTGGTGGCCCACGGCCCGGAAGCCCCGGCCGAGCGCCGGCAGCAATTGGATGCGGCCGGCGTGGAGCGGCTGGAGCTGGAGCGCTGCGAACCGCTGGCGCTGCTCGAGCAGCTGGCCCAGCGCGGCTGCAATCAGGTGTTGTGGGAATGCGGGCCCGATCTGGCGGCGGCGGCCCTGCGCCAGGGGTGCGTGCAGGAGCTGGCGGCGGTGCTGGCGCCCAAGCTGCTGGGGGGTCAGGCCGCCCGCACACCCCTGGGGGATCTGGGGCTGGTGGATGTGAACCAGGCCGAGCCGTGGCAGCTGCTGGGGCTGCAACCGCTCGGCGCCGACCTCTGCCTGCAGCTCAGCGCTCAGGGATCGAGCTGATCCTCCACATCGCGGGCGGTGTAGCGGCTGATCAGCAGACCCATCACCATCGCCAGATACACCGTGCCGGCGATCGCCACGATCACGCAGAGCATCTGGGTCTGCGGCGTCATGGGATGAATGTCGCCATAACCCGTGGTGGTGAGGGTCACGAAGGCGAAGTAATTGAGCTCCACAAAATCCACCGCCCACACCGGATGGGCTGGATTGGCCGTCAGGCCATGGGACCGCAGCAGGGAGCCATGGTTGGCCCGGGAAGTGGTGAAGCTCCCGGGCACCACCGTTTCCAGAGCGCTAAACAGCAGCCCAGCCGCCAGGCCCAGCAGCAGGTAGCCGGCGAGGGCCCCGAACAACACCTGCCGATTGATCAGCCGCTCAATGGCCAGATTGCGGATCAGGCGTTCGCAGCTCCACAGCACCAGCAGGCTCCAGAGCGCCAGCAGCGGCACGCCGGTGCTCTTCTGCGAGAGGGGCGTGAGATACCAAACCAACGACGCCACCCAGGTGACGAAGCCGAGCACCCGGAAGCCATGCATGCGCAGGGTGGGCCAACGCCCCTCATCGATGGGCATCCCCAGGGCGCTGATCATCACCAGAGGCAGCGCCATGTAGCCGACGGTGGCCAGCTGCCGCAGCCCATGGGGAAGCATCAGACAGATCAACAACCCCACGCAGGTGATCAGCAGGGCCACGTAGCCCTGGTGACGGCGACGCAACTGCGCGGTTGGCACGATCACCGCCGATCCGGACTGCCGTCATTGTGGGAACAACGGCAACTGCTGTCCGCTGTGCTTGGGTCGTCCACCGAGCCGCGGGGGCGCTGTGGCGGTCCAGCCGTCAGGGTCCCAACCCAGCAGCAAAGGTTCCAGGGCCCGCAGGCCCGGACCATCCTTCGTTTCCAGCCAGGCCTGCTCCAGCCCATCCGGCACGATCACCGGCATACGGTTGTGCAGCGGCTCCACCAGGGCGTTGGGTGCCGTGGTGAGCACGCAGCAGCTCTCCACTTCACTGCCATCGGGACCGATCCAGCGGTCCCAGAGGCCCGCCAGCCAAAACAGGGCGCAATCGCGGCGGTGGATGCGGTGGCCCTTCTCCAGGAAGGCATCGGCCGGCAGCAGGCAGCGCCGATGCCGCCAGGCGCCGCGGAAGCTGGCCTTCTCCGCCACGGTTTCAGCGCGGGCGTTGAAGGGCCGCGGACCGGCCAACGGATCCTTGCTCCATTCCGGCAGCAGCCCCCACAACATCAGGGCTGGCTGGAGCTGGCCATGCTCCTGGCGCAGCGCCAACACCGGTTCGCCCGGGGCGATCAGCCCACGCGGGGCGTAGTAAGGCTCCAGGCCCAGCGGCAACACACCCTGCAACCGCGGCAGCAGCTGATCGAGGCGGGCGGTGAGGGAATAGCGGCCACACACGGCGAGAGCGCCTCCCGTTCGGTTCTCACCCACCACCACGACTGTGGGCGACCCCTAGTTTGGTGGCCATTCCGGCTGCCTGCGCATGCCTATCCGTAAGGACGACACACCTCCGAACCGTCGGTTCGGCATCGTGAACCTGGTGTTGATCGGCTTCGGGGTGCTGCTGCTCGTGAGCAGCTTCCTGCCGAACCAGGGCATGCAGCAGGTGCCCCGCGTTCCCTACTCGCTGTTTGTGAGCCAGGTGGACGACGGCAACGTGCGCCGCGCCTACATCACCCAGGAACAGATCCGCTACGAGCTCAAGGAAGCGCCGGCGGAAGGTGCGCCCAGCGTGCTGGCCACCACGCCGATCTTCGACATGGATCTGCCGAAGCGGCTCGAGGAGCACGGCGTGGAATTCGCCGC
>VGPW01000031.1 GCA_016882545.1 Cyanobacteria bacterium M_surface_10_m2_179 | reverse complement strand
GGTCTAGGTACTGACAGGGTCACGTGCGGCGGCGCTGGGCGTGTCGGAACCATAACGCCACTGGTGGGGTGTGCAAGCAGCCGTTGCCACCATTGGCGGGGGAGGTGGCGCCGTGGCCGGGATCGCGGTTCCACACTCGAGCCGTGATGCCCGTGCCGTTGATGCAGCGCACCCCTGAGCCCGAGCTGATGGAGAGCGAGGAGCAGGCTCTGGCCTATGCCGCCGCCGATTTCAGCGCCGGCGACCAGGCCCTGATCGAACGGCTGCTGCAGCTCTTCCCGGCTGGCCTCGGCCCGCAGCTGCTCGATCTGGGGTGCGGTCCCGGCAACATCAGCTTCCGCCTGGCCGAGCGCTTCCCTGCCGCCCAGGTGCTGGGGATCGATGGTGCCGCAGCGATGCTGGCCCTGGCCAAGCGCGCCCTGGCTGAGCGGCCGGCCCTGCAGCCGCGGTTGCGCTTTGTGCAGTGCTGCCTGCCGGATCCCAGCCTGAGCGGCGGTTTCAGCGCGGTGGTGAGCAACAGCCTCTTGCACCATCTGCATCAACCCGCCGTGCTCTGGCAGGCGCTGCTGCAGCTGGCGGCCCCTGGGGCTCGTGTGTATGTGAAGGATCTGCGGCGGCCGCCAACGGCAGAGGCCGCCCTGGCGCTGCAGCAGTGCTACCTGGCGGAGGCGCCGGCGGTGCTGCAGCACGACTACCTCGCCTCGCTGCATGCCGCCTTCACCCCCGAGGAGGTGCAGCAGCAGCTGCAGGCGGCGGGCCTGGCCGATCAGCTGCAGGTGGCAGCGCTCGACGACCGCTATCTGGAGGTGTGGGGCCAGCTGTTCTGAGAGGCTGGCCCCATGACCAGCACCCCTGCTCCCGCCGCCACCCCCGAGCTCCAGGCCCTGGCCGAAGCGGTATCGCGGCGCCGCAATTTCGCGATCATCTCCCACCCCGACGCGGGTAAAACCACGCTCACCGAGAAGCTGCTGCTCTACGGGGGTGCGATCCAGCAGGCCGGTGCGGTGAAGGCCAAGGGCGAGCAGCGCAAGGTGACCTCCGACTGGATGGAGCTGGAGAAGCAGCGGGGCATCTCGATCACCTCCACCGTGCTGCAGTTCGACTACAGCGGCAGCACGATCAACCTGCTGGACACCCCCGGCCACCAGGACTTCTCAGAGGACACCTACCGCACCCTCGCCGCCGCCGACAACGCGGTGATGCTGGAAGACGCGGCCAAGGGCCTCGAGCCCCAGACCCGCAAGTTGTTTGAGGTGTGCCGCATGCGGCGCATCCCCATCTTCACGTTCATCAACAAGATGGATCGGCCGGGCCGTGAGCCCCTGGAGCTGCTTGATGAGATTGAGCAGGAGCTGGGGCTGGCCTGCTGGCCGGTGAACTGGCCGATCGGCAGCGGCGATCGCTTCCGCGGCGTGATCGATCGCCGCAGTCACCAGGTGATCGTGTTCCTGCGGGCTGAGCGCGGCCGCACCTCAGAAGAGAAGGTGTTGAGCGTGGAGGAAGCGCGCAGCAGCGGTGCGGTGGAGGCGGAGCTGCTGGATGCGGCCCTCGAGGAGCTGGAGCTGCTGGAGGCCGCCGGCAACGAGCTGGATCTCGAGCTGGTGCATGCCGGTGAGCTGAGCCCGGTGTTTTTCGGCTCGGCGATGACGAACTTCGGCGTGCGGCCCTTCCTCGACGCCTTCCTTGAGCTGGCGCAGAAGCCGATCCCCCGCAGCAGCAGCGCCGGTGAGATCGAGCCGGTGCGGCCCGGTTTCAGCGGTTTTGTGTTCAAGCTCCAGGCCAACATGGACCCCCGCCACCGCGATCGCGTGGCGTTTGTGCGGGTGTGCAGCGGCAAGTTCGAGAAGGACATGACGGTGCAACACGCCCGCACCGGCAAGACCATCCGGCTCTCTCGGCCCCAGAAGCTGTTCGGCCAAGACCGCGAGGTGGTGGAAGACGCCTACCCCGGTGATGTGATCGGCCTCAACAACCCCGGCATGTTTGCCATCGGCGACACCCTGTATCTGGGGCCAAAGGTGGAATACGAGGGCATTCCCTGTTTCAGCCCGGAGATCTTCGCCTGGCTGCGCAATCCCAACCCTTCGGCGTTCAAGAGCTTCCGCAAGGGGGTGAATGAACTACGGGAAGAGGGGGCGGTGCAGATTCTCTACGACACCGACCAGAGCAAGCGCGATCCGATCCTGGCGGCGGTGGGTCAGCTGCAGCTGGAGGTGGTGCAATACCGCCTGGAAAACGAATACGGCGTGCAAACCCGCATCGAACCCCTCGGTTTTTCGGTGGCGCGCTGGGTTGTAGGCGGCTGGCCGGCGCTGGAGCAGGTGGGCCGCATCTTCAACTGCAAAACGGTGCGCGATGCCTGGGACCGGCCGGTGCTGCTGTTCAAGAACGAGTGGAACCTCAACCAGCTGGGCGAAGACCACCCCGACCTTGAACTCAGTGCCGTGGCGCCGGTGGTGAGCGGTGTGGAGCCGATTGCGCTCTGATCGCTCGCCCAAGCCACGGCGGGCCTCCGGGCTCGCCAGAATCTTTACGAAGAAAGGTCACAACGGCGGTTCTGGCGATGGCGAGGCCCCTCTGGCTCATTCGACCCCGCAACGACGGCGGGTGCGACTACGTGAACTTTGTGCCGGGCTCCGCAGCCGGCTCCTCGTCTGTGGAGATGCGCGAAGGCAGCCACCTGCCGCCGCAGATGCCCCTGCTGAAGCGTCGTTGCTGGCTGCAGCGCGATGAGGCCGAGCAACAGCGGCGCCGACTGCAGCTCGAGGGCGGCTATCGCCACAGTGAGCCTTTGTTTTGAGCTCGGTGCACACCGGCTTTGCTCTCTAGGCTGATCGGCATGCATTCGAGCCCGTTGCTGCGGCATGACCCAGGGAACTGATCCATCCGGAGGCCCTGCCCAGCCCGGCTCCATGAATCCCTACGAACGCCTGGGTATCACCCCTGAGGCCAGCTTCGACGCCGTGCAAGCCGCCAAGCTCGCCCGCCTCGAGGAGGCTGGCGACGACCCCCAGGGCCGGGCCCGCATCGAGGCCGCCTACGACGCGGTGTTGATGGATCGCCTTAAGGAGCGGCAGCAGGGCAAGGTGAGCTCCGCTGCGCTCAACGCCTCCCAGCGGGAAGCGGCACGGCCCAGCGGTGGCGTGGCCGCCAAACCCAGCCTGCCGTCGCTGCCCAGCCTGCCCTCGCTGCCCAAACCAGCGATCTCGCTCCCCACCCCCACGCTCCCCAGCCTGGCTTTGGCCGATGGCCGCCAGCGCTGGTTGCCCCTGGCCGCTGGTGCTGTGTTGCTCCTGGCTTTGCTGCTGAGCCCGCCCACCAACGCCGAGCTGGTGCTCGCCTTCGCCACGGTGCTCACGGTGGTGGCCCTGCAGCGCCGCCTGGGCCGTCTGCTGCCGGCGGCGGGCTGGAGCGTGCTGCTGCTCAGCCTCGGTTTGCTGATCGGCGGCCTGCTGGTGCGCGCCATCGATCCCGCCCTTCCCCTCGGCCTGCCCCTGGCAGCGCAACAGGTGCAAGGGCTGCCTCCATTGCTGCTGCTCGTGCTCGGTGCCCTGTTGCTGGCCTGAGCTCAGGCCGCAGCCAGCTCGTTGATCAGCTCCTGCAGCTCACCGCTTCCCACTTCGTAGATCTCGTTGCAGAAGTGGCAGGTGAGTTCGGCTTTGCCGTCGGTCTTCAGCATGTCGCTGAGTTCGGCGCTGCCGAGCAGCTTCAGCGCGTTCACGCTGCGGCGGCGGCTGCAGGGGCAGTGAAACGTGATCTCCTGGCTGGCTTCGGCGTCATCGAGCAGCTGGGGATCCAGGTCCGGGAAGATCTCGCGGAGCAGGGCTTCGAGGTTGCCCTCGCAGACCGCCAGTTTCTCGCTGAAGCCTCTGATCTCCTTGCAGCGCTCCTCCAGCAGAGCCACGAGCGCCGGCTCCTGCGCCGCCTTCGGCAACACCTGCACCAGCACCCCGCCGCAATGCTTCAGGCCGGTGCTGTCGATCTGCTCACCCACGAACACCGCCGACGGGGTTTGCTCGGAGTGCAGCAGGTAGGAGGCCACGTCGTCGCCGATGCCGCCGCTCACCAGCTCCACGGTGGAGCTGAACGGTTCACCTTCGCCCAGGTCGCGCACCACGTGTAGATAGCCGGTGCCGGTGGCCTGTTTGAAATCGAAGTGGTGCAGCCCATCGGCTTCCTCCACCAGATCCAGCTCCAGCTCGGGGTTGCCCACATAGCCGCGCACCGTGCCATCGCGGCCGGCATCCACCATCAGGCCGCGCAGGGGGCCGTCGGACGCGATGCGCAGGTTCACCCGCCCGTGCCGCACCTTCATCGAACTGGCCAGCAGCAGGCCGGCGGTCATGGCGCGGCCCAGCAGGGCTGTGGTGAGAAAGGAGAGGTTGTGGCGCCGGCGGGCGTAACGCGCGGTGGTGCTGGTGCTCACCGCCACCAGACGAATCCCGCCCCCTGCGGCCGTCGCCCGCACCAACTGATCAGCCATCGCCTCTGTGCCGCTGCGCCCCGGAGGTGGCACTGTATCCAGCAGCTGTTGCAGCGGTGGCTGTGCTGGCAGCCATAGCGGTGAGGCGCCCGCCTTGCAGATGAAGCCGCTGCGCCGGCGCCACCAGCGCTTCGAACAGCTCCGGCTCGTGGCTCACCACCAGCAGCACCCGATCGCGCCCCAGCTCCTTCAGCAGATCCAGGATCTCGCCGCGCACCGACCAATCCAGTCCGGCGGTGGGTTCATCCAGCAGCAGCACCTTCGGGTTGCGCAGCAGTTGCACCGCTAGGGCCAGCCGCCGTTGCTGGCCGCCGCTGAGGCGCTCCGGCGCCTGCTGCAACGACACACCCTGAAGCCCCACCTGCTCCAGCACCGCGGCCACCGTCTCGCTGGGCAGGCGCCGTTGGCCCAGCTTCAGCTCCTGCCCCACGCTCAGCCCCAGGAAATGGCGTTCGGGGAACTGAAACACCAGCCCGCACAGCCAGCGGCGTTGGCGGGCGTTGAGCGGTTGGCCGTTCCAGCTGATCGTGCCCCCACTGGGCTCGGCCAGGCCGCAGATCAGCTCCAGCAGCGTTGACTTTCCCGAGCCACTGCGGCCCGCCACCAGGGCCGGCTGCCCCGCCTGCAGCTCCAGATCCACCCCGGCCAGCACGGCTTCGGAGGCGGTGGCGGGCTGATAGCGAAGCGACCTCAGCGCGAGCATCGGCAGAAGCGTGGCCGGTGGGTGACACCAGCATGTTTGATGGGGGCAACGCTGTGTGCTGCCGCCGGTCGATGGAGATTCGCTTTCGGGAGTTCGATCCGTTCAACTGTTGGATCTGGCTGCGCTTCAGCCATGCACCCGGCCAGGGGGAGCGCGGCTATGTCGACACGGTGTTCGACAGCTGGTTTGTGTTGGGCAAGCTCGGTGGCTTCAACGCTGAAAACCTGCAGGTGCAGGAGGAGGGATCCGAGCTGAGCGGCATGGCCTACGACCCCGAAACAGCCGCCCGGGCCCTGCCGGCGCTGATGCACAACATGGGCGAGCTGGAGTATCGCGGTGAGTGGGCGCGCTGCTGGGTGGATCTCGGCACGAGCGATGCCATTGCCCTCGATGTGTTGATCAACACCCTGCGCCAGCTCGATACCGACGTGGTGGAGATCCAGGAGCTGTTGATCGGTGGTGTGAACGACGACTGGCCCGTGGAGGAGCACCCCGACAGCCTCTTCCCGCTCACCGATCCCAACGCCTGACGTGGCCCGTGAGCTGCGGCGGTTGCTGATCCCGGCATCCCAGCTGGCCGCAGCAGCGGGCAGCAGCGTGCTGTCGCTCAGCTCTGATCACAGCCGCTATCTCACTCGGGTGCTGCGCTACGGGCCTGGCGCCCGCTTTGCCGTGGTGGATGGTGCCGGCCAGCTGTGGGAGGCGGAGCTGCTGGATCGGCAGCAGGCCCGGTTGTTGCAACCCTTCGATCAACCGCTGCTGGTGCATCCCGCTCCGCGGCCGCGCTTGGTGCTGGCGGCCGCCGTGGTGAAGCGCGACTTCGATCTGGTGGTGCGCATGGCGGTGGAGCTGGGGGTGGATCGGCTGGTGCCGCTGCTGTGTGAGCGCACGGCCGTGCTCGGGCTGCTGCGCCCGGAGCGTTGGCACACGATTGCGGCGGAAGCCGCCGAGCAATGCGAGCGCCTCTGGCTGCCCGCGATCGAGCCGCCTGCCCCGCTCAGCGCGGTGTTGAACGCCGCCCCTGAAGCGACGCGTCTCTGGGCCACCACACGCCAGAGCACCTTGCCCTCCCTACCGGTGGCCCTGGCGGCTCACCAGGGCGGGGAGGTGTGGCTGGCCTGCGGCCCGGAAGGGGGCTGGAGTGCGGCGGAAGAACAAACGGCAATCGAGGCCGGCTGGCAGGCCGTGCAGCTCGGGCCCACGATCCTGCGCAGCTCCACGGCTGCGGTGGCGGGCTTGGCGTTGCTCAGCAGCTGGCGCGCCGAGCTCTGAACCAGGCCTCGCTTACTTCTTGCCGAACAGGCTGCCGGCCATGCTGCGGAAGCCAGCCAGGTTGGCGCCACCGCGGCGGCGGCGCAGCGGCAGGGCACCACCGGCGGTGACGCACTCGGGCGCGAAGGTGTCGGTGCTCAGGGCGGGGCGGGCCGCCTGTTCAGCCGCCAACTCAGCCGCGATCGCTTCGGCGGTGGTGAGCACCTTGCCCTCAGGTGCTGGTGCGGTGGGGGCAGGGGCAGCAGCGGTGGGAGCTTCCTTCGGTGCGGCAGCCCCAGCAGCTCCGGCGGCCACTGTGAGCGTGACAGCTGCAGTGCCCTTGCCTGCTTTCGCTTTGGCTGCGGGCTCCTTGGCCACGGGTGCCACGACAGCCGGTGTTGCGTTGCCGCTCTGATCCAGGTTGAGGAAGAAGCTGCCCTTGCGGTTGAACACCATGGCGCCGGTTGTCTGGCGGATGGCTGGATTATCTGCTGCCGTCGGTGCTTCTGGGCCTGGCCCTTAGGGCAGTGCAACACAATCGGGCGCGGCTGTGTTGTGCTGGGTCCATCTCTTCGGCGCTGGCGCTGCATGCTCGAGCTTCAGGTTCTGCTGAGCGCGGATCGCCTTCAGCATTGGGCTTGGGCCCTGGTGATCAACGCAGCGCTGATTGCGGCGGCGCAGCGGCTGCCGTTGCTCACCCGGGCTGGCTGGGTGCAGGCCGGGGTGCTCGGCACCCTGCTGCTCGGCAGCCTGGGGTGGAGCGGTTGGTGGGCGGTGGTGCTCTACCTCGCTCTGGGGTCGCTGGTGACGCGACTGGGCTTTCGCCGCAAGCAGGAGCAGGGGTTGGCGGAGGCCCGTGGAGGGCGCCGCGGCCCGGAGAATGTGTGGGGATCGGCGGCCACCGGCGCGGCCTTGGCGCTGCTCACCGTGCTGGCCTCGGCGCCGGTGCTGCTGCTGAAGCTGGGCTTCGCTGCCAGTTTCGCCGCCAAGTTGGCCGACACCTGCGGCAGTGAGATCGGCAAGCGCTGGGGGCGCACCACCGTGCTGATCACCACCCTCCAGCCGGTGCCTCCCGGCACCGAAGGCGCCATCAGCCTGGAGGGCACCGCGGCCAGCCTGATCGGCAGTGCCCTGATGGCGCTGGTAATGCTGCAGCTCGGCCTGCTGGAAGGCCTGGGCCCCTGGCTGCTGGTGGCGGCTGTGGGGCTGGTGGCCACCCTGCTCGAGAGCCTGATTGGTGCGGGGTTGCAGCAGCGCTGCAGCTGGCTCACGAATGAGCTGGTGAATGCCCTGCAAACCTTGATTGCGGCAGTGCTTGCCATGGCGGCTGCCACCCTGATCGGTTTGGCCTGAGCTCACTGCCCCAGCACCGGTTGCAGTTCGTGCTGCAGCAGCTCCAGCAGTGCTTCACAACGACGCTGACAAGCCTTGGCACTGAGGCCACAGGCCTGGCCCAGTTCCCGCCAGGTGGTCTGCCGTAGCAGTCGGCCCAGGATCAGGCGCCGTTGCTGACGCTCCAGCCGTTGCAGCACTCGCCACAGCTGCCGCCGCTGCTCCCAGCGGATCAGCCCGGCGTAGCGCTCACTGGGCTGGGCGGCCGGGAGCTGCTCCACCAGGCTTGTGCTCTCGCCCTCGCCGCTGCTTTGGGGCTGATCGAGGCTGGCGAGCTGCAGGCTGCGCTGCCGCTGCAGCGCCTGTTCCCAGCGCTCGAGGCTGCAGCCCAGCGCCGCCGCCAGACCGCTGCCGCTCAGGGGTGTCAACCCCTGCTGCTGCCGACTGCGCTGCAGGGCCGTGCCGCGTTGGTGGAGTTCCAGCAGGTGATGGCTGCCGCGCAGCAGGGCGCTGCGATCCCGCAGGTAGTGGCGCATTGCTCCGCGAATCCAGGGGGTGGCGGCGGTGCTGAGGGTCGTGCCGCGGCTGGCCTCGTAGCGCTCCACGGCCTGGATCAGCCCCAGGCAGCCCTCTTGGCAGAGGTCATCGAAGCTGTGGCCGCTGCGTTGGGATTCCTGGCGGGCCACACGCCACACCAGCGGCAGGTTGGCGCGCACCACGGCATTGCGATCGGTGATGCTGCGGCTATGGGCATACGCCGCCAGCAGCTGGGCGTTGCGGGCCTGGGGGGATGGGGTGGTGCGATCGGTGGTCATCGGTGGAAAAGCATCCGTAGTTCCACGGTCAGCGCCCCCCGCCCTGCAATCCCTCCCCGCTGCGGTGCAACCGCAATCCCCCGATCGGGGGATGCCCGAGCTGCCCAGGCCTGCTTCAGGGGCTGCCGGTGGCGGCCGCCAGAGGCTGCAGATCGGCCCACTGCAGCAGGGCGGGCCAGCGCTGCACCCGCTTAAACACCTGCCGGTGGCCCTCGCTGTTGAGGTGGATGCCATCCGGGCTCAGCCACTGCAGCCAAGCCGGATCGGCCAGCAGCGCCTCGAGCAGTGGCAGGAAGGGCACATCGGCCTCCAGGCAGGCCTCCTCCAGGAGCCCCTCGTAGCGGCGCACCTGCTCCAGCCCATACCAGAGCACGTCGGCGTAGGGCATCACCGCCTCATCCACCGGCGTCAGCCCCAGCACCAGCACCGGTGCCAGCTGCCGCGCCTGGCTGAGCAGCTGCTGCAGGCCAAACAGAAAAGCATCGGGGTCGAGCTGCGGTCGCCCGTCGCGGCGGCCGATTCGGGCGCTGTCGTTGAGGCCCACCGCCAGCAGAATCCCCTGCGGCAGCTGGCGCCGCAGCTCACCGCGGCAGCTCACCTCCGCCTGTAGGCGCGCTGCCACCCGCTCCAGACCATCGCCGCGCACACCGAGCGGATAGAGCACCGGACCCTCGGGCAGTGCCATCCAGTGGCGCCGCAACCGCTCACACCAGCCCCCCTCCTCGGGATCCCCCCAGCCCACCACGCCGCTATCCCCCACCACGATCAGCTTGCGGGGGATGGAGAGCGTCATGGCTGCAGCAGCCGCTGGCGGGTGCGGTCGCTGAGATCTTCCCCCACCAGCGTCAGTAGGGCATAGGCGGCCAGCAGCAGGGCGATCTGATCGAAGGCGAAGGAACTGAGGCTCTCGCGCAGCTGGCTGCCGAGGCCGGTGCCGGCCACCAGGCCCACCACCACCGTTTCCCGCAGGATCACATCGGCGCGGTAGGCGCCATAGGCCAGATAGGAGCGGGCCAGGCCGCTGAAGCGGCCGTAGAGCAGGGCCAGGCGGGGGCCGCAGCCGGCGGCGCCCAGGGCCTGCTGGCGTTGGGCGCCCGTGGCCTGGGCCCCTTCCAGCAGCAAGCGCCCCAGGATGCCGAGGTTGTGAAACCCGAGCGCTAGCGCCGCAACGATCACACCGGGCTTGAGCACGAACAGCAGCAGCAGCGCGGTGAGCGGTGGCGGCCACAACCGTCCCAGCGCCCACAGCAGCTGCAGCAGGCGCTCACCCCAGCGCCAGGGTGCCACCAGCAACAGCAGCAGCGGCGCCAGCCCCACGGCCAGGGCCGCGGCCAGCACGGTGAGCAACACGGTGTTGCCCACCAGCGGCAGCCACGGCAGGGCCATCGCCTCCTGCCAGCCATGGGGGGCCACCGGTGGCAGCGGCTGCCAGTGCAGCAGCGCTGCCGGTTCGATCGCCAGGGCGTGGCCCACCCCCCACACCAGCGGAATCAGCAGCACCAGCGCCAGCACCAACTCCCGGCCGCGGCGACCAACGCTGCCGCCCTTCAGGCCGAAGCGGGCCGGCATGCCCCAGCGCTGCCGCAGCCGGCCAACGATCGCCTCGAGGCTGAGCATCACCGCCAGCAGCAACCACAGACCGCTCCACAGCTCGCGGAATTCCAGGGATTGCAGGGTGAGCAGCAGCTCGTTGCCCAGGCCCCCCAAGCCGAACACACCCAGCAGGGTGGCGCTGCGCAGGGCGCATTCGAGCCGGTAGCCGCTGTAGCTGATCAGCCCCGGCAGCAGCGGTGGCCCCTGGGCCGTGAGCAGCGCGGCCGGGGCCGGCACCCCGGCGCTGAGCAGGGCCTCCAGGTTGTGCTCAGGCAACGCATCGAGCAGATCGCTCACCACCCGTGCCACCAGGGCGCCGTAGGGGATGGCGATGGCCAGCACCGCGATGGCTGGTTGCAGCCCCACCAGCTGCAGCAACAACAGCCCCCAGATCAGTTCATGGATCGAACGCGGGATGGCCAGCAGCCGGCGCAGGCTCTCGGCTGGCCAGGCCTGGCCGATCAGGCTGCGCCACAACAGCCGGGAGCTGGCCAGGCCCAGCACCACCCCCAGCACCAAACTGCTGGCCCAGCCCAGCAGGGCCATGCCGGCGGTGATGCCCAGGCCGCGCAGCAGCGCATCGAGCACCACCGGATCGAGGGAGGGCTGCAGCGCTGCCATGCAAAAGGCGCCGATCAGATCCCAGCCACCGCCATGCAGCAGGCTGGGCAGCAGCAGCAGCACAGGCACCAGCACCAGGGCTGGCAGCAGCAGCACCAGCGGCGCGGCCGGTTTCACGCGGTGGCGGCTCCCGCATCCCCGGCGTAGAGGCTCTCCACCACGCTGCTGCTGAGCTCAGCCACGGGACCGTCAAAACACAGGCGCCCCTCACGCAGAGCGATCACCCGATCAAATCCCTGCAGCAGATCGGGGCGGTGCAGGCTCAGCAGCAGGGCCCGCTGCGGGCTCACCTGCTCCAGCAGCAGTTGCAGCAGCTCTTGCGCCAGGCGTGGATCGAGGCTGGCGAGCGGTTCATCGGCTAGGAGCAGTTGCGGTTCCTGACGCAGCAGCCGCGCGATCGCCACCCGCTGGCGCTGCCCCCCCGAGAGCTCACCCACCGGTTGGCTGAGCAGCTGGGGGTGGAGGTCAACCTGCCGCAACGCCTGGGCGCAGGCTTCGCTCTCCAGGGGCAGCAGCAGGTTGAGCACGGCCTTGGGCCAGGGCCAGTGGGCCAGTCGACCGCAGTTGAGGTTTTGCTGCACCGTGAGTTCTTCGATCAGGCGCAGGTCTTGCCAGAGGGTGCCGATGCCCGCCTGCTGGCGCCGCCGGGCTCGGTCGCTGCGGGCCCGCTTCCGGCCGCTCCACAGCACCGTCCCCTGCTGCGGTTGCAGCAAACCATTGGCCACTGCCAGCAGGGTGCTCTTGCCGGCGCCGCTGGCTCCCAGCAGGGCCACCCGTTCGCCAGCCTGCAGCCGCAGCGAAACGCCATCCAGCCTGGGTTGAGCGCGCCCGGGCACATGAATGGCCTGCAGCTCCAGAACGGGTGCGGCCGTTGGGGTGGTGGCGGGGGTCATCGCTCACCACTGTGCCTGCCGGGCTAAAGCGAGCTGAACCGGAACGCCATCAGCGCCAGGATCACGCCCACCAGCAGCAGCTCGATGATGTCGGGTCCGCGGGGATTCATCAGCGGCTTTCTTCCCGCTCGATCCGCTTCAGCGACGGCAGGCTGAGGGCCAGCACCAACAGCGGGATCTCCAGCCAGAGCACGCCGTTGCCCAGGGCGATCACCGCCAGATCGATCACCGCCAGGGAGCGCAGGAACAGCACCCAAACGTCGTCACCTTCGCTGCAGCTGCGCTGCCAGAGCAGCAACCCGGCCAGCACCAGCACCAGGTCCAGCAGCAGGGTCATCGGGAGGGCAGCGCCTGATGTGCCCTCCGATTCTGCTGCCTGCCTGGCGCGGCGGCCCGTGATCAGCGGATTTTGCCGATCTGGCGACCCACCTGTTCGATCGTGCCGTAGGCACTCGCCTGAGCGTTGGTGAACTGCTGGGCACCGAACAGGCTCAGGATCTGCTTCTGCTCGGGGTTGCTGGGGCGCCAGCTGAGGATCGCCTTCTGCACGCGGCCGATGAAGCCCTTGCCGAAGCGCTGATCCAGATCGGGTTGGGCGATCCAGTGGTAATCGGGGTAGCCCGGCGTGGTCCAGATGGCCATCACCTTGCTGCGGTTGGCCTTGCCGTCGTGCAGGCTTGAGCGCCACACCTGCGCGTTCACCGCGCCGGCCTCATAGGCGCCGCTCTGCACCAAGGCGATGGTGGCGTCGTGGCTACCGCTAAAACCAGGTGCGCCGCCGGCGAACTGGTTGAGCTTCACCCCGGCCTGGCCGAGGAAATACTGCGGCATCAGACGGCCGGAGGTGGAGCTCTCCGAGCCGAAGGTGAAGCGCTTGCCCTTCAGCTGGCTCAGCCCTTTCACGTTGGTGATCGGTTTGATGCCGCTGCTGGTGTTGGCGATGAAGATCGTGTGGAACGAGGCGTCGATGTCGCGTTGGGCGAGCACCTTGGCGCCGGGCTTCTGCAGGCGGGCCTGCACGCCGGTGAGTCCGCCGAACCAAACCAGATCAAGGTTGCCGGTGCGGAAGGCGCTCACGGCGGCCTCGTAGTTGGTCACCGGCACGTATTTCACCGGCACGCCCAGCTGCTTGCTGAGTTCGTTGGCCACCAAGCCGTAGAGCCGGTTCAGCTTCTCCGGCTTCTGATCGGGGATGGCACTGATGCGCAACACCGGCTTGCTGGCTGTCTCCGCCTGAGCGGCAGGCGCGCTGAGCAGGGTGGCGAGCGGTGCGCTGGGGAGGGCCGCCGGAGCCAGCGCCAGGCCAATGCCGGCCAGCACGGCGGCCGAACGTTCTCGGCCGCGCAGGGCAAATGCACGCATGTTGATGGGCGGCCCAAGCCGCAGGCGAACAACCGTTCGATTATGCGATCGGCACTCCAATCGGCTCGTGGGGCTGCGCTTCAGAGCGCTGCCATGAACCGCTGCAAGCGGTTGAGGCCGACTTCGATCTGGCTGTTGGCGGCCGCGCAGGAGAGACGGATGCAACGGTCATCGCCGAAGGCCACCCCCGGCACCACCGCCAGCCCCTGCTCGTCGAGCAAACGGTTGCAGAAGCTCATGCTGTCGAGGCCGCTGCTGCTGATATCGGGAAAGGCGTAGAAGGCACCTTCCGGTGGCAGCAGCTGCAGGCCAGGAATCGCCTGCAAGCCGGTGCTCAATAGCTGGCGGCGCTCGTTGAAGCGCTCGGCCATGGCCTGCACGCAGTCGCGGGATCCCGCGATCGCGGCCAGAGCTCCGAACTGGGCAAAGCTGCACACATTGCTGGTGCTCTGGCTTTGCAGAGCAATCGCCGCTTTCACCACCGCCTGGTTGCCAGCCAGCCAGCCGATGCGCCAGCCGGTCATCGCCCAGCCCTTGGCAAACCCGTTCACGCTGAACACGCGGTCAGCGAGGTCTGGCGCCACCGCCGCCAGGCTGTGGTGCTGGTGGCCCGGCGCCAGCAGAAACTCATAGATCTCGTCGCACACCACCGCCACCTGGGGATGGCGGCGCAGCACGGCGGCAATCGCCTCCAGTTCCGCCCGGCTGAGCACCATGCCGGTGGGGTTGCTGGGGCTGTTGAGCACCAGCAGCTTGCTCGCCGGGCTGATCGCTGCCTCCAGCAGGTCGGGGTCGAGCCGGAAGCCATCCGCGGCGGAGCTGGGAATCAGCCGCACGCTGGCGCCGGCCAGCTTGGCCATCTCGGGGTAGCTCAGCCAATAGGGAGCGGGCAGCAGCAGTTCATCGCCGGGGCCGAGCAGCACCTGAAACAGGTTGTAGAGCGCTTGCTTACCGCCATTGGTCACCAGCACCTGCTCACTGCGGGTGGGCACCTGGTTTTCGCTGCTGAGCTTGGCGGCGATCGCTTCCCGCAGGGCCGGTTCGCCGGCGGCAGGGCCGTAGCGGGTCTGGCCGGCCTGCAGGGCCTTGATCGCCGCCTCAGCGATGAAGGCCGGGGTGTCGAAATCCGGTTCGCCGGCGCTGAGGCTGCAGATGTCGTGGCCTTCGGCCTTCAGTGCCTTGGCTTTGGCGGCGATCGCCAGGGTGAGGGAAGGCTCGAGAGCCTCGGCCCGGGCGGACAGCGTCAGGGGGCGCTGAGAGAGCGGGCGCAGCATCGGCGCAGCGACAGGAAGGGCATCGCCGCGGGGCTTTGCCGGTGTTGTTGCATCCTGCCGCACTCCGTTCCCGGCAAGCGTTCAGCACATACCGTTTGGTTGTCCTGACGGCAGGATCGGGGTTGCCTGTTCACGGGACCTGTTCACCAGGCGATGACCAGCCGCTCTCCTGATCCGGCTTGCCTGCAGGCGTCTGCTGTGCTGGCTGCCGATGCGCCCAAGGCTCTGGCTGCCTTCTATGGCGCCTTGCTGGAGCAGCCAGCTCAGCCCGGGATGGGCCCGCAGCACTGGCGGGTGCTGCTGCCGTCCGGCGCCTGGCTGGAGATCTACCGGCCCAGTCGCAGTCGCCCGCAAGCGCGGCAGCGGGGCCGCCTGTCCCTCTGCCTGCGCCGTGCTGGAGCCCTGCCTGAGCTCGAGGCCTGGATCGAGCAGGCCGTCGCGCTCGGCGGCCAACGGCTCGATGGGCCGCGGCAGGAGCCTTTTGGCGCTGAAGCGTGGCTGCTGGATCCGGAGGGCAACGCCCTGCTGCTGCTGGTGAGCGGCCCATAAAGTCGCGCCCATGACTGCCGCCCTCACCTCCTTCGAGCCGCCGGATCGGGATCAAGCCCTGGTGGCTCTGGCCCAGGCCTGTGACGGCTGCCGCCGCTGCACACTGGGAGGCAGTCGCCTGCAGGTGGTGGTGAGCCGCGGCAACCCGTCGGCCCGGCTGATGGTGATCGGTGAGGGCCCCGGTGCCCAGGAAGACGAGCAGGGCCAGCCGTTCGTGGGTCGCTCCGGTCAGTTGCTCGATCGCATGCTCGAGAGCGTGGGGATCGACAGCAACCGCGATGCCTACGTGTGCAACATCGTGAAGTGCCGGCCACCAGAGAACCGCAAGCCCACAGCCCTGGAGATGGCGGCCTGCCGACCCTGGCTCGATCAGCAGATCGCCCTGGTGGATCCGGGGGTGATCCTGCTGGCGGGATCCACGGCCGTGGAGGGCCTCCTGGGGATCAAGGGCGGCATCACCAAGTTGCGGGGCCAGTGGCGCCGTGGTGAAGGCGTCAGCCTGGAGGGCCGCTGGCTGATGCCGATCTTTCATCCCTCCTATCTGTTGCGCAATGCCTCCAAGGAGCGCGGTTCACCCAAGTGGCTCACCTGGCACGACCTGCAGGACGTGCAGCGTCGCCTGGCCCAATTGACCGCTCCGTTGTGACAGGCTTGCGCCACCTCGTCCGGCCCTTGCCCTCGCTGCTGCCATGACAGCTTCCCTGGCCTCTGCTCCGGCAACCGAAGACGCACTCAATCCCCGCTACGACACGGTGATCCGGCGTCGCAAAACCCGCAGTGTTCGGGTGGGCGACATCTGGATGGGCAGCGACCACCCCGTGGTGGTGCAGTCGATGATCAATGAGGACACCCTCGATATTGAAGGCGCCACCGCCGGGATTCGCCGCCTCCATGAAGCCGGCTGCGAGATCGTGCGGGTCACGGTGCCCTCGCTGGCCCATGCCAAGGCCATGGGTGAGATCCGCCAGCGCCTGGAGAGCACCTACCAGCCCGTGCCGCTGGTGGCCGATGTGCACCACAACGGCATGAAGATCGCCCTGGAAGTGGCGCAGCACGTGGACAAGGTGCGCATCAATCCGGGCCTGTTTGTGTTCGACAAGCCCGACCCCAACCGCACGGAGTTTTCCGAGGCGGAGATTGCGGCGATCGGCGATCGCATCACCGAAACCTTTGAGCCGCTGGTGCAGCTGCTCAAGCAGCAGGACAAGGCGCTGCGCATCGGCGTGAACCATGGCTCCCTGGCGGAGCGGATGCTGTTCCGCTACGGCGACACCCCCCTGGGGATGGTGGAGAGCGCCCTGGAGTTCATCCGCATCTGCGACCGGCTCGACTTCCACAACATCGTGATTTCGATGAAGGCGTCGCGGGCGCCGGTGATGCTGGCCGCCTACCGGATGATGGCCGACCGCATGGATGCCGAGGGTTTCCATTACCCCCTGCACCTGGGGGTGACGGAAGCCGGTGACGGCGACTACGGACGCATCAAGAGCACCGCTGGCATCGCCACCCTGCTGAGCGAAGGCCTGGGCGACACCATTCGTGTGTCGCTCACCGAGGCGCCGGAGAAGGAGATTCCGGTTTGCTACGCCATCCTCCAGGCCCTGGGCCTGCGCAAAACGATGGTGGAGTATGTGAGCTGCCCAAGCTGCGGCCGCACGCTGTTCAATCTTGAAGAGGTGCTGCACAAGGTGCGCAGCGCCACGGCCCACCTCACCGGCCTCGACATCGCGGTGATGGGCTGCATCGTCAACGGTCCTGGCGAGATGGCCGACGCCGACTACGGCTATGTGGGCAAAACCCCTGGAGTGATCTCCCTCTACCGCGGCCGTGAGGAGATTCGTCGGGTGCCTGAGGCCGAAGGCGTGGAGGCTCTGATCGCCCTGATCAAGGACGACGGACGTTGGGTTGACCCCTGAGTTTTCTCCGGTTTTCCGCCGGCCCCAGGCAGCACAAACAGGCTAGTTTGAGGTTCATAAAGAGCTTCGGGAGCTCGCTGCATGGGCACACGTGCCCCATTGATTGGTTCGATTCTCAAGAAGCGCCGCTCGCTGCTGGTGCTGGTCGGTTTTGGCGCCTGCGGCCTGGTGGCAGTGCCCCCGCTGCTTGCCCCAAGTGCTGCGTCGTTGGTGAACGACAGCCCCAAGGAGGTGATCGATCAAACCTGGCAGATCGTTTTCCGCGACTATCTCGACATCAACGGCAAATACACGCCGGATAAGTGGCGCAACCTGCGCCGTCAGGTGCTCTCCAAGACCTACGGCAGCACCAAGGAAAGTTATGAAGCCATCCGCGGCATGCTGGCCAGCCTGGATGACCCCTACACGCGGTTCATGGACCCGCGTGAGTTCAAGGAGATGCAGATCGACACCTCCGGTGAACTCACCGGGGTGGGCATCCAGCTGAGCCTCGATAAAGACACTAAAGAGTTGGTGGTGGTGAGCCCGATCGAGGGTTCGCCCGCCTCCAGGGCCGGTGTGATGCCCAAAGACGTGATCCTCTCGATCGACGGCAAGAGCACCAAGGGCATGTCGACCGAGGACGCGGTGAAGCTGATCCGCGGCCAGGCCGGTTCCACCGTGAACCTGCAGCTGCGCCGTGAGGGCAAGGTGCTCGACACGCCACTGGTGCGCGAGCGGATCGAATTGCACGCCGTTGAGCATCAGATCAACACCAGCTCCGACGGCACCCGCATCGGCTACATCCGGCTCAAGCAGTTCAACGCCAACGCTGCCAAGGACATGGCCGCGGCCCTCAAGGATTTGGAGGCCAAGAACGTTCAGGGCTATGTGCTCGATCTGCGCAGCAACCCCGGCGGTCTGCTGGTGGCCAGCGTGGCGATCGCGCGCCAGTGGCTCGATGAAGGGGTGATCGTCTCCACCAAAACCCGTGAGGGTATTCAGGATGTGAAGCGGGCTAATGGCCGCGCCATCACGCAGCGGCCCCTGGTGGTGCTCGTGAATGGCGGCTCAGCCAGTGCCAGCGAAATCCTTTCTGGTGCCCTGCAGGACAACCACCGCGCCGTGGTGGTGGGTGAGACCACCTTCGGTAAAGGGTTGGTGCAATCGGTGCGAGGTCTCTCCGATGGCTCCGGCATGACCGTGACCATCGCCAAATACCTCACCCCCAGTGGCCGCGATATCCACAAGCACGGCATTGACCCCGATGTGCGGGCCAAGCTCTCGGCCACGGATGCTCAGAAGCTGCGCCTTGAAGATCTGGGCACCAGCAAAGACAGCCAATACCGCGCCGCGGAATCAAACCTGCTGAAACAGGTGAAGGGCACTAACGGTGTGACCAAGGCCAAGCTCTACGACCCGACCAGCGCCAATCTGCCGGCAGCCCTCAAGCGCTGAGGAGCAATGTGGCGCTGCTCAGGCGGCGCCGCCCACCGGCTGCATCAGGCCACCGCCTGGGGTGGAGTCATCGTCATCGTTGCCGGTATCGCCTTGCAGCAGGGCAAACACACCCAGGGCAACCAGACCCACCAACGAGGAGATGAGACTCAGTCCACCACCACCGAAGCTCGAACCCAGGTCGATCACCTCGCCCAGCCCAGCGCCCATGAGAGCCCGTTACAGAAGTTCTCAGAATTGTAACGGACTTTTGCGGCTGCGGCGCGGCCGCCGACTCGGGGCTACGCGCGATGCGGTGCCGTGGTCTTGAGCAGTGATCGGTTGAGCTCAGGATCGAATCTTGTCAATCTGTTGTTGGCTCTTTGTCCGAATGGCCTCGGGCAGAGGGACATAGCCCAGTCGCTCCGCGTCATCCTGACCGGGTTGACTGAGTATGTAGTTGATGCTGGTGCGCAGAGCGTCTGCTTTGGCTGAATCAAGTCGCTGCGGAACCAGAACCCAGGCAAGACTCACAATGGGATAGCCGACCTCAGGATCAGGATTCTGACCAAGTAGGCGGTGATCAAGTTGAATTGTGTTGAGGGCTCTTGCCGTCTCTTGGGGAGTGGGTTGCAGGAATGGCCCTGAACGCGAGGCAAGGCCAGCCGTTGATAGGGGCTTGCCCACATAGGCCGCCTCCACATACCCCAGACTGCCTGGCGTTTGATTCAGGGTCTGAATCATCGCCTCGCTGTCTGCGACAGGTGTGCCGGTTGGCCAGTTCACCTGTAACCCATGGCCAGGTCCTTTCCGCCAGGTTGTGCTGAAGGCCGAGAGCGTTGCGGTGAAGGTTGCAGTCGTGCCAGAAGCTGATTGCCGGTACAACACGCGAATCGGCTTTTTCTTGCAACCCAGCTCGGAGAAGTCGCGGATTTTGCCTAGAAATATTTCGGCCAATTGCTGCCGTGTCAGTTCTAGTGTGCATCCTGGATAGTTGTATGCCACCGCGATGGCTCTTGCGGTAACTGCAAAAGCTAGTATACCTGGCTTAGCTGCCTGAAATTGCTCGGCGGTAGGTGTTGTGTCCGTGCCGGCGAAGTCGATTGCTCCTGATAGAAAGCGACGCATACTCTCGCCAGATCCCATGACTTGGAGATCGGCATTGATGTTGTTATTCACTGCCAGCTGTGAGAACCACTGCCAATAAGCTGTAGCGATTGAGCTGCTGCTTGTTCCCTGTAGGACGATTTCAGGGTTATCAGCATTGGTTGTATTGACTGTTGATCCGCTGCAGCTGCTGAGTACTATGCTGCTGACAACGAGGGAGGTCAGAAGTTTTTGCTTCATGGTTAAATGCTGCGAGCGAGTACCGCACGGAATGGACTCGTCATGTCAAAGAGGCCATAAGCAATCGGATTGGAATAAATAAAAAGCATCACTGCTGGTATTGGTGCTGACATCAAAAGGATCGTTGTGAGCCAAATGGTTGTCCACTTACCGTTGTGGACTAGGTAGGCAAGTAAGGTCAGTGCGAAATACATTACGCCGATCGCTAGCCAAAGTCGTAGTGGATTTCCCTGGCTTGATAGAGATAGGCGTCGTTCGCGGGCATCCACGAGATCGAAACCGAAATCGCTGGCTTTTCGTAGGTAATTAGCCGATTCCGGAGTTGTGGGTGCAGAGGAGGGTAGAGCCGCCTCTGGGGATGCAAGGAAATCGCGCAGTCGATCGATAGCTGCCTGCGTAGTATCATTTCTTTCTCCTCGTTTCATAGATTCGGCTTCGTCTTCTGCGATGGACTGGGTGTAGTCATATAGAAGGCGCCGGCCTTCGATTCGCTGTTCTGGCGGGAGTACGAACATCACGGCCCCAAGTTTATTGAGTGTCACGACTTCTTGGGTGACTGCCGTGCGCAGATTGTTCATCTGAAAGATGACATTTGAGAGGAGAAAAGCCGTCGTGAAGATGTATAAAGAGCCCATTGGGCTGAGTAGGCTCGATTGAATCGCTATCTCAGAGCGATTCTTGATCCATTTGGCCAAGCCAAAGGAGGCCACTGTAAGGATGAAAAAGATTGCATAGAGCAATGTGACGCTGCTGTTTGCGGGCAATGTGTCTGACTCCTGTGTTAATGAATGAAGGATCCCTTTTCGCCCATTAGAAATGTGAGCTGAACGAAGTTGCTACCGTTGTGATTGTTCTCGGAGAATTTGAGTTTGTAATCGCCGAGATCAACTTCTCGCATGGACTCAAGGCTTTTGATCAGTCCTGCTCGTGTGGGATTTGGGCCAGCCTTTTCTAGCGCCTGTATGAGTGCTCTTGCTGCTATATATCCCTCAAGACTGGCAAAATCATAGGTTGGTTGTTTATCGTGATTTCGGATGGCACTTTGGTAGTCGCGGATCAGATCGATCCGCGGGTTCCATGGGTAGGGCACGACTTGGCTGACTCCGATGGAATGCCGAAGGTCTGGTGGTAAGTTCTGGGCATTACTATTGCTGTGGGTCATGATCTGAGCACTACTTCCGCGCTGTCGCAGCTTGCGAATGAGGCTAGGTATGGGTGGATAGGCGGTCAGGATTAGGACTCCTTTGGGCTTGCTTAAGGCCACCTGTCTTACGGCTTCATCGGTGTCGGAAGAGTTGCGCTCCACTGCGACGGTGGTGATAGGTTTAAGGCCAAGCCGTTGCAGAGCAGCTTTGGCTCCCTCAAGCGCGTCCATTCCGAAGGAGTCGTTCTGGTAAACGATCGCGATCGCATTTTTGCCAAAGCGTACAAGATGGTTGACGAGCACTTCCATTTCTTCGTGATAGCTCGCGCGCACACTGAAGATGAGTTTATTGAAAGGTTTTCTTAGTAGCTGTGCGCCAGTCGTTGGGGCGATTAAAGGTGTATTCGCTTTTTCGATCAGAGGTAGCGCTGACTGGGTTGTTGCTGTGCCCCAGTAGCCGAAGAGAGCAAATACTTTGTCTCTTGTTAAAAATCTATCGGTGTTTGTGCGTGTTTTGCCTGGGTTGTAAGCATCGTCGCGGTAGATCATCACGATCTGTCGCCCATGGATGCCTCCATGGGCATTGACCTCATTGAATGCATCATGGGCTCCTCGCCTGAATCGCATTGCGATTCCACTGGATGCTCCGCTTAATGGTGCTGATTGTCCGATCAGGATGGAGCGAGGGCTAATTCCGGGCTCGTTCGCTTGCGCTGCTGGCAGCTTGATGGCCAGAGTGATCAAGCTCAGGCAGGCCGCAGTGAGATGCGACGTTCGATCAGCTCTCGTTCGGGTGTCCCGGTTGCCGTTCCGATGACTCATCCCGATGGCCTCCGTGCTCTGAGCTGTTCCCTAGCTCTGGAACAGCTCAAGGATGCATCTCAGCGCGTCTAGTTGCAACGGATCGATACGCATCTGGGTCTGCGGCTGCTCTGATCTCGACTGTCAGTACACCCTGAGCTTCAGACCGCCAGCACCGCCTCGTTCTTGGCCTTGAGCTGCTCGGCGCGCTGGGCATCGGTGAGGCCATCGGCACCTGGGATCTGTTCGGCCATCTGTTTGAGCCAGGTCATTAGCTCCTCCACTTGCTTCTCCATCGGCAGCACGCCGAGGCCACGTGCCAGCACTTTGGAGGTGGTGCCGGAGCCGGCCTGGAACACCAGCCGGCCGTGCAGGTGCTGCGGCAGCCCCTGGCGTAGCAGCCGGAAGGCGGGCTCCTCCATCGGCGTTTCAAGGGCGATGTTGGGTTTCTCCGGTTTGATGCGCGAGAAGCCGCAGCGCTTGGCCAGCAGCTTCAGCTCCATCAGTTGCAGCAGGGAGATCACCGGCGCCGGGATCGCTCCATAGCGATCCACCCAATCGGTGGCGAGCTGCAGCAGCGCATCCGGGCTGTTGCAGTCGGCCGCGGCGCGGTATGCGGCCATCTTCTCGTCGTTGTCGGCGATCCAGTCGCCGGGGATGAAGGCGGTGATCGGTAGATCGATCTGGGTGTCGTCCACCGCTGGGATGTCCTGACCCTGGATCTCGGCGAGCGATTCCTGGAGCATCTCCATGTAGAGGTCGAAGCCGATGGTTTCCATCTGGCCGCTCTGCTCCACCCCCAGCAGGTTGCCCACACCGCGAATTTCCATGTCGCGCATGGCGAGCTGGTAACCGCTGCCGAGCTGCGCGAACTCCTGAATCGCCCGCAGCCGCTGCCGGGCCGCCTCGCTCAGGGAGGCATCCCCGGGGTAGAAGAGCCAGGCGTGGGCCTGGATGCCGCTGCGGCCCACCCGTCCGCGCAGCTGATACAGCTGGGCCAGTCCAAATTTCTGGGCGTCTTCGATCAGGATCGTGTTGACGCGCGGGATATCGAGGCCGCTCTCCACGATCGTGGTGCAGAGCATCAGATCGGCTTCTCCGGCGTTGAAGGCCACCATGGCGCTCTCCAGTTCGCCCTCGGCCATCTGGCCATGGGCCACCAGCAGCCTTAGGCCCGGGATCATCAGCCGCAGCCGCTCGGCCACCTCGTCGATCCCCTCCACCCGCGGCACCACGTAGAAGATCTGGCCGCCGCGATCGAGCTCCTGGCGAATGGCACTGCGCACCGCTTCGTCGTCGAGGGCGGCGAGGTGAGTTTTGATCGGACGGCGCAGCGGCGGCGGCGTGGTGATCAGGCTCATCTCGCGCACGCCCGAGAGGCTCATGTAGAGGGTGCGGGGGATCGGCGTTGCCGAGAGCGTCAACACGTCGACGTCTTTGCGCAGCGCCTTGATCTTTTCCTTCTGGTTCACCCCGAAACGCTGCTCTTCATCCACCACCAGCAGGCCCAGTTCTTTGAACGTGGTGCTCTTGCCGAGCAGTTGGTGGGTGCCCACCACCACATCCACGGTGCCTTCCACTAGGCCTTCCTGGATCGCCTTGCGTTCGCCTGCGGTGCGGAAGCGATTCAACAGGCTCACCTTGATCGGATAGGGCGCAAAGCGCTCTGAGAGCGAGCGCCAGTGCTGCTGCGCCAACACCGTGGTGGGCGCAAGCATTGCCACCTGCTTGCCAGCGGTGACGGCCTTGAAGATGGCGCGAATCGCCACTTCGGTTTTGCCGAAGCCCACATCGCCGCACACCAGCCGGTCCATCGGCTGGGGCTTTTCCATGTCGCGCT
>VGPW01000030.1 GCA_016882545.1 Cyanobacteria bacterium M_surface_10_m2_179 | reverse complement strand
GTGGATCCACGATCACCGTTCCCGTTGAGGTGAGGTTGCTCACCACGGCAATGGTTCCCGGTGTTTGGGTTCCACTAAATGTGCCCGAGAGGCTGGAATCGGAGGTGATCAGGCCCCGTTTCTTTTTTACTGCCAGCGATCCGCCGGTGGTGGTGATATCGCAGAAATTGCTCACCACCGTGGGGCTGAAATCCACGTTTTGCGTGCCGCCGATGGTGGCGGCGATGCTGACGCTGGGCAGGAGGGCAAGGCTCAGCAGCGCGGAACGGATAAGGCGCTGGTGAGCTCTGAGCGATGAAGACACGCAGGCGGTTCAAACACATGGCGAGTGTTGTGTCCTTCGCTGAATCGGAAGGCGATCTCACCGGATCTGCTGAGGGCCTGGGCACTTGTTCAGCCGCTGCGCCGCATTTTTAAGCCAGCAGCGGGAAATGCTTGGCAATCGCTTCCCCCGTGAATTCCGCTACCCAACCCTCGGGGTTGTCGAAGAAGCGGATGGCGCAGAACTGGGGGGCGCTGCCCATGTCGAACCAGTGTTTGGTGCCGGCGGGCACCCTGATCCAGTCGTCGGCTTCGCAGAGCACTTGCACCACTTCATCGCCGATGTGCAGGCAGAACAGCCCTTTGCCTTCCACGAAGAAGCGCACTTCGTCTTCGCTGTGGATGTGTTCCGCAAGGAACTTCTGGCGCAGCGCTTCGCGTTCGGGGTGCTCGGGTGTCATCCGGATCGCATCCACCGTGGGGTAAGACCCGCTGGCCTGCACCCGCGCGATCTCGGCGGCATAGGCGGCGAGCACCGCCTCCGGACCGGCGCCCTTGGCGAGTTCGGTGTGCGCAGGCCAGCGCTCAAAGCCGATGCCGCGCTCCGCCAGTTCGGCGGTGATCAGAGCTGGGTCGTTGCTGGCGAACGTTGGCAGGGGGTGATCGCCGCTGCCGTTGGTCGCAAAGATCTGCAGATGACTCATCCCGTCATGCCGCCTCTGGGATCACCCTAGAAAGGCGGCTGTTCACCCCCTCTGTTGCTTGGATCACGACCCCACCCGGGCTCAGGCAACGGCGGCTCTCACCTTGGTGGGGGTTGGTCCCGGCGATCCCGAGCTGCTCACCGTGGCGGCGGTGCGCGCCATTGAGGCGGCCGCTGTGGTGGCCTATCCGGTGGCCCGGCTGGAGGCCGAGGGGATGGCGGCCCGGATCGCGGCTCCCTGGATCCAGGCCGGCCAGCGCCGGCTGCCGTTGCTGTTTCCGATGGTGGCGGAGGCGGAGCCGCGCCGCGCCGCCTGGCATGCCGCCGCCGAAGCCCTGGCCGCTCAACTGCAAGCCGGCCATGCGGTGGTGCTGCTGTGTGAGGGCGATAGCTCCCTCTACGCCAGCTGCTCCTATGTGTTGCTGGCGCTGGCCGAGCGGCATCCCGCGATGGCCGTGCGGGTGATCCCTGGGATCACGGCCGCAGCAGCGGCGGCGGCGGCCGCCTCCAGCGCAGGCATCCCCTGGCCCCTGGCCTTGCAGCAGGAGCCCCTCTGGATCCTCCCCACCCCAGACACGGCCGCTGAGCTGGGCCAGTTGCTGGAGGCGGCGGCGGCGGCCGGTGCTGTGTTGGCGCTGCTCAAGCTCGGCCACCGCTGGAGCTGGGTGCAGCCGCTGCTGGAGCAGCGCGGGCTGTTGGCGCAAACCCTGTTTGCCCAGCGGGTGGGCTGGCCGGATCAGCTGGTTGCGGCGGCAGAGGCGGTCAGCCCGGCCGAGCAGCCCTATTTTTCGCTCTTGTTGATCCGTCAGGGCTGGCCGGCGGTGTTGCCCTGATGGAGAAGCTGCGATGACGGCGCTCGATTGGTTCGCCCTGCTCCATCCGGTGCTGGTGATTTTGTTTGTGTATCCGGTTGTGGGCGCCACGATCCGGCTGGGCATCCTCGTGCGCGAGAAGCGGCTGGGCATCACCCAGCAGCCGGCGCTGGTGCCCCGCGAGCACGCCGATCACGGCCGCTGGGTGACCGCCGGTGTGGTGGTGGCGGTGTTGATCGCCCTCGTGTATTCGTTCATCAGCAAGGCGATGGATCCCGGGGCTGCCTTCCTGGGCGGAACGCCGCGTTTGGCGCTGCTGCTGCTCGTGGCCGCAGGCACCCTGGTGGCGCTGCTGGCGCTGCTCAAGGTGAAGCGTGCGCCGCTGCGGGCCAGCTTCACCCTGCTCACCTGGGCGGGCTTGCTGGGGTTGGGCAGCCAGCCTGAGGTGTGGCGCCTCTCCGATAACCCCTTCAGCGGCGCCTTCTGGAGCTCCCACTATTGGAGTGGCGTGCTGCTCACCGGGCTGTTTCTGTTCAACCTGGCTGCCCGGCCGGAGATCACCCGCCAGCTCGCCTGGCGGCGCCTGCATGTGGGTAGCAATGTTCTGATCCTGGTGTTGCTGGCCGTGATGGCGATCACCGGCAGCCGCGATCTGCTGGAGATTCCCCCAATGGCCCAGAAGCCACCGGCTGCCCCAGCTGCTGCGGCACCAGGCTCAGCTGATCTTGCTGCACCCAGTCAGGCCTGATCAGCCGCGCTAGCAACGCCGCCAGGGCGCGCCACTCCGCAGGAGCTCGCCGTTCTGGCCAGGCGCCCGGCCGCCCGTAGAGCCAGCTCTGCAGGGCCTGGCGGGCGCTGAGGCTGTCGCGCTGAATGGGCCAAGCCAGCCGGCGGCCGTGGCTGGGCCTGGGATCCAGAGGCAATGGCAGCAGGTTGCTGCAGTCCGGTGCCAGCAGCTGCAGGCGCTCGAGCCTCCAGCCCTGCGGCAGCGCGGGGGGCTGCGACAACAGGGCGCCGCTTTCGCTGATCGCTGTGATCTCCACCGCCAGCTGTTGGGGGTGCCCCAGCGCATCGCGGGCCTGCAGTGAGGCCGGCAGCGTTAACGCCAGCCACGGCGTGGGATCACCGGCGGCGGGATCCCGGCAGGCCCGCAGCGCCACCAGCAAGCCCAGCAGCGTTAGCCCGCCCCACAGCAGCCCAAGCCAGGCGCCGGCGCTGGCGCCCCCCTGGGCCAGGCGCGCCAGGATCCAGAGCAGGTTGAGGCTGTTGAGGCTCAGCAACACCAGCAGCGGCGCCGCCAACACCGGCGCGATGCCTCCCCCGCCCTGCACACGGTGTTTGGGGGTGATCCGAAACGGCTGCACCCTCCCCCACAGGCTCGCCAGCACCGTGGCGGCCAGGGGCACCGCCAGGGCCCAGCCGGGCAGATCGGCCAGCAGCGCATGGCGGCTGCCGCGGTTGAGCCAGCCCACGCTGAGCAACAGGGCGATCCACAGGGGCAGCAGCAGCTCCACAACGGCTTGACTTGTGAGCCGCACGGGCATCACATCCAGCCAGCCGATGCAGAGCGGCATCAACACCAGCAGCAGCCGCGGCACGGTGTTAAACCAGTGCAGCGCGCCTTCCAGATAGGCCAGGCGCTGGCCCCAGCTCAGGCCCTTCAGCCGCAGTGGCCCTTGGCGGAGCCGGAGCGCCTGCAGGGTGCCCGAGGCCCAGCGCTGCCGCTGCCGCACAAAATCCAGCATGGTTTCGGCCGCCAGGCCGGCGCTCAGTTTTTCGCCCAGATAGCGCAGTTCCCAGCCGCGCGAGGCGAGCACCATGCCTGTGACCAGGTCTTCCGAGATCGCCGGCTCCACAAAGCCGCCCACCTCCTCCAGAGCACTCCGGCGCACCAGAAAGCTGGTGCCGGCGCACACCACCGCCCGCCAGCTGCTGCGCACCGGTTCGATCCAGCGGTAGAAGCTCTCCTCATCGGGCAGCAGCCAGGCCTCCATCGCCAGGTTGCGCATCACCGGATCGGCATTGAGACAGTGCTGTGGGGTTTGCACCAGCCCCACCTGCGGATCGAGCAGCAGGCCGATCGTGCGCTCGAGAAAGTGCCGCTGCGGCACGAAATCCGCATCGAACACCGCCACCAGCTCGCCATCGCTCAGGGCCAGGCCGGCGTTGAGGTTGCCGGCCTTGGCGTGTCGGCGCTCGGGGCGGTGGTGGTAGCAGCAGCCGTAGCGGGCGGCGAGGGCGGCCACTTCGGGGCGGCCGGCGTCATCGAGCACCCAGAGGCGCCGCCGGGAATAGCTCAACTGGCTGCAGGCCAACAGGCAGCGCTCCAGCACCGGCAGCGGTTCGCCGCAGGTGGGGATCAGCACATCCACCCAGGGCTGCCAATCACTCGCCAGCCAGCGGCTCTGGGCGGCATCGGCCTCGCTGCGGCCATCGCTGAAGCGCCGCCAGGCCAGCAGCAGCGGCAGCAAACCGCTCAGCAGCAGCCAGCCCTCCGCCAGCAGCAACACCACGCTCAAGCTCGCCGCCAGGGGCGTGGTGAGGTTGAGGCTGAAGGCAACCCGCCAGTGCAGGTAGCGCAGGGCGAGGAGCGCCAACAGCAGCAGCAGGCTGCGGCGCATCCACAGCGGGCACTGGGCTTCGGGGCGCCGGCTCAGCCACAGGGGCCAGAGCAGCACCAGCCAGGCAAGCCAGAGCTCCGCTCTCATCCCAGCTGGGCCGCGGCGGTGTGTAGCAAGGCCAGGGCCTCGGCCGGGGTGGGGGCGCGCATGAGGGCATGGCGCAGCTGCGGGGCGCCGGCAAAGCCGGTGCAGGTCCAGCTCATGTGTTTGCGGGCGATCAGCAGGCCGTGGTCGCCGCGGGCCGCCACCAGGCTCTGCAGCTGCTCGGCCGCCAAGTGGAGGCGCTCCAGGGCGCCGGGGCTTGGGGGGATCGGGCGGCCGCTGAGGGCGGCATCGATCTGGCCCACCAGCCAGGGGGCGCCCATGGTGCCGCGCCCCACCATCACGCCATCGGCGCCGGTGCGCTCCAGGCAGGCCAGCGCATCCTCAGGACTGTTCACATCGCCATTGGCGATCACCGGGATGGCCAGGGCCGCTTTCACGGCGGCGATGGCGGCCCAGTCGGCCTGGCCCTTGAAACCCTGCTCGCGCGTGCGGCCATGCAGGGTGAGCAGCTGGGCGCCGGCGCCCTCCAGCTGCCGGCACCAGCTCACTGGATCGAGGGTGCTGCCGCACCAGCCCAGGCGCGTTTTCACGGTCACCGGCACCGTCACGGCCGCGGCCACCGCCTCCACGATGCGCGCCGCCAGCTCGGGGTCGCGGATCAGGCCGCTGCCGCCGCCCTTTTTGGCGATCTTCTTCACCGGGCAGCCCATGTTGATGTCGATCAGATAGGCGCCGGCCGCCTCGGCCCGCCGGGCGGCATCGGCCATGGCGGCCGGCCGGTGATCAAACAGCTGCACCCCGATCGGCCCCGGCTCGCTGGCCAGCTCCTCCACCTTGATCAGGCCGTGTCCCAGCTCGAGGCTGGTGGCGTTCACCATCTCGGTGAACAGCAGCGCATCGGGCGCCCAGCGCCGCACCAGGCCGCGGAAGATGCGATCGCTCACCCCCGCCAGCGGCGACTGCAGCACGCGGCAGCGCAGCGCCCGGGGGCTGCCGCGGCCTAGCAGCTCAAGGGGGGGTGGGGCGGTGATCATGGTGCGTTGATTGTCGGACTCCAGGCCGATGCCTCCTGCCGAAGCCGCCGCCACGCCTGCGGGCTACCCCCTGAGCCGGGCGCTGCTGGAGGCGGTGCTCGCCGATCGCACCAGCGACCGTTTCGTGTGTGAACTGATCTGGCCGCGCCTGGGTTATGGGCCCGATGGCTCCGGCACCTGGAGCGCGGGCCCGGCCACAGAGGCCAGCTGGCGGGAGTCGTTTCCGATCGAACCCCAGTTCATCGCCCAGCGACCCGCCTCCGTGGCGCTGACCCGCTCGATTCCCAAGGAGCACAAGCAGCTGCTCAAGGAACAACTGGGCTTTGGCGGCTATCGCATCGGTGAGCTCTATCCGCGCCGCACCCGCCGTGCCACGGCGGTGAACTGGCTCCTGGCCCATCTGGCCCAGCGGGGGGAGCCGCTGCCGGAGACGGGGCCACTGCCGGAGCTGCGGGAGCAGCCGGCCGATCCGGTGGCGGGGCATCCCGGCGATCTGCCGATCAGCTGAGCGGGCTCAGGCCTGAATGTTCACGGGCGTGCCCACGGGGGTGTTTTCGAACAGCCAGCGGGCGTGGGGGCTGGGGATGCGGATGCAGCCGTGGCTGCGGGGCACCCCGAAGGCCTCGCCGGCCGCTTCCTGCCAGGGGGCGCCATGCAGGCAGATGGCACCGTTTTCGGTGATGCACATCGCCCAGGGCACGCCCGGCGCCACGTAGCCACGCCCTTGCATGGTCACGCTGCGGTGTTTGGTGTACACCTGCCCGTTGCCGGTGGGTGTGGGTGTGGCGGCTTTGCCGGTGCTCACCAGCACCGTGCGCACCAGTTCCTGGTTGGGGTTGTACACAAACAGCTTCTGGTCGGAGAGGTCGACCACGATCGCCGCGATCAGTTCCACCATCGGGGCAGCCGCCGCAGGGGGCGGGGCTCAGAACACCCATGCCCTAGCGAGACTCGTGGCGTCTTGTCCTGAGACGCGCTGAAAGATTTCGGCTTCGGCTGGCCTGTAGGGTCAAGTCACGACAGTTGTTGTGATACCCGCTTGGCTCTGCCGGTCGTTGCCATCATAGGCCGCCCCAATGTGGGCAAATCCACCTTGGTGAACCGCCTCTGCAAGAGCCGTGAGGCGATCGTGCACGACGAGCCCGGTGTCACCCGCGATCGCACCTATCAGGACGGTTACTGGCGTGATCGCCATTTCAAGGTGGTGGACACCGGCGGCCTGGTGTTCGACGACGACAGCGAATTCCTGCCGGAGATCCGCGAGCAGGCCAACATGGCCCTCTCCGAGGCCTCGGTGGCGGTGGTGATCGCCGATGGCCAGCAGGGGCTCACGGCGGCGGATGAATCGATCGCCGAATGGCTGCGCGGCCACAACGTGCCGGTGCTGCTGGCCGTGAACAAATGCGAGTCGCCTGAAGCCGGCCTCTCGATGGCGGCTGAGTTTTGGAGCCTTGGCCTGGGTGAGCCCTATCCGATTTCGGCGATCCACGGTGCCGGCACCGGCGACCTGCTCGACAAGTTGGTGGGTCACCTGCCGCCCACCGAGGAGCTCACCGGCGAGGAGCCGATTCAGCTGGCGATCGTGGGCCGCCCCAACGTGGGCAAATCCAGCCTGCTCAATGCCATCTGCGGCGAGAAGCGGGCGATCGTGAGCCCGATCCGCGGCACCACCCGCGACACGATCGACACCACGATCGAGCGCGAGGGCCACACCTGGAAAATCCTCGACACCGCCGGCATCCGCCGCAAGCGCTCGGTGAGCTACGGCCCGGAGTTTTTCGGGATCAACCGCAGCTTCAAGGCGATCGAGCGCTCCGATGTGTGCGTGCTGGTGATCGATGCCCTCGATGGCGTCACGGAGCAGGATCAGCGCCTGGCGGGCCGCATTGAAGAAGACGGCCGTGCCTGCGTGGTGGTGGTGAACAAGTGGGATGCGATCGAGAAGGATTCGCACACCATGCCGGCCATGGAAAAGGAGCTGCGCGCCAAGCTCTATTTCCTCGATTGGGCGCCGATGCTGTTCACCTCGGCCCTGAGCGGCCAGAGGGTGCAGAGCATCTTTGCGGTGGCCGCAGTGGCGGTGGAGCAGCACCGCCGCCGGGTGAGCACCTCGGTGGTGAATGAAGTGCTGCAGGAGGCCGTGAGCTGGCGCTCGCCGCCCACCAGCCGCGGCGGCCGCCAGGGCCGCATCTACTACGGCACCCAGGTAGCAGTGCGGCCGCCCAGCTTCACCCTGTTTGTGAACGACCCCAAGCTGTTCGGCGACACCTACCGTCGCTACGTGGAACGCCAGATCCGTGAAGGCCTGGGTTTTGAAGGCTCTCCCCTCAAGCTGTTCTGGCGCGGCAAGCAGCAGCGCGACGCCGAGAAGGATCTGGCGCGGCAGCAGGCGCGCGGCCGTTGAGCTTGTGATCTGACGCGAGCCTGATGGATTGGTTGCGGCAAATTCCCATCGGCCAATACGTCGATGGCACCGGCAGCTGGCTGCGGGATCTCGATCCGCGCCTGAAGCTCGCCTGGACCGTGGCCTTTCTGCTCACGCCGATCCTGGCGGGGCCCTGGTGGCGGCTGGCCCTGGTGGGCTTGCTGCTGTTGATCACGGCCCTGAGCGGTTTGCCCTGGCGGATCTGGCGCCGCACCCTGCCGTTGCTGCTGGCCCTCTCGCTGCTGGTGGGGGTGTTGGCCACCTTCCTGCCGGCCGGCGCAGCGCCGCCGGTGTCCCTGAATCGCCCGCCCCAGGAGCTGCGCCTGGCGCCCGATCAGCAGGGCCAGCGCTGGGAGCTGCTGCGCTGGGGGCCCGTGCAGCTGGGGCCTCTGCCCCTGGGCCCCCTGGTGATCACGCGCCGTTCGGCGGAGTTGGGGCTCAACAGCGCCACGTTGCTGTTCACCGTGATTCACAGCGCCAATCTGCTGCTGCTCAGCACGCCCCCCGAAACGCTGGTGTGGGGCTTGAGCTGGTTGTTGGCGCCCCTGAGGCCGCTGGGGGTGCCGGTGGAGCGGCTGGGGTTCACCCTGCTGCTCTCGCTGCGGTTTCTGCCCTTGGTGCAGGAGGAGTTTCAGAACCTGCTGCGCTCGGTGGCCACCCGCTCGGTGAACCTGCGGCGCCTGGGGGTGCAGGCTTCGCTGGGTTTGGTGCTGGCGCTGGGCGAGCGGCTGCTGGCCAATGTGTTGCTCCGGGCTGAACAGGGGGCCGATGCCCTGATGGCCCGGGGTGGTCGCTGGATTGCACCGGCCCAGTTGTTGCGCGATCCGCTGCCGCGTCGCCCCCTGCAATGGGCGGCCGGGCTGGGGCTTCTGCTGTTGCTGGGTTTGCGGTGGAGGTACGGTGACCTTTGATTTGGTCACCGCCGGTACAGACGGAGTGAGCACCGAGCGTTATCTCAACCACCCCACGTTTGGCCTGCTCTATCGCGTGGCCGCAGCGGGTGAGGGGCGTGATCTCTACGCCACCCTCTACGCCCAGCGGATGTTTTTCGTGGTGACGTTGCAGGAGCGGGGTGCTCAGTTTGAGGTGATCCCGTTGATGGATGCCCGGCATCTGGCGGAGCAGAACCTGGCGCGGGCCCGCCGCGAAGGGCCGGATGTGCATGCCCGCTGGCGGCAGCTGTTCGACAAAACCTTCATCTGAGTGGTTGTGCAGGCCTCCGCGGCGTCCCGTCTGGCGGCCCTTCAGGCGGAGCTGCCTTCCTCCACCCGGCTCCTGGCCGTGAGCAAGGGCCATCCGGCCGCCGCGATCCGGGAGCTGGCGGCGTTGGGCCAAACCAGCTTTGGCGAAAGCCGGTTGCAGGAGGCCAGCGCCAAGCAGCAGGCCCTGGCGGATCTGCCCCGGCTTGATTGGCACTTCATCGGCCACCTGCAGGCCAACAAGGTGCGGCCGGTGCTGCGCCAGTTTGGCTGGATTCACTCGGTGGATTCCCTGGCGCTCGCCCAGCGGGCGGCCCGGATCGCCGGCGAAGAGGGCGTCACCCCCAAGCTGTTGCTGCAGTTGAAGCTGCGCCCCGATCCCGCCAAGGGCGGTTTTGCGGCAGACGACTTGCGCCAGGCCTGGCCTGAGCTGCAGCAGCTGCCGGCCGTGCAGATCGTGGGGTTGATGACGATGGCGCCGCTGGGACTCGATCTTGAGCAGCGGCGCGGCTTGTTTCAAGACTGCGCCGCCCTGGCTCATGAGCTCGAGCTGGCGGAGCTCTCGATGGGGATGAGTGGTGATTGGCGCGAGGCCGCGCAGGCCGGCAGCACCTGGGTGCGGATCGGCTCCGCCTTGTTTGGCCCGAAACCCTTGTCAGGCCCCACATGGGACGCTATCTAGGCTTAGTGCCAAGACCGAGGTTTCACGGTGTCGTTGCTCTCCCGCCTGCGTGCTGTTGTCTCCGGTGACGACTATCTCGACGGCTACGACGACGAACTCGACTACGACCACGGCGATGTGCCGGAAACCAGCGGCTCCACCCCTTCGGGTGCGCTAGCCCTCACCAGCGATTTCGACAGCGTTGATCCCTTCGCGGGCAGCAACGTGATCGGCATGCCCGGGATCTCCTCCTCGGCGGCGGAAGTGACCCTGATGGAGCCCCGCAG
Organism: Cyanobacteria bacterium M_surface_10_m2_179; assembly: GCA_016882545.1. Classification (GTDB taxonomy): domain Bacteria; phylum Cyanobacteriota; class Cyanobacteriia; order PCC-6307; family Cyanobiaceae; genus Vulcanococcus. The sequence continues at coordinate 13,735 of VGPW01000030.1, read as the reverse complement.
CTTCGATGAGATGCCCCGCGCCATCCAGGCCCTGCGCGAGCGCAAGACCGTGATCCTCAACCTCACGATGATGGAGCCGGATCAGGCCCAGCGCGCCGTGGATTTCGTGGCTGGTGGCACCTTCGCCATCGATGGCCACCAGGAGCGCGTGGGCGAAAGCATCTTCCTGTTCGCCCCCAGCTGCGTCACCGTGACCACGGCCGCGGCCGAGGAGCCTTCCTCGCCCACCGTGGTGTCCCGTGAGGTGAGCCAGGAGCCCGAGGCCGCGCCCGCCCCCGCCTGGGGCCGCGAAACCTACGGCGCTAGCGTCGGCTGAGCACCGGTTTCACACCCTTGAGCAGCTTTTCCCCCGCTGATTTTGGGGTGATCGGCCTGGGTCGGATGGCCCAGGCCCTGCTGTTTCCGCTGATCGAGAGCGGCCTGCTGGCGGAGCCCAGCGTGCGGGCGGTGGTGGCTTCGGACGCCTCGGCGCAGCGGCTGTGCCAGCAGCGTCCTGGCTTGGCGGTGGGTGTGGATGCCGCCGCCGCCTGGAGCTGCGAGGCCGTGCTGCTGGCGGTGAAGCCGCAGCAGCTCGAAGCGCTGGCCGCCTCCGCCCCGGCGCCCACCGGCCAGGAGCCGCCGCTGTTGATCTCGGTGCTGGCCGGTGTCACCGTGGCGCGTTTGCAGCGCCTGTTCCCCGGTTGGCGCATTGTTCGGGCCGTGCCCAACACGCCCTGCCTGGTGCGGGCCGGCCTCACGGGCCTGGCCTGGGGTGAGGGGGTGAGCGCGCCGCAGCAGGCCTGGGTGCAGCAGCTGTTCGCCCAGGTGGGTGAGGTGTTGTTGCTGCCTGAATCGCAGCTGGATGCCTTCCTGGCGCTCACCTCCTCCGGCCCGGCCTTTGTGGCCCTGGTGGCCGAAGCCCTGGCGGATGGTGCGGTGGCGGCGGGCTTGCCGCGGCTGCAGGCCCACCACCTGGCCCAGCGCACCCTCGCCGGCACCGCTGCCCTGCTGCAGGAGCAGCAGCTCCACCCCGCTCAGCTCAAGGACATGGTGAGCAGCCCCGGCGGCACCACGATCGCCGGCCTGCGGGCCCTGGAGAGCGGTGGTGTGCGCGCAGCCCTGATCGAGGCGGTGCTGGCCGCGGCGGAGCGCAGCCGGCAGCTGGGCTGAGCGTCAGCCCTTCTGGCCGATGCGCGGTTCGGTGCCCGCCAGCAGCCGTTGGATGTTGGTGCGGTGGCGCCAGATCACCAGCACAGCCGCCACCAGCGAGAGCGTGAGGTAGGCGGGGCGCAGGCCGCTGCCACTGCTGGCAAACGATCCGAGCATCAGCAGCGGCAGGCTCAGGGCTGCGATCACGCTGGAGAGCGACACGATCCGGGCGATCGAGATCACGGCCATGAACACGCCGAAGCAGGCCAGGCCCACGGGCCAGGTGAGCCCCAGCAACATGCCGAGCCCGGTGGCGACGGCCTTGCCGCCGCGGCCCCCCAGCCACACCGGCCAGATATGGCCGGCCAGGGCGGCCAGGCCGGCGAGCACCACCCACCAGTCGCTTTCGGCGGTGATGCCCAGCGGTTGCAGCAGCGCTTTGGCCAGCAGCACTGCCGCCGTGCCCTTCAGCACATCCACCAGAAACACGATCAGCGCCGGTGCTTTGCCGAACTGGCGCAACACATTCGTGGCGCCGGTGGAGCCGGAGCCGAGGGTGCGGATGTCAACGCCCTGGAGCCAGCGGCCCGCCAGGTAGCCGCTGGGGATCGAGCCCAGCAGATAGCCCGCCAGCAGGCAGAACAGCGGTGTTTGCAGCAGATCGGTCACAGCAGGTCGTCCTCCAGGGCGATTTCATTGGGGCTCCCGGCAAAGGCCAGCCACACGGGGAACTGCAGGATCGGCACCTCCACCGCCGGCTCGGCAGCATCCACCACGATGAACGGCAGCTCGCCGCGCTCTTCCAGGCGATCGGCCCGCTCGATCAGCGCATCCGGCCGCTCGAACAGCACGATGCCGCTTTGGGGGCCGAAATCCTCACGGCTCAGGCCGAGGCAATCCTGCAGGCCCCGGCGCCATTCCCCCAGCCGCTCCGGGGTGCCGGCCAGCACCAGGGTTTGGAAGCGTTCGCCGTAGAGATCGCCCAGGATCGAAACCGCCGCTGCTGCGAGCAGGGCATTGCGGTTGCGGCTGCCGCTGCTGGGTTGGGCGCCCCGACCGCCCTGGTTCAGGAACCAGTCGTCGAGCAGGGCCGAACCGGAGGGCTCGAGGCTGCGGCGCAGCTTCCAGGGGTCGGCATAGAAATCAGGCTGCCCCTGAAACTCCTGCAGACGCTGGCGGATCAGGTGCGCATCGCCGCTGAACAGGCCTGCGGCGGCCGTGGCGCTGGTGGCGGCCGCGGCTTGCGGGGCGGCCGGCTGGGCGGCGGCCTGCTGGTCGAGCGGCGAGGGTTGCACCACCAGGGGCTGCACCACCAGCTCCATCTGCTCGGCGGCCACGGCCAGCTCCTGCAGCGCTCCCACCAGATAGTCCTGGAAGCCCTTCACCCGCCGGGCGATCGCATCCGACTGGCCGGCAAAGCTGCTGGTGATCTCCTGTTGCAGCTGATCACGGCGGCTGGTGAGCTCGCTGATCTCGGCGCTGAGGGCATCGCGCTGCTGCTGCAGTTCGCGGAGGGCCAGCTCCTGCCAGCTGGCGGTGGTGGTGTCGTCGCTCATGGCTGGGCGCTCACGTGGCGTTCGAGCTGCTCGCGCAGGCTCGTGGCATCAAACAGCACCGGGAGAAAGTGAATGCTGCGCTGTTCACGGAAATAAAACAGCACGGGAACCGGGCCCCAGAACAGGGTCCAAGTGATCCATTCGCTGTAGGGGAAGCGGCGCAGCACCGTGTCACCGCGCCACACCAGCAGGGCTTCATTGCTGAACTGCAACCGCAGGATCTGGCTCTGCAGCAGCAGAAACAGGCCGAACAGGCTCACCACCAGCGCCAGCCACACCGAGAGCAGAAGGCAGCCCGCCCCCATGGCCACCACCGTCAGCGGCAACCACGCACGCGGCGCCAGGATCACGCCCTGGCTGGGATCGGGGAGGCTCGCGCTCGTCATTGGCCGAACAGCATCTGGGTGAGCACCACGTCCATCAGCGACACGGTGACCAGGATCATCACAACGGCGCCGGTGGTGCTGGTGCCCACCTCCTTTGGGCCGCCGCGGGTGGTGAGACCCCAGCCGCAGGCGATCACGGCGATCTGCAGGCCGAACACCACCGCCTTCAGCAGCATCGCCGGCAGGTCGGAGGGCTCCATCCAGGTGCGCACCGAGTTCCAGAACACCGAGGGCGGGATCTGATACAGCAAGGTGCTGCTCAGCTGCCCCGACCACATCGCCACAGCGAAGAAGGCCAGGCATTGCACCGGCGTCATGATCACCATCGCCAGCACCCGCGGCACCACGAGGTATTGCACCGGGTCGGTGCGCAGCATCGTGATCGCGTCGATCTGCTCGGTGACCTTCATCGTGCCGAGCTGGGCGGCGTAGGCCGTGGCCACCTTGCCGGTGACCAGCGTGGCGGTGAGGATCGGGGCAATCTCGCGGGCCAGGCCCAGGGCCAGGATGCCGCCCACGGTGGCTCCGGCACCCTGCTTCACCAGCTCAGAGGCGGCCTGGATGTTGAACACCGTGCCAGCGGCCAGGCCCGTGATCACCACGATCAAGAAACTGCCCGGGCCGGCCTCCATCAGCTCGGCCAGCAGGTCGTTCATGCCCACCTGGCCGCGGGCCAGGGCGGCGATGGCCTGACCGCCGATCAGGCAGCTCTCCCCCAGCCGGGTGAGCCAGCGGGGATGGAGCCAGGCGGGGATGCGGCGCAGACGGGGCATGGAAGAGGAGGTCAGCCGGCGGTGGAGGGATGCAAACGGTGCAGGCCCTTCTCGGGCCAGCGGCGCATCACCACCAGCCCCAGCACCACCAGAACTGCGGGAATGATGCCCATGCACAGCCGGATCGCCACCAGGGCGCTATTGGGTTGCACCATGCCGCGGGAAGCCACGTAGCCGCTGAGGCTCATCAGGTTGCCGAAGAAAAACAGCGCGAAGCTGATGCAGATCTTCTGGGTGAACACCATCCAGGCGCTGTATTGGCCCGCGGGCTTCTCGGGATCCGCATCGATGGCATCGGGCAGTAGCGCCCAGGGGATCAGATAGGCGGTGGAGGCTCCCACCCCCACCAGCAGGATCGCCCCCACGAGCAGGCTGAGGCGCAGGCCATTGCCCAGGGAGCCCAGGGGGCTGATCGCTGCATCCAGGGGCACTAGCAGCATCGCTCCGATGCAGCCCGCCACCCACAGCCCACTGCCCCAATGCAGGGCGCGGATGCGGCCCTGGCGATGGGACACGGTGGTCCACACCTGCAGCCCCACCAGGGTGCTGATCTGGAACGGCAGCAGGATCCAGTTGCTCCAGCCCTCGGGCACGTGCATCACCACGGGCAGAAAGATCAAGGCCGCGGTTTGCATGATCTGCAGGGCGCACCACAGCAGCAGGTAGAGGCCCAGCACCTTGATGAAGCGGCCGTTGCTGCGCACTCGTTTGATCAGGCGGCGGGTGGTGCCCGGCTGGGCTTCCGGCTGCTGGCAGTGGCGGGCGGAGGGGGCGATGCCCCAGGCGCACAGCAGGGTGCACACCAGGATGATCAGACCCGAGATCACCCCCAGCTGCCAGTAGCTGATCGGGTTCTGGTGATCCCGTAGCAGAAGCGCCCCCAGCACGATGCCCACCAACCCGGCGGTGATCGAGCCGGTGAAGCGGGCCATGTTCAGCCGCGTGCGCAGCGACACATCGGTGGTGAGTTCCGCGGCCAGGGCGGCGTAGGGGAGGTTGACGCAGGTGTAAAGACTGTTGGCCAGCACCGAGATGGCCACAAACACCCAGAAGCGCACCCAGGCGCTGCCAGGCGGCAGCCACCACATCAGCGCCATGGCCACGCCGAGGGGCAGGGCGCTGCCCACCAGCCAGGGCAGGCGTGGCCCCCAGCAGCTGTTGGTTTTGTCGCTGAGCCAGCCCACGATCGGGTCGTTCACGGCATCCCAGAGCCGGGCCAGCATCAACACCAGACCGGCCATCCAGGCGGGCAGGCCTGCGGCCGCTGTGTAGAAGATGAACAGGTAGAAGCCGATCAGGGAGGCGGCCATGCCGGTGCCGGCATCCCCGAGGCCATAGGCCACCAGCAGCCTCAGGCGGCTGGCTCCCCGAAGCGCTGCGGCATCAAAGGGTGCGGCAACGGGTGAGACAGCAGGCAAGGAGGCGGTTCCCTTTGAAGATCATCACGCAGGTCATAATGCTCCAACCGGCGTGAAATCCAGGACACGCCAGTCCAGAGGCGGACGCCTTGGTGCGTTTGTACTGTTGCGGGCTTAGTTTAGTGGTAAAACCTCAGCCTTCCAAGCTGATGATGCGGGTTCGATTCCCGCAGCCCGCTTCCTTCAGAGCTGATGCCCCTGCATCAGGGGATCGCTCACCAGCAGCACCAGGCTGCGGCTGCGCATCGCGGCGGTGCTGCCGCTGATCGCTTGCGGTTGCTGGGGCAGATCGTCGCCGGCGGGCAGGCCGGTGTTGATCACCTGTTGCCAGCCGGCGGAGCAGTCGGGGATCTCGAAGCTCAGATCCTCGTGATAAGCGTTGAGGCCACACCAGAGCAGCGGTCCGCGCTCGCGGTCGTTGAGGCTCCAGGCCAGGGTGTGCGACCAGGCGGCCCAGTCGGGCTGCTCCAGCTTCACCCCATGCCAGTGGCGTTGCAGGTGGCCGGGCTGATCGAAGCGCAGCAGCTTCGGATCGGCGTGGGGTAGATCGGGGTTGAGCAGATCGCTGAGGTGGTGGCGCAGGTGGATCAGGCGCCGCACGAACAGGCGCAGGGCCTGATCGTTGGCATCCGGTTGCCAGTGCATCCAGCCCAGGCGGTTGTTCTGGCACCAGGCGTTGTTGTTGCCGCCCTGGCTGCGGCGCACCTCGTCGCCCATCAGCAGCATCGGCACCCCCGGGGCCAGCAGCAGGGAGCTGAGCAGGTTGCGGAGCTGGCGGTCGCGCAATCCCGCCACCGCTGGATCGGTGCTGGGCCCTTCGGCGCCGTGATTCCAGTTGTTGTTGTGGTCGTCGCCGTCGCGGTTGTCTTCGCCGTTGGCCAGGTTGTGCTTCTGGCTGTAGCTCACCAGATCCGCCAGGGTGAAGCCGTCGTGGGCGGTGAGGAAGGTGATGCTGCGGCCCAGCAGCGCCGGCACGCCACCGAACAGATCTGGGCTGCCGGCGAGCCGTTGACCCATGGTCCAACAGCTCTTCTCATCGCCCTTCCAGAAGCGGCGCAGGTCATCGCGGAAGCGGCCGTTCCAGGCGCCCACGCGTTTGGCGGGGAAGTCGGCGAGGCGATAGAGGCCGCCACAATCCCAGGGTTCGCTCACCAGCTTCAGATCGGCGAGCTCCGGATCGGCTTCGATCTCTTCAAACAGGGGGGGGTGATCGAGGGGGGCCAGCTCTTCGCCGCGGCTCAGGGCGATGCCGAGATCAAAGCGGAACCCATCCACCCCCAGCTCGAGCGCCCAGCAGCGCATCGATTCGAGGATCAGCCGGCGCACGTGGGGGCGGTTGGCGGCGATCGAGTTGCCGCAGCCGCTCACATCGAGGTAATCGCCCTTGGCGTTCTGGTGGTAGTAGTTGCGGTCGTCGATACCGCGCCAGCTCAGGGTGGGCCCCGCCTGATTGCCTTCGCAGGTGTGGTTGTAAACCACGTCCACCAACACCTCCAGCCCCGCCTGATGGCAGGCGGTCACCAGCTGGCGCACCTGGTGGCGGATCTGCAGCGGATCGTCTCCCTGTTGGTAGGCGTGATGGGGCGCCATCCAGCTCAGGGGGCTGTAACCCCAATAGTTGAGGCGGCCCGCGGGCGCATCGTGGGGGTCGAAGGCCATCACCGGGAGCAGCTCCACCGTGGTGATGCCCAGCTCCTTGAGATAAGGGATCGCCTCGATCAGCCCGAGGTAGCTGCCGCGCGCCGCTTCGCTCACCGGGCTGCCGGCCCCGCGGCTGAAGCCACCCACATGCAGCTCATAGATCACGGTGCGCTGCCAGCTGTGGCGAGGCCGGGGCGCACTGCGGAAATCGAAGCGGTCGCGTTCGGTCACCACCCCCTTCAGGCAGGAGGCCGTGTTCGGCACCGCACCGGTGGCGTCCACCCGGCGGTAGACGTCCCAGCCCGCGATGGCGCGGGCACAGGGATCGAGCAGCAGCTTGGAGGGATTGAAGCCGTGGTGGCCCGGCAGCAGCGGGCCGAACACCCGGTAGGCGTAGCAGCAGCCGATGCCGACCCCCTCCAGCTCCACGTGCCAGATGTCGCCGGAACGATGGCGATGGTCGAGTTCCACCACCTGATCCGGCTCGGGTGCGTTGCCCGAGGCAAAGATCAGCAGCTCCACCCGGGTGGCCATCGGGGCCGCCAGCGCGAAGTTCACGCCCTGCTCGGTGGCGATCGACCCCAGGGGCCAGGGTTGTCCCAGACGGATCGTGCGCACCGGAGCCTGGAGGCCGTTGCCACAAGCTAGGTGTTGTCAACGGCTTCTGCCCTTCGATGTCATGGCCGCAAGCTCAACCGGCCGCCGCCGGTCGCCCGCCCCGGCCGGTGCTGGATGGCCTCTGGCTGTTCGCCCCCAATCGCGATAGCCAGGGCGGCAGCGCCTGGTGGCTGGAGGTGGTGGATGCCAGCGGCGCCCAGGGTGTGTTGATCGACTGCCCGGCCTTCAACGACGCCAACCTGGCCTTTCTGCAGGAGCACAGCGCCGGCCTGGCAGCCGCCTGCATCGTGCTCACCGGCCGCGATGGCCATGGCCGCCTGCGCCGCTTTCAGGAGGCCCTTGGCTGGCCGGTGCACGTGCAGGAGCAGGAGGCCTACCTGCTGCCGGGAACCCAAAACCTGCAGCCGTTTGCGGCGGAAGCGGAGCTGAAGCCCGGGCTGCGGCTGCTCTGGACGCCTGGGCCATCCCCGGGCGCCGCGGTGCTGCTGGCCCAGGCTCCGGCGGTGCAGGCGTCGATCCTGTTCACTGGACGTGTGCTCAGCCCGGTGGGGCCGGCGGCGCTGGCACCGCTGCGCACCCGCCGCAGTTTTCACTGGGGCCGCTGGCTGCGCAGCCTTGAGCAGTTGCGCGCCTGGCTGCCGCCAGATCAGCCGGCCTGGTTGGCCAGTGGGGCGGGTTTGGGGGCCCTGCGCGGTGAGGCGCTGGTGCCGGCGGGCCGCAATGTTCTCGATCAGCTCAACCTCACGGATCTGGCCGCTCAGGCGGCCGTGTGAGCGTTGGCCTCAGCGGTGCGGAATGGCACCTGTTGTGACAAAACTGGCAAAACCTCGGCAGCGGAAGGGGTTCGATGGTTGCCGCCTCTGGCCAACCCCCATACCATTGGCGCGCTGAAACCAGTGGCGGTCGGTGTTCCCGATCCGCCCGGCTGCTACTGAACCCAGAGGCTTTCCCACTCCGATGAACAAAGCTGACCTCGTCAACCTCGTTGCTGCACGCACTGAGCTGACCAAAACCGACGTCGCCCAGGTGGTTGATGCCGCCATTGACACCATCATTGACTCCGTGGTGGAAGGCAAGAAGGTGTCGATCCTTGGCTTCGGTTCCTTCGAGCCCCGTGAGCGCTCCGCCCGTCAGGGTCTGAACCCCAAGACCGGCGACAAGATCAAGATTCCCGCCAAGCGCGTGCCTGCTTTCACCGCCGGCAAGCTGTTCAAGGACCGCGTTCAGGGCTGATTCGCTCCTGACCAGCGACCTGTTGCAGGCGGCCCCAGGGCCGCCTTTTTTGCGGGATGCTGCAGGGGGTTCTTGCCAGCGGCCTGTGTTGCCCGAGCACCTGCAGCAGCAGCTTGAGGCTGGCGCGCAGTGGCGTCGCCAGGGCCGCCGCGGCCGCTACGCCCCCTCCCCCACCGGCCGGCTGCATCTCGGCAACCTGCGCACGGCGCTGCTGTCGTGGCTGATCACGCGCCTGCAGGGCGGTGAATGGCTCCTGCGCATCGACGATCTCGACACCCCCCGCAACCGCCCGGGAGCCGAGGCCTCGATCCTGGCGGATCTGCGCTGGCTGGGGCTGCACTGGGATGGTCCGCTGATCCGTCAGAGCGAGCGCCGCGGGCTCTACAGCTCGGTGCTCTCCTGGCTGCGCCGCAGCGGCCGGCTCTATCCCTGCCGCTGTAGTCGACGTTTGCTGGCGGATATCTCCGCACCCCATGGGGCATCGCCGGTGTATCCGGGCCTCTGCCGCGAGCGAGGCGACGGTTGGGGCGTGCAGCAGGGGCGTTTGCCCAGCTGGCGGTTGCGGTTGCCGCCCGGGCTGATCACCTGGCCGGAACGGGTGGCTGCCGCCGGTGGCCTGGATGCCCAGAGCCAGGTGGGCGATGTGGTGCTGCGCCGGGCCGATGGGTTTCTGGCCTACCACCTGGCCACCGCTGTTGATGAGCTGTGCCTGGGGGTGGCGGATGTGGTGCGGGGCGACGACCTCTGGAGTGCCACCGCTCCCCAGGTGGCGGTGATCCGCGAACTGGGAGGAGAACTGCCCGACTACTGGCATCTGCCGCTCTGGCGCGATGGCGAGGGCCGGCGGTTGTCGAAGCGGGAGGGGGGGGTGGGTCTGGCGAGCCTGCAGGAGCAGGGGCTGGATGCGCCGGCGGTGGTGGGCTGGATGGCCTCCCAGCTGCAGCTGGTGCCGGTGGGCACGCGGATCAGCTGCGCGGAGCTGCTGCAAGCCGTTGATCTGCTGGCACTACGGGGATGCCTTGCCGCCAGGGCTTAAGGAAAGTTTCGGGATCACAGCGGCAAAAACTCTCCACACTGAAGCCAATCAGCGAGAGCGGTGATGGCCCGATCCAGAACCAACCAGGGGCCCGGTGCCGAAGGCTCTGGCAGCGTGTGTGAGTGCTGCGGTGGCAGCGGTGTGCTGCGCACCGATTCGGCGGCCTATCGCACCTGTTTGGAGTGCCTCGGCCAGGGCGTGAAGCCGCGCTTCAGCATGGTGTTTGGTCTGAGCGATCGCACCAGGGCCAGCGGTTTCCAGCTCAGCGCTTCGACTTCTGGCGCCAGATGAAGAAGGCGGCTGTGGCCACCACCACCAGCAGGGGAGTGGTGGTGAGCAGCAGCAGTGCAACGGCGGTCCAATCGGTGTACATCGCTGTCAGGCTCTAAGCGGACGCCATCATCTCAGGTATCACCCCATGCTGACCATGGCTCGCTGTTTGCCACTGCTCCTGCTGTTGCTGGCTGCGCTGCCGGCCCGGGCGGGTGTGGAGTTCACCGATTGCCAGCCCGCCAGCGGCGGTGGGGTGACCTGCGACACCCGACCCACCGGCAACACCCTGATGGACGACGAGGCGGCCCGCTACGGCCTCTTCGATGAAGCCAGCCCCGGCTGGGCCGAATACGACCCCTATGAGGGCTACGACGACATGTTCGGCGGCAACTGGACTTGATCAGATCAGGCGGCTGATCGTTTGAAAGGCCACGAAGCTCACCAGCCAGGCCAGCAGCAACGACCAGCCCACGCTCAACAGCGTGAAGCCCAGCCGTTTCGACTCACTGCGGATCACCGCCACGGTGGAGAGGCAGGGCGTGTAGAGCAGGGTGAACAGCATGAAGCTCACCGCCTAGGGCCAGGTGACATCACTGGCGATCGCCCGGCTCAGTGCCGCCGGATCGGCCTGGCCGTAGATCACCGCCAGCCCGCCCAGCACGATCTCCTTGGCGATGAAACCGAACAGCAGGGCCACCGCCAGCTTGGGGTTGATGCCGATCGGTGCCAGCAGCGGCTGGGTGAGGGTGCCCAGCTGGCCGGCCAGGCTGGCGCTGGAAGCGGGCTCTACGCCCACCGGCAGGTTGTTCAGCAGCCACACCGCCACCACTCCGAGGATGATGAATCGCCGCGACCAGATCCAGAAGAGCTTCACCTCGCTCCAGGCGCGGCTGAGCATCTGGCCGGCGGTGGGTAGCCGGTAGGGAGGCAGCTCGAGCACCAGCGGCTCATTGCTGGGGAAGCGGCCGCGGAACACCAGCGCGGTGAGCAGCGCCGCCGCGAAGCTCATCAGATAGAGCCCGAAGATCACCAGGCCGCCGATGCGCGGCGGGAAGAACACCGCCGCCATGAACAGGAACACGTTGAGGCGGGCGGAGCAGAGCGAGAAGGGGATCACCAGCATTGAGAGCAGGCGCAGCCCCCGATCGCGCATCACGCGGGTGCCGAGGAGCGCCGGCACATTGCAGCCGAAGCCCATCAGCGAGAGCACGAAGCTGCGGCCATCGAGGCCGAGCCGCTCCATGAAGGCATCCATCAGATACGCCGCCCGCGAGAGGTAGCCGCTGTCTTCCACCACCCCCATCGCCAGGAAGAACAGGGCGATCACCGGCAGGAAGGCCATCACCGTGCCCAGGCCCTGGTAGAGCCCCTCCAGCAGGAAGCCCTGCAGCAGCGCGGGCAGCGGCGCCAGCAAGGGCTTGAGCACCGCCTGGCCGAACTGATCCAACAGGCTGCCGAGCCCTTCCTGCACCGGAACCCCGATCGCATAGATGCCCTGGAACATCAGGGCCATGGCCAGGAAGAACAGGGGCAGCCCCAGGAGTGGGTGCAGCAGCACCGCATCGAGGCGGCGGCTGCGCTGGTCTCGCCAGCGGCCAGGCAGGGTGACGCATCGCTCCACCAGCTCGGCCATGGCGCCGTCGAGATCGGCATCCACCGCCGCCAGCCGTTCCTCCAGTTCCTGGGGCACCGCGGCGGTTTGCCCGGCCCGTGCATCCAGCTGGGCGAGCAGGGTGTGTTGGAGGGTTTCGAGGCCCTGGCGGTATTTGGCGCTGAGGGGGAGCACCGGTTGCCCCAGGGCGGCACTGAGGCTTTCGGCGTTGATGCTCACCCCGAAGCGGCTGGCCTCATCGGCCATGTTCAGGGCCACCACGGCCGGTAGGCCCAGTTGCTGCACCTGCAGGGCCAGCCGTAGCTGACGATCGAGCTGGCTGGCGTTGAGCACCAGCAGCAGCAGATCCACCGGGTTCTGCTCGAGAAAACGGAGCACCACCGCTTCGTCGTCGCTGTGGCCGCGCAGGTCGTAGATGCCCGGCAGGTCCACCAGCTGCAGGTTGCGGCCTTCGAGTTGCAGGTCGGCCTGCATCAGATCCACGGTGAGGCCGGGCCAGTTGCCGATATGGGCGTGGTGGCCGGTGAGCCGGTTGAACAGGGTCGACTTGCCCGTGTTGGGCATGCCGAGGACGGCGATGGTGCTCACGCGGCCAGGCTCACCCGAGCGGCATCACGCCGGCGCATCATCAACTCGGTCATGCCAACGCGCACGTGCAGCGGGCCCGACCACCAGCCGCGGCGCAACACCTACACCGGCTGACCGGGCCGTAACCCCAGGGCTTCCAGGCGCTGACGCAGCCCGGCATCCGCCGCCAGGGCCTGCACCGTGGCCGTGGCACCGGTGGGCAGATCCACCAACCGGGAGACCGCTCGGATCAACAGTCGCCTATTGCGAATGAGTTACAATATCCTAACCATGCCGGCTGGCGGTCCTGCCGAAATTGACTACGTTGATCACATAGGACCGCGTGGTTCAGGTTGGTGCTGCACTTCTGGTCGCCCCATCTCGATCCGGCCCACCCCGAGGACTGCACCCAGCCGGAGCGCTATGCCATTCAGCTGCTGGAGAAGGGCACCTATCTGGCGGTGGGCTCCGATGGTGAAGCCCTGATCGAGGTGGGCAGCACCGACCAGGCTCACCTCTTTCATGTGCACGAATCGGCCCTGCGGGCTGCCCGCGAGCTCAATGCCGAAGGCCGCGGCCCCGTTGACGTGGTGAAGGTGGAGCTGGATCTGGGCGGCTGATTCGCAAACCTGCAGCGCCGCATGCTCCGTAGGATCCGCGCCAGCCTGCCGCCCTTGAGTCCGCCGGATGGAGCTCACCTACCGCCCCCGTCGTCTGCGCCGTTCCCCTGCCCTGCGGGCGATGGTGCGGGAGACCTCCCTCAGCGCGGCCGACTTCATCTATCCGCTGTTTGTGCACGAAGGCGCCAGCAATGAGCCGATCGGGGCGATGCCCGGTTGCCAGCGCTGGAGCCTCGAGGGGCTGGTGCAGGAGGTGGGCCGCGCCTGGGACCTGGGCATCCGCTGCGTGGTGCTGTTCCCGAAGGTGGCCGATGGCCTCAAAACCGAAGACGGCGCCGAGTGCTTCAACGAGGGCGGTTTGATCCCTCGCGCCATCCGCCGGCTCAAGGAGGTGCACCCGGGCATGGCGATCATGACCGACGTGGCCCTGGATCCCTATTCCTGCGATGGCCACGACGGCATCGTGAGCGATGAAGGCGTGGTGCTCAACGATGAGACCGTGGCCCTGCTCTGCAAGCAGGCGGTGGCCCAGGCCCGCGCCGGTGCGGATCTGATCGGCCCCAGCGACATGATGGATGGCCGCGTTGGCGCCATCCGCGAAGCCCTCGATGAAGAGGGGTTCGAGCACGTGGGGATCATCAGCTACACGGCTAAATACGCCTCCGCCTATTACGGCCCCTTCCGCGAGGCCCTGGATTCGGCCCCTCGCGCCGCCGCCAGCAAGCCGATCCCCAAGGACAAATCCACCTATCAGATGGATCCGGCCAACGCCCGCGAAGCGATCACCGAAGCCCAGCTCGATGAGCAGGAAGGGGCCGACATCATGATGGTGAAGCCAGGCCTGGCCTACCTCGACATCATTCATCGCCTGCGC
>VGPW01000029.1 GCA_016882545.1 Cyanobacteria bacterium M_surface_10_m2_179 | reverse complement strand
CAGGTGTCGAGGGCGTCGGGATCCTGCTCGAGCACCAGGGGCTGAGCGTGGGTGCCGCCGCTGAACTGGGCTTCGGCCTTGGCGCGGGCTTCCGCGGCGTCACGGGCCACCACATAGGGGGTGGTGTCGGTGATCACGCCGCCGGTTTCGCTCACCACAAACCAGGCGGGGATGCGATGGCCCCACCAGAGCTGGCGGGAGATGCACCAGTCGCGGATGTCGGTGAGCCAGTCGCGATACACCTTGCTCCAGCGCTCCGGCACGAAGCGGGGATCGGCGTTCTCAAGAGCCTCGCGGCAGCGGGCAGCGAGGGGCTCGGTTTTCACAAACCACTGGGTGGAGAGCAGCGGCTCCACCGGCACCTTCCCGCGGTCGGAGAAGGGCACGCTGTGGCGATAGTCCTCCACCTTCACCAGGAAGCCTTCCGCCTCCATCGCGGCCACCACCGCCTGGCGCGCCTCAAAGCGATCCAGGCCCTGGAAGCGACCGGCGGCCTCGTTCATCGAGCCGTCCTTGGCCATCACCGTGATCAGCGGCAGGTTGTGGCGCTGACCGATCGCGAAGTCGTTGGGGTCGTGGGCGGGGGTCACCTTCACGCAGCCGGTGCCGAACGCCGCATCCACGTGGTCATCGGCCACGATCGGGATCTCACGGCCCACCAGCGGCAGGGTGAGGGTCTGCCCCACCAGCGCGACATAGCGAGGGTCCTTGGGGTTCACGGCCACGGCCGTGTCGCCCAGCAGCGTTTCGGGGCGGGTGGTGGCCACCTCCAGGAAGCCGTTGCCGGCCGTGAGCGGATAGCGGAAGTGCCAAAGGTGGCCATCCACCTCCTTCATCTCCACCTCCAGATCACTCACCGCTGAGCCGGAGGCGGGGCACCAATTCACCAGGTATTCACCCCGGTAGATCAGCCCTTGCTCATGCAGGCGGTTGAAGGCCTCGATCACCGCGGCGCTGCAACCGGCGTCGAGCGTGAAGCGCTCGCGCCGCCAATCCACCGAATAACCGAGCCGGCGCAGCTGCCCCACGATCGTGCCACCGCTCTGGGCCTTCCACGCCCAGGCCTTCTCCAGGAAGGCCGCACGCCCGAGATCTTCCTTGCGCTGGCCTTCGGCCTTGAGCTGCTTCTCGAGGATCGTTTGCACCGCGATCGAAGCGTGATCGGTGCCGGGCAGACAGAGCACGTTTTTGCCCTGCAGGCGCTGGAAGCGCACGATCGTGTCGATCAGGGCCGTGTTGAAGGCATGGCCCATGTGCAGGCTCCCGGTGACGTTCGGCGGCGGGATCACCACCGAAAACGGCTCGCCGGGAGCGCTGGTATCGGGGTGGAAGGCGCCGCTGCTTTCCCAGGCCTGCTGCCAGCGCGCTTCAGTGCCCACCGGGTCGTAGGTCTTGGGCAGAGCGTCGGTCACAGGCGCAACAAGAGGCGATCGAGCCATGCTCGCAAAACGCCCCCGGAGCCGGGATGATGAGCGCGCTGACTACACCAAATGACCCCGCTCAAGGGATCACGATTCAGGCCCACTCGCCAGCATGCTCTTGTGCTGGGCTTACTGACGGGCCTCAGCCTGACTGGCTGCAGCAGCTGGAATCTCCCCAATGTGCTCTATCTGAGCCTCAGCACAAACAGTGATCAGACGATCGACGCGACTCTTCTACAGGACTACCGGGAGAAGCTGAGCATCCTGAATGGTGGATACCGCCAAATCCACCCCAGCACCTATTTCCAGTTCAGCCTGTATCCAGAAGAGCGGATCATCCAGGCCATGCAGCGGCGCACTGGAGCTGGACTGGGGCCCGATGTGTTGTTTGTCAATGGAGAAACCGCGAAGCGACTCGTAGCTCAACGACTCGCTGACCCATTCCCGATCAACGCAGCCCTGGCACAGCAGCTGAATCCAGAAGATCTGCAGCGGATGCGGATAACGAATGGGGCCTTGGCCGGCCTACCAATTCTGATCCAAACCCAAGTGGCTTGCTTCAACCGCAAGCACCTGAGTCAAGCGCCTACAACCTTGCAGGCACTGCTCAGTGCCAGCGCTAAAGGCCACAGGATTGGTTTGAGCATTGAACTCACGAGCCTGTTTTGGAGCGCTGGCAGCATGGGAGCTGTTGATGCTGTGCAGCAATTGGAGAGCGGGCAGACGGTCAAACCCGATGCAAAAAACAGCCTGACCAATTGGCTCTCCTGGCTGCAAAATGCAAATCATCAACAACGGGTAACCTTCTACGCCAACCAATCAGCAGCACTCAATGAATTCAGGGCAGGGCATCTGGATTGGATTCCCTGTTCCAGTGTGAGCCTGCCTAGCCTGCGAAAGACGTTGGGTGAATCGCTTGGCGTCGCCAGCCTGCCCAGTGGCCCTGGTGGCATGGCCAGCCCGATTAACAGGCTGCGGGTGTTTGCCCTAGGACGCAGTTCAAGCCAGGCGGGCCGTGAGCGGGCTCTCGCATTCAGTCGATTCGCGGTGAATCCGCTCGTGCAACACAACCTCACCGTTGGCGCTCAAACCGTGCTGCCAGCCAACCGTTTTGTGAAGGTGCCAACGCAAAGCTCAGGGACGCTAAAGGCCTTAAGCGCGTCAAAGAGCTCGGGACAACGCTCGGCCGCCGTGTCAGACCTCTTGCATCAGGACGATCCGCGCATCATTAGTGCCCAAAGCATCATTTCATCGCTTGTATTTGGCGAAGTGAGCCCTAACAAGGCCGCCAACGACCTAATCCATCTCTTTCAAAAAGAACGATGAGGGAGCTACTACTCGAATGCCAGGGCTGGCTGGCTTATCTCGAACGGCCCAGCGTATTAATTCAACTCCTGCTAGCCATCATTCCGGTTGCAGTGTCGCGCCGAGCGCGTCAACGACGGCTCATCAAACATTGGCCAGCTGAGGCTTACCCATTCCTTGGGATCATCTTGCTGACCTTGGCCGTGCTGGGGCTTGCCTCCGTTGGCCATTCATTTGGACTCACCTTGCTTCTAGGCTTGTTCTGGCTGGGCTGGTTCAGCCTGCACTTACTGCATCGTTTACTGCTGATCTGGCTACCAGAGGAACCCACGCATCAACTGGAAAGCAGGCTGCTGCGGCCCGCCTTCTTAGTAGCGGCCAGCATTATTCTGGTTAGCGAAGTAGACAGCATCCAAGACCTTGCCGTAGCCCCGCTTGGTGAACTCTTTGGAATTTCTATTAACGCAGGCAAGTTATTTGAGGCCCTGGTAGTGATTTACCTTGTGCTGGTGGGCTGCGGTCCACCGGCTGCGGGCCTGGCGTGGATTGCGCAGCGCGCACTCGGTCTGAGGGATGGCAGCCGCAAAGCCATGGAGCTGATACTGCGCTACACGGTTGTTGGCATCGGGCTGGTGATCGTGGCGGTTCAACTGGGCCTCAACACCAATGCGCTGATTGCCGTGGCTGGCGGCCTTTCAGTGGGGTTGGGGTTTGGCATCAAAGAGGTATTTTCCAACTTCGTCAGCGGCCTATGGCTGCTGTTCGAAGGATCCGTGCGTCCTGGAGAAGTGCTGCTCCTGGATGGCGACCCTTGTGAAGTGCGAAGGCTAGGGCTCAGGGCAACACTGCTATGGCGAGATCGTGATAACGCCGAATTATTAGTCCCGAACCAAACCTTTTTCACAGAGGCCACAACAACCTTCACAGCAAGCGACAGAATGCGTCGCAGCCAGGTGAGCGTGGGAGCGGCATACCACCACAATCCATCAGACGTGATTGCCCTGCTTGAAAACACCGCACTTTCGGTATCCAGAGTCCTACCCCATCCCGCGCCAAAGGCGCTGCTGGTTAACTACGGCGACTCAGCAATCAATTACGCATTGCGCTTCTGGATTGCCAATCCCTTAGACAACAGCAGCATCAGCAGCGAAGTGAGCCAGGCGATCTGGCATGCATTCAAGCAACAAGACATCGAAATCCCTTTCCCACAGCAAGTGGAATATTCAATGGTCTGGCCACCGGAGAAACATCAAAGCAACAACGGCCGGACTTAGCTGTCAGCCAGACGTTTCAGATAACCAGCATGGCTACCGGCGTTAATCCAACCGGTGGCGATCGTTTTGCTATGGGTGGCATTCACGCGCCCCCGGTGAATGTGAGAAGGCCCCGCCGGGAAGATCACGAGCTTGCCGCGCTCGGCTTCCTCGTGATGCTCCTGCCAATGGAACTCGGTGCCGGCCTCCTCCACGTTGTTGCAATAGAGGATCCAGGCCAGCACCCGGTGCACCGGCTCGGTGGCTTCATCGCTGATCGTCCAATCGCAGTGCCAGCGCTTGAAGCCCTCGCCAGGGGCGTAGCGCTGCAGGTTGAAGATCGGATTCACGAACAGCTGCTGCTCCGGGCAGCAGTCGCGAAACAGCGGCCGCTCCTGCAGGTAGCGCTCCAGGCCGGCGCTCACACCCCGCAGGATCACCTCCGCCAGGGCAAAGGCTTCCGGATCGGAGCGATCGATCGCCACCAAGCTGATGTCAGTGGACACCTTGGCGGGTTCGCCGCCGCCGGGGCCGAAGGCCACACCGGGGCGCTGCAGATCAGCGCGGCGATCGAAGAAGGCCATCACACCATCGGCCAAGGCCTCGAAACCGCCGTTGCGGTAGCGGGCGATCAACTCCATCAGGGTTGCTCCAACCAGGGGATGGCCACCAACGCATCCAGGTGCTGCCAGCGAGCCTGATCAGCGGGCACCTTGGCCGCCAGGCCCACCCGCTCCAGGGCCTGGGCAATCCGTGCGTTCTGCAACACCTCCTCGGCCGGTCCCTGGGGCAGCATCAACACCTGCTGCTCGGCGGGGTCGGCCATCACCTGCAGCTCCAGATCCCCCAGCTCCCGCTCGAAAAACACCCGCCGCATCCGCCCCATCTGCAGGGGGCCGATCGCCTCAGCGAACAGCTTGAGACCAGCCTCATCGCCGCTGCAGCCGCAATTGAGCGCCAGCCAGATCAGCAGCTTGGCCCAGCTCTCGGCGCTCCAAAGGGGCGGAAAACTGTCACGGTGCTGACGCACCAGCTCGGCCAGGGCGAAGTCCACCAGGGTGGCCTGCAGGGCCAGCGGGTCAGGGGATGCGGTCGTCATGGTGACCATCCTCCCCACCGGCCGGCAGACTGAGAACAGCTCGCCCGCTTCTGCGATGGCCCTGGACTTCAACGATCCCGATCTGGAGTTCTCCGATCTGGTGTACGCCTACCAGAGCTGGGTGATGGCGGTGATCAACGATGAAAAGCTCGACGGCGACAAGCTGCTCACCGACGACATCGCCGAGGACGCCCTCAATGCGATGCGCTTCCTGCCCGGCGAAGTAACCGCCGCCATTGAAACCAGCCTGGCCCGCGTCTACGACGTGGATCCAGACGAACTCGCCGCCCTGCTGTTCCCCGAAGACTGAGCCTCCGCACCGCCGAGCGATGGCCGACTCCAGCTACCTGCTCGGCACCCACGCCGAGGAGCTGGAGCGGTTGCGCTTCCAGCACGAGCTCTGGTTGCCCGCGGCCCAGGCGGCCTGGCAGCGGGCAGGGCTCAAAGCAGGCTGCAGCGTGCTGGATGTGGGCGCCGGCCCGGGCTTTGCCGCTCTCGACCTGGCGCGGCGGGTGGGGCCCGGTGGCCGGGTTCTCGGCCTGGAGCGCAGTGAGGTTTATGTGGCAGCAGGCCGGGCTTTGGCCAGCGCCGCTGGGCTCGCGCGGCTGGAACTCAAGACCTGCGATCTGCTGCAGGATCCCTGGCCCAACGAGCGCTTCAACCTGATCTGGTGTCGGTGGGTGGCGATGTTTCTGCCGCAGCTCGAGCCGTTGCTGGCTGGGCTGGAGCAGTGCAGCCAGCCGGGTGGAGCCTTGGTGCTGCATGAATACGTGCACTGGGACAGCTTCGGGCTGCATCCTCACGGCGAGGCCATCCGCCGCTTTGGACAGGCCTGCCAGCGCAGCTTCCGGGAGGCCGGCGGCGACCCCGATGTGAATCGGCGCCTACCTGCCCTGCTGGCGGCCCAGGGCTGGCGGATCGAAGCGCTGCAGCCCCTGCAGGTGGCAGGCATGGCCGGATCAATAGCGGCGCAGTGGCTGGAGCGGTTTGTGAAGGTATATGGGCTCAGGCTCCAGGAGCTGGGCCTCTGGAGCAGCGCTGATGCAGCCGAGGCTGACGCCGAAATCGCCGCTGCCGCCCCACAGGCTGGCAGCTTCTGGATGGGTCCAACGCTGCTGGAGCTGCGGGCCAGGCGGGCCTAGGCCAGGGCAGCGGGATCGCTCAGCAGCTGGCTGTGATGCTTGTGCTTGGAGGATTTGCTCTTCTTGGCCTTCTTGGCCTTCTTGGACTGCTTGGCCTTGCTGATCCAGGTCTGGTTCGGCGCGTCCTGCGTCAACAGCGTCTCGCCGATCGTCGGCACGGCGGCCAGGAGGAGTAGCACCACGATCAGGGGGACGGAATGATCGATACATCGAGAGGCGTAGGCGCTATTCACTTAATTTTAGACAGCCGCAGAGCAACCTGCAAGCCCGGCAACCTGGACGGAGCGTTGCGCCGCACACCATGCCCTGGACCCTTGCCGATTGTCCGGATCAACAGGGGCGCACGGCCCTGATCACCGGCGCCAACAGCGGTCTGGGGCTTGAAACCGCCCGCGCGCTGGCGGCCCGTGGGGCTCGGGTGCTGCTGGCCTGCCGCAGCCACGCCAAAGCGACCGCCACCTGCCAGGAGCTGGCGGCGGTGGGCGGTGAACTGATTCCTCTGGAGCTGGATCTGGCGGATCTGGTGAGCGTGCAGCAGGCCGCCCGCACGGTGCGTGAACGCTGGGGTGCCCTGGATCTGCTGATCAACAATGCCGGCGTGATGGCGCCGCCCCGCCAACTGAGCGCGCAGGGGCTAGAGCTGCAGTTCGCGGTGAATCACCTGGGCCACTTCGCCCTCACCCAAGGGCTGCTGCCATTAATGCAGCAGCGCCCAGGGGCCCGGGTGGTGCACGTGAGCTCTGGCGCCTCCTACTTCGGCAGCATCGCCTTCGACGACCTGCAGGGCGAGCGGCGTTATGACGCCTGGGCCGCCTACGCCCAGAGCAAGCTGGCCAACATGATCACCGCACTGGAGCTGCAGCGGCGGCTGCGGGATCAGGGCAGTGGGGTGCTCTCGCTCGCCGCCCATCCGGGCCTGGCGCGCACCAACCTGCAACCCAGTTCCGTGGCCGCCCGTGGCTCCAAGCTCGAAGCGCTGGCCTACCGGCTGATGGACCCGCTGTTTCAAAGCGCCGCCATGGGCGCCCTGCCCCAGCTGTTTGCCGCCACGGCCCCCACTGCCGAAGCCGGCGGGTTCTATGGCCCCGGCGGAGTGGGGAACCTCAAGGGCTATCCCCAACCCTGCCGCATCGCACCGGCCGCCCTCAATCCCGAAACCGGAGCGCGGCTGTGGCAGGTGAGTGAAGCGCTCTGCCAGGGCTGATCCAGCGGCAACGGGGGAATGCTCCCCCCAGTGCGCCGATGCCAGCCATGACGTCTCCCTTGCCGCCGGCACCCCAGGCCGTTCTGGCGTTGCTGCGCGCCCCGGACCGCGCGGATTGGCTCGGCCCGCTGCGCCCCTGGATCACGCTGTGCAGCCGCGGCGTGGATCCCCAGGAGGCCTGGCGGCAGCTGCGCCGTTGAGCTGGCGTCAACGCAGCAACAACCACACCAGCAACACCACCACCGCAATCACCAACACACCCAGGGCTGAACCAGCAATCCAGAGCAGGCGCCGCGTGGTGCGGGGCCACCAGAGCAGCCCCACCCACATGGGCACCAGTGGCCAGAAGGGCGGCAGCACCACGCTGATCACCAGCAGGATCAGCAGCGTGCGGCGCCGCTGCAGGCGTGTCTGTTCAGCGAGATTCAGGGCTTCACGCTCGGCATCGCTGAGCCAGCGGCCCTCGCGCTGAGCCAGCTGCAGCTCCTGCTCCCGCGCCCGCTGCCGGGCGAAGCGTGGATCAGCCAGTTCACGGGCGGCATCGAGCACACCGGCCGTGGTGTCGTGGAGGAGGCGTGCACCAGAGATCACGCTGCGCCTCACCCGATCCCGTGTGTCAGCCATCGATCCGCCAGGTGAATGCAGCAGGGGCTGGCAGCACCATCATCGCGATGTCTGCGCGGATGGGAACAGATGGCTACGGTCCGCGCAGTAACGCCTGATCGATGAGCTACACCGTTCTCAAGTTCAGCTCGGAAGACTGCGGCACCTGCCATCGCATGAGCCATTACGACGCCGCGGTGTGCACCGAACTGGGTTGCAGCTTTGTGAGCGTGATGCTCCAGGACACCGACACCTACCGGCGTTACCGGCGCGTGCTGATGGCCCAATACCCCGACAAGCAGGGCATGGGCTGGCCCACCTATCTCGTGGTGAGCGACCCGGAAGGTGAATTCACCATCCACGGCGAACTCAAGGGCGGCATGCCGAAAGGAGATTTCCGCACCCGCCTCAGCGGCCTGATTCCCTAATGCCCGGTGCCGGTTTCGAACCAGCGACATCCTGCTTGTAAGGCAGGCGCTCTACCGCTGAGCTAACCGGGCGATACAGGCATTCTGCAACGCAACATCCACCCGCAGCCATGGCCAGCGGCCAGCAGCACGACCGCGCCACCTGGCTCCTGGCCCTGCCGTTCGGGCTGATCTGGGGCCCATGGCTTGGGCTGGCCGGCATCACGGCCGGAACGCTGGCCTTTCTGATCGGTGGGCTCTGGCTGTCCCCCGATCTCGACACCCGCTCCAACCCCAGCCGCCGCTGGGGGCCGCTGCGGCTGCTGTGGTGGCCCTACCGGGGCCTGCTCCGACACCGCTCGCTGCTGTCTCACTCACCCGTGCTGGGCAGTGCCGGCCGGCTGGTGTATCTGGCGAGCCTGATCACCGCGCTGAGCGGGCTGCTTCACCCCTGGGGTGCACCGAGCCCCGTGCAACTGGGCCACAGCCTGCAGGTGCTCTGGCAGGAGCAGCGCAGCCTCTGCCTGGCGGTGCTCATCGGCGTGGAAGCGAGCGCCTGGCTGCATCTGATCCAGGACGGCGACCCGATGCCGCGCCTCCCCAGGCTGCTGCGCCCCAAACGCCGCCGCACCCCACGCTGAGCCGGCGCGCGGCCCGCCAATGCGAGGGTGGCGCCACCGTGTGATCACCTGTCCATGGCCGCCGAGCCTGCTGCCACAGAAGCTTTAAGGGAGCTGATCGATGTAGTGGCCCAGCTGCGCAACCCCGAGGGCGGCTGCCCCTGGGATCTGGAGCAGACCCACGCCTCCCTGGTGCCCTACGTGCTGGAGGAGGCCCACGAGGTGGCCGATGCGATCCGCCATGGCGATGACGCCCACCTCCAAGAAGAGCTGGGCGACCTGCTGCTGCAGGTGGTGCTGCATGCGCAGATCGGCCAGGAAGAAAGGCGGTTCGATCTGGCTCAGATCGCCGCGGGCATCAGCGAGAAGCTGATCCGCCGCCACCCACACGTGTTCGCCGGCGCCGAAGCAACCGACAGCGCCGCCGTGAAAGCCAGCTGGGACGCGATCAAGGCCGCCGAGAAAGCTACGGATCCAACCGGCATCCCCTCCGCCAGCCCCCTCAGCGATCGCCTCGCCGGCAAGGTGCGCGGCCAGCCCGCCCTCGCCGGCGCCATGACCATCTCCAAGCAGGCAGCCGCGGCCGGCTTCGAGTGGGACGACATGGCCGGCGTGTGGGAGAAGGTGCACGAGGAGCTCGATGAGCTCAAGGAGGCCGTGGCCAGTGGCAACCAGGCGCACGCCCAGGAGGAGCTGGGGGATGTGCTGTTCACCCTGGTGAATGTGGCCCGCTGGTGCGGCATCGATCCCGAAACCGGCCTGGCGGGCACCAACCGTCGCTTTCTCGATCGCTTCTCCCGCGTGGAAGCCGCCCTCGGCGGTGATCTGCAGGGCCGCAGCATCCGCGAACTGGAAGGCCTCTGGCAGCAGGCCAAAGCCCAGATCCGGGCGGAGGGCAGCGCCCCCAACCGCTGAGCCCACCAACCCGGGCGACCTGCTGCAGCAACGGCCTCAAGCGCAGATCGCAACATCTGTACAGCTCGTACAGAAACCAGGACACCGCCGCGAACGAAACCACGCGCGCTCGGCCGTGCCAACCGCCGCCGCCTCAGTCGTCGGGCAGCTGCAGCCGCCCCTGACGCTGCCCCTTGATGGCGCTGCGCCGCTGCTTGGCCGCCAGACGCCGCTCCACCGAACCGCGGGTGGGCTTGGTGGCACGCCGCGGCGGCGGCGGAGGTTTGATTGCTTCCTGCAGCAGCTCCACCAAACGCCGCTGGGCTGCCACCCGGTTCTGCCACTGGGAGCGGTGTTCGCTGGCGGCGATCACCACGCAACCCTCCACCAGCCGCGGCTCCAGGCGCCGCAGCGCCCGGGCCTTGAGCACCGGCCCCAGGGCCTCGCTGGCCGCCAGGTCGAACACCAGCTCCACCCGCGAATCGGTGGTGTTCACGTTCTGGCCACCCGGCCCGGAGGAGCGCGAAAAGCGCCAGCGGAGCTCTGCGGCAGGAATCCGCAGCGCCGGCCCGGCCGCCCGGGGAATCTGCAGATCGGCAGTGGGCTGGGCGCCGGCCATGCGCTCAGGCTGTCACGGGGGGCACACAGGCGGTGCGCAAATCTGGATGAAGGAACCCGCCCGCCGATGGCCGAGAGCAGCAACCAACCCGCCCCCACCCCCGGCTGGATCGACGAGATCTTCGACGGCGTGCGCTACGGCCTGGCCGGGCGGGTGATCGCCGAGCAGCAGTCGGAGTTCCAGCGCGTCACGATCATCGAAAGCGAGCGCTACGGCAAGGGCCTGCTGCTCGATGGCTGCTGGATGACGGCCGAGCACCAGGAGCGGCACTACCACGAGGCGATCGTGCACCCGGCCCTCTGCGGCGCCGCAAGCATCGAGCGGGTGCTGGTGATCGGTGGCGGCGATGGCGGTACCGCCCGCGAGTGCCTGCGCCACGCCGGCGTGCAGCACCTCGACATGGTGGAGATCGACGGCCTGGTGGTGGAGTGGAGCCAGCAGCACCTGCCCTCGATCGGCGGCGGTTGCTGGAGCGATCCCCGCTTCCACCTCACCGTGGGCGATGGCATCGCCTGGGCCGCCAACGCGGCAGATGCCAGCTACGACGTGGTGATCGTGGACGGCTCCGATCCGGCAGGGCCTGCCGAAGGCCTGTTCAACCGCGCCTTCTTCGAGCAGTGCCGGCGCATCCTCAAGCCCGGCGGCGTGTTCGCCACCCAGAGCGAATCACCGGAGGCCTTCCGCCAGGTGCACATCGACACCGTGAAGGTGATCCGCGAGGTGTTCGGTCACGCCGATCCGATGTACGGCTGGGTGCCGATGTATCCGAGCGGCTGGTGGAGCTGGACGTTCGCCGCCATCGACGGCCGTCGGTATTTGGAACCGGATGCCTCCCGTGCCTCGGCCGTGGTCGATGGCTGTGAGATCTGGAGCCCCCGCTGGCAGCGCGGCGCCTTCGACGCCATCCCCGCCGCGATCGAGCGGGCCCTCAACGCCTAAAGCCATGCCCAACCTCTCCCTGTTCGATACCGACGGCGCCATCTACATGGGCAGCCAGCGCGATCACGCCGGCTGCCGCGTGGGCCTGTTCGGTGTGCCCTACGACGGCACCACGTCGTTTCGCCCCGGCACCCGCTTCGGCCCGGCCGCGATCCGCGAGGTGAGCCCAGGCCTGGAGAGCTACTGCCCACAGCTCGATCGCGACCTGGAGGAGCTCGCCATCGCCGATCTCGGCGCGGTGGACATCCCCTTCGGCGCCCCAGAACCGGTAGTGGCCGCGGTGAAACAGGCCACCCAGGCGGTGCTGGCCCTGGGGCTCAAACCGTTGATGCTCGGGGGCGAGCACTCGATCAGCTCCGGCGCCGTAGCGGCGGTGGCCGCACAACACCCCGACCTGGTGCTGGTGCAACTGGATGCCCACGCCGACCTGCGCCACGAATGGCTCGGCGCCCACCACAGCCACGCCTGCGCCATGCGCCGCTGCCTGGAGGTGCTACCCAGCCAACAACTCCTGCAGATCGCGATCCGCAGCGGTACCCGCGAGGAATTCTCCGAATTGCGCGCCACGGGCCGCCTGGTGGCGATCGAGCGCATGGCCGAAGCGCTCAAGCCCCTGCGCGGCAAACCCATTTATCTCACCGTGGATCTCGACTGGTTCGATCCCGCCGTGATGGCGGGCACGGGCACGCCCGAACCCGGCGGCTTCCACTGGCACAACTTCGCCGCGCTGGTGGAGGAGCTACGCCACCACAACCTGGTGGCCGCCGATGTGGTGGAGCTGGCCCCCATGCTCGATCCCACCGGCGTGAGCAGCGTGCTCGCCGCCAAGGTGGTGCGCAGTCTGCTGTTCCTGCTCGACCGGTAGGAAGAAACCCGGGTCAGTAAGCGCAGGTGCCACTGGAGCGCTGCTCCCGCAGGCGCTCGTGCTGCTGACCAATGAGCAGGATCGCCATGGTGGGGTGGTTGTGCAGCAGGTTGAGGAAACGCAGGCGATCGAGACGCACCAGCTCAACGGGGGTGCGGGCCACCGCATCGTTGTGGCGCACATCCTCGTTCCACACGATGTCCTCGTAGCTGAACAGTTCACCAGGCCGGTAGCAGAGCTTGTCGCCCTGCGGGCTGATCACCTCCACGATGCCGCGCCGGACGCCATAGATCGCATCAGCGGCCTGGCCGCGACTGAAGACCATTCCGCCGGTGGGGAATGACACCGTTTCGCTATCCACCTGGGTGGACATCAATTCAATCGGGCTGGCAACGCTGGCAACCACCATCAACCCCTAACCTCGCGGAGCTGTATTCAGATCAGCTTGGCACCGCTGACCTGAACAAGCGGAGCGCTGGAACACATTCCGCCCCAGTTAGCAGCAGATCTTTGGCTTATCTTCAGCTTTCGAGCACATCGGCTAACGCCAACTGCTGGTTGCTGCGCTCCGGCTCAACGCTGCCGCTCGCATCACCCATCACGGGCAGACGCGGCGGCCGGGCCGTCCAGTGATGGCACCAAAGCTCAGATGCCAACTCCGCATGGATCGGCAGCTTACGCAGCTGACACCAACCCATCTCCACGCCGCTCGGGGGCGTGCAATGACGGCAGCTGCGGCAGCAGGCACGGTTGCCCATGGGGGGCTTGCTGGTCGCCCAACGTAGGCAGCCTGGCCGCGGGCAACCAGCACAAAGCGGGAACCTCCTGGATCTCTTCCCCTTGTTGAAGGCAAACCGTCCGGTGCGCTCCATAGGATCCGATCTATCGCTGTTTCGCCATGGCTCATCAGGAGGCACTGCTGCGCACCCCCCTGTTCGAGGCGGCCTGCAGCGCCGGTGGCCGCATGGTGCCGTTTGCCGGCTGGGAGATGGCCGTGCAGTTCGCCGGCTTGCTGGAGGAACATCGAGCCGTGCGTGAGCGCTGCGGCCTGTTCGACATCTCGCACATGGGCGTGCTGCGCCTCAACGGCCCCGGCGCCAAGGATGCGCTGCAAGGGCTGGTTCCCACGGATCTGTTCCGAATCGGGCCCGGCGAGGCGTGCTACACGGTGCTGCTCAACGAGCAGGGAGGTATTCGCGACGACCTGATCGTCTACGACCGCGGCTGGGACGCCGCCGCCCAAGCCCATGAGCTGCTGCTGGTGATCAATGCGGCCTGCGCCGCAGCCGACACCGCCTGGATCCGCAGCCACCTGGAGCCAGCCGGCATTCAGGTGAGCGACCACAAAAGGGATGGCGTGCTCGTGGCGTTGCAGGGTCCGGAGGCAGCAGCCCACCTGCAGGCGATCAGCGGCACCAACCTGGAAGGTCTCCCCCGCTTTGGCCATCGCCAGCTGGATCTGCCTGGCATCGGCGCTGCCTTCGTCGCCCGCACCGGCTACACGGGCGAAGACGGCTTTGAGCTGCTGTTGGAGCAATCGGCAGGACAACGCTTCTGGGAAACGTGTCTGCAGAGGGGAGTTGCACCCTGCGGCCTCGGAGCACGCGACACGCTGCGCCTAGAAGCAGGGATGCTCTTGTATGGGAATGACATGGACGAAACAACGACACCACTAGAAGCGGGGCTCGGATGGTTGGTCCATCTGGAAATGCCGAAAGACTTCGTCGGAAGAAGGGCACTTGAGGAGCAATGCGAGCATGGCGCTTCCACCAGCCTTGTCGGCATTAGGCTTGAGTCGAAAGCAATTCCCAGATCTGGCTACAAAGTCTTTGAGCTTGTAGACGAGAACGAGCGGGAACCAATTGGGGTGGTGACTAGCGGAGGATGGTCCGCCACACTGCAGGCCGGAATCGGATTCGCTCGTGTACCCAGTCGCTCAAGAAAACTTGGCACGCCGCTGTTATGCGAGATCAGAGGGAAGCGCTATCAGGCTATCGTGGCAAACAAGAAGTTCATCGGAAGCGAAGACTCTCGCTCAACCGTCAATGGCCAGTCCACCTAAAGACCATGACTGTCAGATCGTCGAATTGGTCTGAGCCGTCCATGTACTCATCAACAACAGACACAACAGATTCAAGCAGCTGCTCAGATTTTTCATAACTCAAACGAGGAAGAACCTCTAGCAATCGCTCATGACCCCAGCCGACATCGTCAGGGCTTCGCGCATCAACTAGACCGTCACTGTAAATCACTAAAGCATCGCCCCGATTGAGCTGCAGACGCGATGGCTGGTAAGAAGCCCCCTCAAATAGACCGATGGCAGGACCGCTTACTTGATCAAGCGATTGAACACTGCCGTCGCCTATCAGCACTGGGGACTCATGACCCGCGCAGATATACTCAGCAACACCAGTGAGCTTATTCACAACGGCCACAAAGACCGTCGCAAACATCATAGATTCATTCTGGTTAGCAGCCATATAGTTGTTGGTCTGCTCAATCGCAGCCCGCATGACATTGGCTGGGCTTACAGAGTCGCTCGAATCAAAAGAGTGCTCAATCAGCTTGGAACGTATCAGGCTTCTAAAAACTGACATATACAGCGCTGACGGGACGCCCTTATCACAGACATCAGCAACAAGAAAGATGACATAATCACCCAGATCAACCATATCGTACCAATCTGCGCCGATCTCAAGAGCAGGACGCGAAAAAGCAGCAACGTCGTAGTCGGGGGACACAGGAAGCCGAGCAAGGAGAAAATCCTTCTGAATAGATTTGGCGGTATCAATCTGCTTCTGCGTAACAGCAAATGACGTGACCTCATTCAGATAGCTCTTGAGCCGATTAGCAGTAATCTGCACATTGGTCAACAATCCGCCAATTTCGTCGTCTCTTGCCGGGGGCATCAACACATCAAAGTCGCCAGTACTAATGCGCTTAAGAGCAGATCCTGCAATAGAAAGAGGACGACTGAGTGATCTTGATCGAAGCACCACAATGAAGAGAGCGAGCAAGAGAGTAACAAGGCCAACAAAGGCCTGGACCCGTGCTATTGCGTTAACAGAGCCAGTAACAGCTCGGTCATTGAGCAGAAGAATCAGAGACCAAGCAGAATCAACCTTTGAGCTGAAAGCGAAATATCGTTGGTCGTTGGCTGAGAGTGTGACGAAACCTTCCCTGCCGGACATGGATTGATGAGCAAACTCATAGAGACCGGTGAGCGATGAAGATTTTAGATCGGCGATCAA
Organism: Cyanobacteria bacterium M_surface_10_m2_179; assembly: GCA_016882545.1. Taxonomy (GTDB): domain Bacteria; phylum Cyanobacteriota; class Cyanobacteriia; order PCC-6307; family Cyanobiaceae; genus Vulcanococcus. The sequence goes on along the minus strand of VGPW01000029.1, from coordinate 8,543 downwards.
GGGGATGCTACTCTTCTGATTCCGAACATCTGGAAAAAGCAGCTGCCCAGAATTGCTAACGAGTACAATAGCGCTATTGAAGCCCTTGGGATTATGGAGGAAGTCGTGGCTGTTGTTGCCATTCAAGGTGGGTATTTTCTCATCCTTGAAAAGATCAACAAGACCTGTATCGAAACCAATCTGTTCAAGGGGAATGCATAACACCAGCACACCGCTGAGATCGGTTCTAATGGGCTGTCGCATCAAGCGTTCAGCGGCCATGGCCCGACCAGTCTCTTGAAATTTCACACGAGTAAATGATGCTTCTGTGAAAACCGGCTGGGCAACATTGAGACAAGGCTTACCCGTAGTTCTAGAAATAACGGTTTGGTATGTAGACGCTCCTCGCAGTGCAGCTTGGTAATACGATCGAGTGAACTGATGTTTCTCTGCAGACCGTTTCATCTCTGAGGAAATAATGCCTCCCGCTGAAGCAAGCAGCTTTGGTTGAGAGGATGCACTCCAAAAGCGCCAGAGCCGATCGGAGTCTTCGGATGCAACACGGTCTAAAACAGTTTGAATCTCTGCAATACGGCCTGTGCGAAATGCCGGTGTAACAGCAATTGTATGGACAAGCCTGGAGACGCCGCGCCCCCATTGGCTAAGACCAAAGGAAATCAGCTCCGCCTCGGCCTGCAATCTGTTTTCAGTAAGCGTTAGAACACGGGATTTTGTGTACTGTTGCGTGACATAGAATCCTAAAGCCAAGCATGGCACTAAACCAAATGCCAGACCTAGCGCCAGCTGAGCACGAATAGATCTAGCATGGAGATGCCGCTTGATTAACATCGTTAATCTTGTGAATGGGCGAACAGTGCTTGTCATCAGGAAACAGAGGAGTTAGCAGCAGGATAGCGAGACCACGAGAAATGAATCAAGAAAAGCGCATCAGAGATTTAGAAGTTGATACAGAAGCATCCAAGCTTCTGAAGAGGAAGAGCGAAAGACTAATAAGATTGCCAGATACTATCAACCTTGGCTCGACCGGCAGGAGGCAGAACCAGTTGCCGGGGAAGGATATTCTCCCGCAGAGCCTTGCCCTCAGCGTGATTCACAAGAGCATACTTGAAACGAATCCGCTTGTTAATGGATGCAGCGAATGCCACCTCGCAGATCCATGTATTACGATTAACATATTCCATGCCATATGCATGATCTAAGTTCCACTGACCCAGCTCGGGAGAATCTCCCAGTAAGAAGAGCTGGTCACCAGGCTGCGATTCAATGCCGTTGATCTGAAAAGTAGCAACGACAGGACCTTCAACGCGATGGCCAGGCTGGCTGAAGAGATGTGCTGATCCTGGAGAAAGATCAAGAGTGAGACAATCACTGGCAATGCCAAAGGTCGATCCTGTAAGAACACATGTCAGTTGGTCTTCAGCAAATCGACCAGCAAGATCAAGCGTCACTTGTGTAGCAGGGCCCTTATTCAGAACACATAAAGCATGGCAGTCTCGATAGGAGCGAATAAAGGCGTAGACATTGTCTGAAACGTAGAGTTGCTGATGACTACCAAAAGTTAATGCTTGGTTTTGGCGACGAACGGAGATCAGCGTGTCCAGCAGACGATAACAGTTTCCACCGGTATCCCAAGTTTCCATCATCGGTCGGTTATAAGGATCATTGCCACCATCAGTATTGTTGACAAGATACTGTTCAGTACCATAGAACAAGCATGGCACCCCCCTAAGGCAGAACAACAAGATCAATGCCTGCTCCAATGCGCGTTCACTGGGACAGATCGACAGGAAACGGGGCATATCGTGGTTATCAATAAAAGTCACAAGTTCATTCGCTCTGTTATAGACGTGATCAGCCTCTAGAAGGTTCTGGACATGCGCAAAGCCACCCTTTGGCGCACCACTAAAAGCAAAGCGGATAGCATCGCATAAGCCAAAGTCGAGAATAGACATGCCAGAATGATTGGCATAGTGCACAGTGCGATTATCCCAAGGCTTTCCAAAGCCGTATTCGCCAAAGATAAAGGTGCCAGGCTTGTAAGCTTGAATATCAGAAGTAAATTCTTGCCAAAACCAGATCGGCATATGCTTAAGCGTGTCTACACGGAGTGCATCAACACCAACATCAAGCCAGTCTCGAATAGCCTGCTTGATATAGTTTCTGTAAACAGGATTGCTTTCGTTAAAAGTGGCCAAGCCACACATCTCTCCGTAGATTAGCTGCTGCTCGTCCTCCCAGTCGGTGATCTCAGCATTGTGGTAGTAGAAGCCATCCTTGTCATTATTAAAATCGCATAATAGGCGCCCGTCATCATAAACGATCCCTTTGGTTCCGTTTATATCTGGTGAACTATGATTACACACAATATCGAGTATGAGTTTGATGCCTGCGGCGTGAAGAGCATCTACCAAGCTTTTAATCGTCTTAGATTGAGAGAGGCTATTTGAATCGCCAACTGGGAGAAATCTAGGGTTAATACGCTTAAAGTCCTTTGTCCAATATCCATGCATCGGTGTGCGGTCATACTGCATGTCATCCACCTGTTCAAAAAGAGGAGAAAGCCATAAAGCAGTAACACCAAGAGATTGAAGATAAGGAATTTTCTCAATAATCCCCAAGAGGTTGCCACCCCAATACTTGCCCCATTGCGTCCATGTCTTGTCATATAAACCGGCAGTTTCTCCTCGATCCCAAAGACCGCGCCGCTCCTCCTGCTCGGAAGTAGCGTCAAAGAAACGGTCGACAATGATAAAATAGATGATTTCTTCCCGAAACTCCCTTTCGGTCAATACATACAGTGGTGTTTCCGAAAGATTTAATGAAGACGACATCGTTAGATGAATGGGGGCAACAAGTGAGGATGATGAAAGAATATATGTCGCTCAGGTGCTCAATAGCAGTGGAGTGAAGGAAGGGAAAGGGGCTTTGCTGAGAGATTTTTGTATTGAGAAGAGCTATGTCAAACAGAGCGCCAGTCGTGGCAGTGTACAGAGAAGCACAAGAATAGAAAACACTCTGGATTGAACAGAACTAGACTCAAAAAACAAGAGCGCCACTAGTGTTGTAAGCACGCTGAGGAAGGGTGTCAAGCAGGGCTGATTCAAAGTCTGGTCATGGTTCGGCCTCTGGCTGGCGTCGCGCCATCGCCACCAGTGCCGTGATGTCATGCATCACCGCTTGCAGGCCCTCCCGGATTGAGCCAAATCCAGTCAGGCGCAGCAGATTCATCGCTGCGGTGCGCAGGGCTGCCAGCACGCCGGCACCGTTGCCGCGGTAGCGGTGGTCGTTCTCATGGAGCTGGGTGTCACGAATCCAGTGCCAGCTCTCGACGCTCCAGCGCTGTCTCACTAGGCGCAGCAACGCATCTGGGGTGGTACGCAGGCTGGTGATAAAGCGGTGTGTGGCACTGAACGGTTTGCCGTCGCGGATGCCAGTGGCGATCACTTCCGCTATCCAGCTCGTGCCCTGCCAGTTGGCCTTGATGTGCTCCGGCGCTTCTTTCGCCCTCAGAGACCAGGTGATGTCCCGTCCATGACTAACCTCGTGATCGTTTGCCAGGAAAGGGATTTTGCGCTTTCCAAGCAGCTGATCGGCGATCTGGCGGTAGAGCGTCTTCTGGTTTGATTTGACCGTCAGCAGGAAGTCGGCCCCCTGCTCCATGAGCTGCCGAAAAACGCTTGCTGCGTGTGGAGCGCATCAGCCTGGATCAGCACACCTTTGAGATCGAGATCACCAAGCAACCTTTGGAGCACTGCACGCTCGTGGTTGTCACCCGTGGCGTAGCAGGCCTGAGCGATCGCCACGCCCAAGGCCGCTGAGTACAGCGTCACCTGGGCGATGAAGGCTGAACCGCCTCCGGTGGTGGGATCAATCGAACCGCGCAGGGTCTTGCCGTCGCACACCAGCTGATCGAGATCAGCTGCTCCGCCTGGGATCTGGGCGATCGTCCAATCACGGATGGCGGCGCAGACGGCAGCCACGTCCACCTGCAGGAAGAAGTAGCGGAAGGCGGAATCCGACGGAGGTCGCTTGAGCTCAAGGCCAAGGGTCTCGTTCAGCACAGCGTGGTGACGCCGGGCAAAACGCTCCAGATCTCGCAGGCTTTCGCACTTGCTCAGGATGCCGAGCACCGACACCAGCAACAGGTACCAGGCCGGAATTCGAACCCCTCGACGCATTCGGGCATCCGGGATCGCCTTGAGGTAGCTGATCAGATCGAGATCGGTTGCGGCAGAAACGCTTTGGGGCACTGAGAGGGGGCAATCCCACCGACCTCAACCCATGCTCGCAGCCCCGGCAAGCATGCCTATGACACACTTTGAATCAGCCCTGGGCACGGGTGGCCTATTGACTCTCTCTCTGTTTCGTTGCTCTTTGGGTTTCCTGAATCTATATTCAGGCTTGTTGCCCGCCGGGAACTCGATGATCTCAATATCTCTTAGCTTCTTGCCTGATGTATAAAGTGGCTGAGGTAGGGACAGTGATCGCACTTCTATCTGTTCTTGGCGCCTCTTGCAGAGTTTTAAGATTGTAGATCGACATAGTGCATGATCACGACTTGCGTCTAGGACGTGATCTAAGTCGACCACCTGTTCCAAGGTTGGCGGTTGGTATTCAGCATCTTTATCCTGCTTCTCTTGTTGTGCTTCGGCAAGCAGTAGTTTGTCGATTCGAATCATTGCTGCATGACATTCCAGGTCTTCCCAGGAGATATCGGGATAACTCAGGTGCTGATATGCGTTGTCTGGTGCCACAGCATTCTTTATGTGTTTAAGAGGAGCATCTGGGTTGAGATTATTGTATTGGTCAAGGAGTGCTGTCTGCATGTCAGCGTGCATGCCACGGTCGCGCCAAAACTTGTGCTCTTTTTCTGTTCGGCCGTATCCCAAGAAGATATTCTTTGTTGTGTAGAAACCTTCTAAATTCCTATTTGCTGGCTGCTTGATCATCTCGCTTGCGATCAACTCAATTAGCTTGGTAAAACTCTGTCTTGCTTCTGCATCGGATTTGTTTTGCTTGCCTTCGTTCATTTCGCGATCCCCTGGCGTGCGTCTCGCAGTGCATCAGATCTTTCCTTTAGCCATTGCCTCCTGTTGATCAGCGTGTAGTAGGTGCTGCGGGCTCTGAGTGGCGGTTGCCTCCAAGGGCGCCCATCGCTGGGGGAATGCATCCACCACGCCCACGGTTCTTCGCCACCAGATCGAGGGGTGAGTTCTTTTCGCTTGACCGCCTCGCATATCTGTTCGCTGATCTGCCGCTGCTGCCCGTCCCAGCGCTTCTCGTGCGCATAGCCTCCCAATGGTGCTGTCGTTAGAGGGGAGGACCTCCAGCGGCTGATCCCCGTGTCCTCATCGCCTGCTTGAGGGGTGGAGAAGGATGCTGAGTCCGTCACGAGGGTTGGGTGCCGGTTCTTCAGTTTGCCTGCTGCAACTGAGATTTGCTTTATGCGTTTACGGCATGGATCTCGTTCGCTTCATCTCCCATGTCGTTACCGCCGGGCTTGCCGTTGAGAAATGTTTCGCTGCCTTTGGGGTGCAGGTGGAGGGGCGCCGTCTTTCCTGCGGCGCTTTCCGGCGGGATCATGGGTATGCATTCGTGGTGCTGCACGGTTCCTCGTTTTGCCGACTCCCGCCTTGTTCGGCGCTCTCTAGGCAACTGCTTAGTCACGAGCTCAACAAAAGTCATGCGAAAGCTGGCTTTATCGCGGACTCATAATCCGCCCTAGGCGAGTTCGATCCTCGCGACCCCCATCTGAACCCGATGCGATTCCTGGCGCCGGCGGCCCTGCTGCTCCTGCTGGCCTTCTTCGTTGCCTCGGAATTTGCCTTGATCCGGTTGCGGCCCACCCGGGTGCAGCTGCTCGAGGCCGATGGAGAACGCGGCGCCACGGCGGTGGCGCGGCTGCAGCGGCGGCTGCGGCGGGCCCTGCTGGCCACCCAACTGGGCACCACCCTGGCGCTGCTGGCCCTGGGCTGGACCGGCCGCGGTCTGGCGGAGCGCTGGGGCCAGGGCTCGGGCGGGGCGTTGCTGGGGCAAACCTGGCTCGATGCCCTGGTGTTCGTGGGCTTGGCGTTGCTAGCCACCCTGCTGGGAGGCCTGGTGCCCAAGGCCTGGGTGCTGCATCGCCCGGAGGCCACGGCCCTGCGGTTGGCGCCGCTGTTGGAAGCGGTGATGCGCAGCCTCGGCCCTTTGCTGGTGGTGTTGGATCGGCTGGGCACGGGCTTGCTGCGCCTGTTGGGGCTCTCCCGCAACTGGGATGAGTTGGTGCCGGCGCTGTCGGCTGGTGAACTCGAAACGCTGATCGAATCCAACAGCGTGGTGGGCCTGATGCCCGATGAGCGCGACATGCTCGAGGGCCTCTTCTCCCTGCGCGACACCCAGGTGCGTGAGGTGATGGTGCCCCGCTCGGGGATGGTCACCCTGCCCTTGGAGGTGCGCTTCGCTGAGCTGATGGATGCGGTGCACAGCACCAACCATGCCCGCTTCCCGGTGATCGGCAGCTCCCTCGATGATGTGCGTGGCCTGCTCGATCTGCGCCGCCTGGCGGAGCCGATCGCGCGGGGTTTGCTGCGCAGTGATTCACCCCTGGCGCCCTACGTCACCCCTGTGACCAAGGTGCAGGAAACCACTCCCCTGGCGGAGTTGCTGCCAGTGATCCGCAGCGGTGAGCCCCTGCTGGTGGTGGTGGATGAGCACGGCGGCACGGAAGGGTTGGTCACCATTTCCGACCTCACCAGCGAGATCGTGGGCGATGAGGAGGATCCCTCCAACCCCGACGACCACGATCTGCAGCAGCTGCAGGAGCACAGCTGGCTGGTGGCAGGCGATCTGGAGATCTACGAGCTCAACCGCGAGCTGGGGCTGCAGCTCCCCGAATCCGATGAACATCACACCCTGGCCGGCTTCCTGCTGGAGCGGCTGCAGCACATCCCGGCCCCCGGGGAAAGCCTGCGCTGGAAGGGCCATCAGTTTCTGATCATGGCCATGGATGGCCCGCGCATCGAGCGGGTGGAGATCACGCGCCGGGCACCCGAGCCCAGCCCCGAAACCACCAGTGCCGGCGCCGAGATCAACTGAGCGGTTGCGACAGCTGATCGTTGATAATTGCCGCGTCTGATCGCCAGCGCCATGCAGCCGGTTCGCGTTGGAGTGATTGGAATCGGCAACATGGGCTGGCACCACGCCCGGGTGTTGAGCCTGCTTCGCGACGCCGAGCTGGTGGGTGTGGCTGATCCAGATCCCATGCGCGGCCAACTGGCGGTTGAGCAGTTCGGCTGTCGCTGGTTCGCCAGCTACGAGGAGATGCTCGGTGAGGTGGAGGCGGTGTGCATCGCCGTGCCCACCCTGTTGCACCACCGTGTGGGCATGGCTTGCTTCAAAGCCGGTGTGCACGTGTTGATCGAGAAGCCGATCGCCGCCACCCAGGAGGAGGCCACCGAGCTCAGCGCTGCTGCGGAACAGGCCGGCCGGCTGCTGCAGGTGGGCCATATCGAGCGGTTCAATCCCGCCTTCCGCGAGCTGCTGAAGGTGGTGGCCAAGGAGGAGGTGGTGGTGCTGGAGGCCCGTCGCCACAGCCCCAATGCCGATCGCGCCAACGATGTGTCGGTGGTGTTGGATCTGATGATCCACGACATTGATCTGGTGCTGGAGGTGGCCGGCTCCAAGGTGGTGCGGCTTGCGGCGGCCGGTGGCCGCAGCGCCGAGGGCCCGATCGACTACGTGAACGCCACCCTCGGCTTCGCCAATGGCGTGGTGGCCAGTCTCACGGCCAGCAAGATGGCCCACCGCAAGATCCGCAGCCTGTCGGCCCACTGCCGCAGTGCGCTGGTGGAAACCGATTTCCTCAACCGCAGCCTGCAGATCCACCGCCGCACCCAGCTGTCGTTTTCGGCGGATCACGGCGAGCTCCTCTACCGCAACGACGGCGTCATCGAAGAGGTGAGCACCTCCCCGGTGGATCCGCTGGTGGCGGAGCTGGAGCACTTCCTGCAGTGCGTCCGCGGCCTGGAGCAGCCGGCGGTGGATGGCCCTCAGGCCTCCCGCGCCCTGCTGCTGGCGGATCTGATCGAGCAGTGCGTGGAGCAGCCCACACTGTGCATGAGCCTCGCTGAGCCGATTTAGGGCCGATCTAGGCCGGCTGCAGTTCGGCCAGCTCCTTCAGGGCCAGCAGCTGCCAGCGGCGGCACTGGGCCGGTGAGGAGCGGTAGTAGCCATCCCAGGCTTCTGCCTTGTGGGAGGGATAGTCCGCCGCCGGTTGCTCCGGGTGCTGCTGCTGCCAGCCCACCCGCACGGCGTGGCCGATCACCACATCGAGGGCCAGGTCGTCGTCGAAGCGCACCTGGGGATTGGCATCCACAAACGCGATCAGGGTGATCAGCGTTTCGATGCAGAGGCGGCGGTATTCAGCGGCCTCGATCTTGCTGAGCAGGTGCTCCACGTGGGTGGCGAAGTTGCGCTCGCCGGGGGTCTTCTCCTTGAGCAGGGCGCTCTCCAGCCGGTTGCGGCGCTCGAGCTTGTCGCCGATCACCAGGCCGCGGCAGTGA
>VGPW01000028.1 GCA_016882545.1 Cyanobacteria bacterium M_surface_10_m2_179 | reverse complement strand
GTAGCCGCCGCCGCCACCACCACCGCCCTGACGGGGGGTGGCCTTGTTGACGCGGATCATGCGACCCATCCACTCCACGTTCTGGAGGTCGTCGACGGCCTTCTGCTCATCGGCCTCGTTGGCCATTTCAACGAAGGCAAAACCGCGCTTACGGCCGGTCTCACGGTCGAGGGGAAGGCTGCACTTGGCGACTTCGCCGTACTGGCTGAAGAGGTCAAGCAAATCCTCTTGTTCGGCCTGGAACGAGAGGTTGCCGATGTAAATGGTCATTCCTTGATGCGGAACCTGAAAACTGATCCGTGGGTGCTGCGGTTCCGAAAGGAGGCAGTGTGCCTTGAATCTCTGTCACCCTACAGCGGCGCCGTGCGGCCACTGGCCCCTTGCGGCAAGGCTGCTGCGCCACGGTGAACGGGAAGGTGAAGAGGCTTGAAGCAACACCGAAGGGAATCGGAAGAAACGTCCTGATCCCCGACGGGTGTCCGATTGTCAGAAAATCCACACTCGTAGCGAGCGCCTCCGATGACGGCACCCGTGCCCTGGAGTTTGGCCTGGAGCGAAGACGGGGAGCTCACTCCCCAGGATCGCTTTGATTTGCTGCAAAGCCTGGTGGCCAGCGAGAGCGAGAGCGTGCAGCTGGCGCTGGTGCTGGCGGTGGAGCGCCTCAGTGTGGAGCAGCTGACCGTGATCTCCACGGAGCTGTCCACCGGCGGCCTCACCGGCCTCTGCGCCTGAGGCCGGTGAGGTCGGGGCGCATCAGTCGCGGGAGCGGCTGATCTGGAGTTCGCGGTTCATCACCTTGAGGCGCCGCAGCCCCTGGAACACATCGTCGGGCATGCCTTGGGGGAGATCCACGAGGCTGTGGGCATCGAAGATCTGGATGCGGCCGATGCTGCGGCCATTCAGGCCGGCCTCATTGGCGATGGCGCCCACGATGTTTCCGGGCTTCACCCGATCGCGCCAGCCCACCTCGATGCGGAAGCGCTCCATGCCGGATTCCGGCGGACCCGACTGCTCGCGCGGGCCGCGGCGCAGTTGGCCGGCAGCACCGGGGCGATCTTGGCGGCGCCCGTCACGGCTGTCGCGGCTGTCACGGCCGGCACTGTTCTGGCGGATCCAGCTTTCGTCGCCCTGCACCAGCAGGGGCTGAGGACCAACGGCCAGCTGCAGAGCGGCCAGGGCCAGTTGATCGGCGCTGACGCCGCTTTCCTGGGCCACCCGCTGCAGGATTTCGGAGAGCAGGGCTTTCTCTTCGTCGCGGCCTTCGCTCTCCAGCCCGTCGCAGAGGCGCTGACGCAGCCGGTCGAGACGGCTCTGGTTGATGGTGGCGTTGCTGGGGATCTCCATGGCCTCGATCGGCCGGCCCACGGCACGCTCCAGGCCGCCCAGGAAGCGGCGCTCCCGCGGGGTGACAAACAGAATCGCGTCGCCGGTACGGCCGGCACGGCCGGTGCGACCGATGCGGTGCACGTAGGCCTCGGAATCGAACGGGATGTCGTAGTTCACCACCAGGGTGATGCGGTCAACATCCAGGCCGCGCGCTGCCACATCGGTGGCCACCAGCACATCCACAGTGCCGTTCTTGAGGCGCTCAATCGTGCGCTCCCGCTGGTTCTGGGCCACGTCGCCGTTGAGCACAGCCACGTCGTAACCCTTGGCCTCGAGCGCCTCCGCCACGGTGACGGTGATCGCCTTGGTGCGGGCAAAGATGATCACCCCCTCCTTGGTTTCCGACTCCAGCACCCGGGTGAGGGCCTCCAGCTTCTGGGGGCCGTTCACCGTGATGAAGCGCTGGCGGATGCGGCTGGAATCCGAGCCCTTCGTTTTGATCGTGATCTCGGCGGGATCGTTCAGATATTTGTGCGAAATCCGGCGGATCTCCGGCGGCATCGTGGCGGAGAACAGCACCACCTGACGCTGGCTGGGCAGCTGCTCGAGCACCCATTCCACGTCGTCGATGAAGCCCATGCGCAGCATTTCGTCGGCCTCATCGAGCACCAGGCTGCGCAGCCCGGAGAGATCGAGGGTGCCCTGGCGCATGTGATCCATCACCCGGCCGGGGGTGCCCACCACCACCTGCACACCACGCTTCAGGCGGGCGATCTGATCGCGAAAATCAGCGCCGCCGTAGATCGGCAGCACCCGCAGATGCGGCATGTTGGCCGCATAGCTCTTGAAGGAGTCGGCCACCTGGATGGCCAGTTCGCGGGTGGGGGTGAGCACCAGCACCTGGGGGGTGCGCTGGGCGGGATCGAGGGCCGCCAGCATCGGTAGTGCGAAGGCTGCGGTTTTGCCCGTGCCGGTTTGTGCCTGACCCACCAAGTCGCGGCCGAGCAGCAGCTCGGGGATGGCGGCTTTCTGGATCGGGGAAGGTTCCTGATAACCGATCGCCGTGAGCGCCTCGAGCAGCTCGGGGGCGAAGCCGAAGCTGGCGAAGCCCTCGGCCCGGGCGGGGATCACGGTGGTGCTCACCTCGGCCGGTGTTTCGTCCGCGGGGGTGGGCAGATCGATGGCGCTCAGGTCAACGGAGAGGTTGGCTGGGCTGTTGCTGGTGGAGGCGCTGGTTGGTGCATCATGCGCCGCATCGGCACGCTGATCCACCGAGCCGCTGGGGCTCTCACAAATGCTCTGGGTCACTATTGGAATGGCTGGGCCTGAAATGTCCTTCGTCGACAGGCCGGCAGACACCCTGGAAATGAAGCGTGAGGCCACAGACTTGATGCTGTAGCTAGGGCGCTTCGAATAACTGCCTTGCCCTACACAAAGGGACGCTTGTGAAACCTAACACACGGCATCCCTTCACCCTGCGCTGAAGCGTTGGTAGTCGTCCTGCAGGCGCTCGATGTCGTCTTCGCTGAGGGTTGCGCCGCGCTGCACTTCCACGATCAGCAGGTCTTGATCGCTGGCGCTGGCGCGGTGGATGCTGCCGCAGGGCACCTCAAGCGTGGTGCCGGGCGCGGCTGGGATGCGGGTGTCGCCGCACTGGAGTTCTCCGCAGCCCTGCACCACCACCCAGTGCTCCAGGCGGTGGTGGTGGCGTTGCAGGCTGATGCGCTCACCGGCGTGGATGCAGAGGCGCTTCACCAGATACCCCTCGCCCCTGCCCAGGGTTTCAAACCAGCCCCAGGGGCGCTCCACAACGTTGGCCATGGCCTTGAGGCTAGGGAGCGGATCGGGGTGTGACCAGCACGGCCTGATCGCGGGCCCGGGTGAGACCGGTGTAGAGCAGGCGCGGATCGCTGCGGCGGCTGGGGGGCGCCAGCAGCAGCACCTGCCGGTATTGGCTGCCCTGCGCCTTGTGCACCGTGAGGGCCAGGGCCGGTTCGGCGCCCGCCAGTCGCGCCGGATGCAGCACGCGCTCGCCGCCCATCCACACCAGCCGTTCGCCGCCGCGCTCCACCAGCACGCCGATATCGCCGTTGGCCAGTCCCTGCTCAGGTCGGTTCTGGCGGTTGAGCACCGGGGTGCCGAGGGGCCAGCGCTCCAGGGGGCCTGTGGCGGCGGGTCCCAGCAGGCTGCGGTGTAGACCCTCCACCCCCCAGGCCCCATGCCGCAAGGGGCTTAGGGCGATCAGCTGCTCCAGTTCCGCCAGCAGCGCGGCGCCGGCTTCCGGATCAGGCCGGGCTTGTGGCCAGGGCAGGGCACGGCTCAACTGCTCCAGCCGCTGCTGGTGCTCCCGCAGGGGCTTGAGCACAGCCTCGGGCAGCTGCGACGCGTTTGCTTCGATCCAGCGCACGTTGTCGGCGGTGCTGAGTTGCGCCAGGGCGGGGCGCAGCAGCGCCACTGGATCGCCGTTGGCCGCGCCGCCGGCGCTGCGCAACAGGCTGGCCATGGCGGCGATGGCGCCGTTGTTGCGGTAGGTGGTGCGCAGCTCGATCACCGCTGCACCCAGCCGTTGCCGTGGTTCGGGGCGGCAGAGCTCCTCGAGCACGGCGCCGGTTCCCACCGGTGGCAGTTGCCCCGCATCTCCCACCAGCACCACACGCGCCGCCGCAGGCAGGGCCGCCAGCAGCGCCGCCATCAACGGCAGATCCACCATCGACAGCTCATCCACCACCAGCAGATCGAGCTCCAGGGGCTGCTTGGCATTTCGTGCGAAGCGGTTGCCCCCCTGGGCCTCGAGCAGCCGGTGCAGCGTGGAGCAGGGGGTGGCCGCCAGGGCTGCATCGGTGTGGGTCAGGGCCGCGCTGAGCCGTGCCGCTGCCTTGCCGGTGGGGGCGGCCAGCTGCACCCGCAGCCTGGGCTGCTGCGCCAGGGCCGCTTGAAGCATGCGGGCCACGGTGGAGGTTTTGCCCGTGCCCGGACCCCCCAACAGCAGCACCAGCTGGCGTGTGAGCACGGCCTGCACCGCTGCCTGTTGCTGCGGATCCAGGCCCGACCCGGGAGCGCGGCTGAGCGGTGCGGCGGGGTTGGGCTCAGCGCTGCTTTCCAAGGGTGTGTCTGCCCGTGCGATCACGGCCTCGAGGCAGTGCTGCAACTGCTTTTGCCAGCGGCGCCAGCGCAGCCAGGGGCCCGCCTGCACCAGCGGCGTGGCCTCCGCGTTGGGGCACAGCCAGCCGCTGGCGGTTGCGGCCTCGAGGTGGGCCTGGGGCCAGAGCTCGGCTGTGACGCCATCCGGCGGACCGGCCTCTAGATCCAGCCCCAGTTCTCCCTCCTCCAGGGCGGCGCTGAGGGCGGTGATCAGCTCCAGCAGCAGGCTGCGGGCCTGGGCATCGGCTGGAGGCAGCAGCCGCAGCAGGCTGTCGCCGAGGGCGGCGGCCAGGGCCGTCATGGCTGGCCCTCCCGCAGCAAGGCATCAAGCGCAAGCAGCCGCTGCAGCGGCGGGCTATCCACCAGAACGCCCGGCACGCCCGCTTCTGGCCTTTCCACCGGACCCGGCACCCCGCGCAGAAACACGTAGGCGTAGCCACCCAGGTGGTGCTGCGGGTTGTAGCCGGGCAGGCGCCAGTGCAGGTAGCGATGCAGGGCAACGAGGTAGAGGTGGGCCTGCAGCGGGTAGTGGCTGCTTGCCATCAGCTTGGCCATCGCCGCCTGGTGGTAGTCGTTGGGCCCGCAACTGAGCACCTGCCCCTGCCCGTCGCGGCGGCCCAGCCAGTTGCTCTTCCAGTCGACCACCCACCAGCGCTCCTGCCACTGGAACACCAGATCGATCGAGCCGGTGAGGAAGCCGCGGCTGGCCACCTTCAGCCCGCGCAACTGGCGGCCGTAATCGGCTCCGAAGCGGCCGCCGGTGTGCTGCTCGAAGGCTGCCGCCAGGCCGCTGCTGCGCACCAGGCGTGACCCATCCGCCTGGGCCAGGGGCAGATCGAAGCTGAGCTCGCTCAGCCAGCTGCCCTCCTGCAGATCCGCTAGACAACAGCTCCCCAGCTCGCCCCCCAGGGGTGTGCGCACCAGTTGCTGCAGACCCTCGAGCAACGGCTCCAGGTGGCTGGCCTCCAGCCCAGCCCGCTCCAGCTCCTGGCTCAGCAGCGGCCGCGCCTGCTCGGGATCGCGAACCAGGGCGGTGAACTGGATCTGCTCGAGCATGCGGTGCAGGGCATCGCCGGGGCCGGCGCCGCGGGGGAATCTGGCCAGGGGGCCCAGATCCGGCCAGGGGCTGGGGATGTTGTCGGGGAGGTTTTCGGGGAGGTCTTTGGAGAGGTTTTCGGGGAGGGGTTCCTCCGGTAGGCCGTCGCTGCTGAGGGCATCGGTGTCGCGGCCTTCGTCCTGGGTTTGGGGTGCCAGGGCCGCGTCGCTGTGGGTCCAGGCGGAGTAGCTGGCGCGGCCCCAGCGGCTGTCGAGGTTGCGGCTGGGGCGTGGTCCGAGCTCGAGCCGGCCGCTGCTCGGCTGGGGCTGCCAGGTCCGCTCGGCGGGGGGCAAGCTGTCGGGCGCGATCGCGTGCAGCGGCAGGCCATTCCTCCCCTCCAGCCAGGCCTCCAGTGGGTTGCCCGATTCGGCCGCCTGCGGGCCGGGCCAGCCGAGCACCAGCAGATGGCGGGCGCGGGTGCAGGCCACGTAGGCCAGCCGTTCCGCCTCCTGCAGTTGGGCGTCGCGGTCTTGCTGGGCGGCGGTGCGGCCCTGGCCCCAGTGGGGGTTGAGGTGCAGATCCAGGTGGGGTTCGCTGCTGCCAGGGGGCAGCCAGCGGCGCCCGGGCCGGCGGCCCCCGGCCTTCGGCGCTGCTGGGGCGCGCCAGAGGTGGGGGCAGATCACTACCGGATACTCCAACCCTTTGCTGCGGTGCACCGTCACCACGGCGATGGCCGATTCGGCGGCATCGCTGCGGCAGAGGTGGTCATCGGGGGGATCGCGGTCGTCCTGCAGGCGCAGGTTGCGCAGCCAGTCGGCCGCCGCCAGGGCACCCAGCCCCTGGCTGTGCATCTGCTCCTGCACCAGCTCCGCCGCCTGCTGCAGATCTGCCAGGGCGCGGCCCCGCAGCGACAGGCGCGCCAATCCGTCGGTGCCAAGCAGCTCCCCCAGCACGCCCATCAGCCCGATGCGCGTGAGGCGTTGGGTCCACTGGCTGAGCGCTTCGGCCAGCTGATCCCACTGCTCGGGGCTGGCGCTCTGGATCTCCGCTGCCGACCAGCCGAGCAACGCCGAGGCCGCCAGCAGGCGCAACCGGCCCGGATCCCCGGGGCTGGCAAGGGCATCGAGCAGCCGCTGCAGGGCTGCAGCCCCAAGGCTCTCGAACACATCACCGCGGCTCACCAAGCGGCTGGGCAGCTGGCGGCGCTCCAGGGCCATCCGTAGGCTCTCGGCCTGGCTGTGGCGGCTCACCAGCACGCAGAGATCGCCCGCCTGCAGCGGCCGGCGCGTGTCCTCCTGCTCCAGGGTGAGGCCGCGCTCCAGCAGCTGCTGGCAGAGGGCGGCCACCTGGCTGTCGAGTTGGGCCGGCTCCAGCGGCAGCACTTGCAGTGGGGCTTCGTTTCGCGGCAGCTGGAGGCAGCCCTTCTCTGCCATCGGCTGCACGGTGGGCACCGCCAGCTTTGAGCGCACCAGGCCCGGCTCCATCAGGGCATTCAGGCCCGCCACCAGGCCATCGCTGGAGCGGCGGTTCTGGGTGAGGCCGTAGCAAGCGCTCGCGGCGGCCGCGGCCTGGCGGTAGGTGGCCAGTTCGCCGCCGCGGAAGCGGTAGATCGCCTGCTTGGGATCACCCACCATCACCAGCAGATGGCGGGCCGGCTGTTGCCCGAAGGCCCGCTGCAGGATCCGCCATTGGATCGGGTCGGTGTCCTGGAATTCATCGATCAGGGCAGCGCGATAGCGCTCCGACACCGCCGCCAGCAACGGCGATGGCCGCTCGGGATCCGGGCCCGGATCGAGCTGCTCCAGCAACTGGCCAAAGCCGATCTGGCCGCTGCGCTCGCGCCGCCGCGCCAGCTCGCCCCGGCTCCAATGGGCGAAATGCAGCAGCACCAGCTCCGCCGGCCCATCCACTAGATCGGCAATCGCCTCCAGCAGGGGCCGCTGGGGCAGCGACACCGCCTCGCCATGGGCTGCTGTGGCCGTTTTGGTGAAGGTGCCGGGATGGAAGTAGCTGAGCAGCTCGCTCTGACGCAGCACCTCCTGGTAGCTCGGGGTCTCCTGGTCGGGTGCCAGGCCGTCGATCCAGGCCTGCACCCGCTGCAGCTTGTCGGGCTTGGGTTTGAGCCGATAGGGCTTGTTGGGCACCCCGAGGCTCTTGAGTTCGTTGGCGGCTGCAGCGAAGTCGATTTCCAGGGCTTCGCTGTGCTGCTGCCAGCGGGCCAAAAAGTGGTGCCAGCGCTGGCTCCAGAGCTCGGTGAGTTGCGGTGCCAGGGGGGCAGCGGCCGTGAGCCCTTCCGGCAGCGGATCGAGCCGCAGGGCCGGATCGCCATCGAGGCTTCCCAGCAGGTTCACCAGGGCATCCGGGTGCAGCTGCCGTTGCTGCAGACCGGCGAGCAGGCCAGGGGGCAAGGGCAGCAGCTGCTGGCTCCAGTAGTCGTGCACCAGCTCGATGCGCCGCTCCCGCGCCTCGGTTTCCAGGGTTACCGCTGGCCCAAGCCCCGCCTCCAGGGCCTGGCGCTGCAGGGTGCGGCGGCAGAAGCCGTGGATGGTGGTGATGTCGGCGCGATCGAGCTGCTCGAGCGCCAGCAGCAACCGGCCCCGCAGCGCCGGTGGTGGCTGTGCACCCCAGGCGCTGCGCCACTGCTGCAGCGGTGCATCACCACTGTTGGCGGTGGGTTGCTCGAGCTGCTCCAGCGCCTCCTGCAACCGCCGGGCGATGCGGTCGCGCAGTTCAGCCGCCGCCGCATCGGTGAAGGTCACCACCAGCAATTGGTCCACGCTCAGCGGCCGCGGCCCTTCGCTCAACAGCCGCAGCACCAGATGGGCCAGGGCAAAGGTTTTGCCCGTGCCTGCGCTGGCCTCCAGCAGCTGGATCCCCGGCGCCAGGGGCATGCCATTGGCTTCAAACGCCGGCAGGCTCATGCCTTCACCTCCTGGCGGCGCTCGAGCAGTGGGCCGTAGAGCGCCTCGGCCAGGGCCTGCCGTTCTGGGGTGAGCAGCTCAGCCAGGGGCAGGTCGGCCCCGAAACACACCGCCTGCACAGGATCCTGCCGTTCCGCCGCCACCTGAAAGCCGCCCTCCCATGCCAGTTGGGCCTGGCTCCAGCGGCGCTCCTCGGTGGCCGCGGCGTAGGCCCAGCCCGTTTGCGGTGGCAGGGGCCAACAGCGATGGCCATGCTGCTCCTGCCACTGCAGCAGTTGCTCCAGCTGCTCGGCGGCGGCCGCGGTGCTGGGGGCCTCGAAGCGCTCCAGCACCCGGAAGCGATGGCCGTCGCGGCCCACCAGCGCTGCACCGCTCGGCGCCTGGCCGGCGGCGCAGGCCAGCAGCAGCTCCAGCCACAGCACCAGCCGCTGGGGGCTGCGCGGTTTGGCGGTGTGCACCAGCACCAGCTCACGCCCCCGCCACGACAGGTCCGCCTCCAGCCCAGCCCAGCGCGTGGGTTCCTGGTGGGCGGGCCCCAGCTGCTCCAGGCAGTGCGCCAGCGACAGCCAGCGCTGCTCCAGCTGCTGCACCTCCAGGGCCCCAGCGGCCTCGGCGGGCAGGAGGCCGCGCCCGCGCTCCAGGGCCGGCCAATCGGGTAACTCCGGCGGCTGCGCCGCCTGCAGAGGATCGAGCTGCGCCCGTAGCAGCGCCGCTCGCTCCCGCTCCCCCAGCTCCAGGGCATCGCGATCGAGCACGGGATGGTCGAACTCCCGCGGCCGCAGCCCCAACCCCTCCAGCCAAACCCGCTGGGGCTGCTCCAGCCAGCGGTGCAGCTCGGCCCAGGCCTGGGGGCCGCCGCTGGCCGCGCTGAGCACAGCCGCCGCCGGCTCAGCGCTGAACGCCAGCCCCCCTGCTGTGCCGCTCAGGGCAGCGTCGCCCTGCTCTAGTTGCTGTCGCGCCGCCAGCAGCCGGGCATCGCAGCTGGCGGGCGGCCAGGGCGGAACCGCCAGGAAATTGTTCCGCTCCAGCGGGTTGGCGCAGTGCACCCGCAGGGGCAGCTGCGGCAGCTCCCGCTTCAGCCACTGCAGCCATTGCCGCACGGGGGTGCAGGCCTCGAGGCTTTCGCCGGTGCGTTCATCGCGGTTGCTCCAGCTCACCAGCAGGTGTTGCCGCGCCGAGAGCAGGCTCTCCAGCAGCACGTAGCGGTCCTGGTCGCCGCTGTTGGGATCGCCCAGTTGGCGGCGCTGCTCGAGCAGGTGAAACCCGGGCCGCTGCTTCTGGCGGGGAAACACGCCGGCATCGAGCCCCAGCAGCACCACCACCTTGTGGGGGATGGCGCGCATCGGCTCCAGGGCGCTGATGGTGAGCGCACCGGAGCGATGGCCGAAGCGACCACTGCCTTCGCTCAGCCGCTCTCCCAGCAACTCCGCCACCACCGGTGCCGCGAGTAGCAGGTTGCTCTCCGCGGCCACGGCGTTCCAGTCCGCCAGGGCGCTGTGGATGCTCTGCAGCTCCCACTGGCGCTCGCCGCCATCGCCGAACAGCTCGCTCAGCCGCTCCCGCAGGCCGCTCACCCACTGGGCTGGCGGCCGCGGTTGCCCCAGCCAGCGCAAGTGGGCCACCAGGCGCCGCAGCAGCTCCAGCCAGCGGCCCTGTTGCTCGAGGCTGCCTGCCATCGCCAGGGGCGCCACCTCCCCGAGCGCCAGCCCCGGCTGCTCGGGCAGCACCAGGCCCAAAACCAGGCGATCGATGGCCCACTCGAGGCTGTGGCAGGCATCGCCGCCGCGGGCTGGGCCGTCGAGGCCCCAACGGAAGCCGGCGCTCTGCAGGGTGGTGGTGATCGCGGCGGCATCGTCGTCGCTGAGCCCATGGGCGCTGAGCAGCGGTGGGCAGGCCAGCAGCCGCTCCAGGGCCGAGGCGGTGAGCCTCTCCCCGCCCAGTTGCAGCAGCTCAAGCAGCCCCTGACTGATGCCCGCTTCGCTCTGCTGGCTGCGGTCGGTGAGCCGCCAGGGCAGTGGCACGCCGGTGGCGCCGCTGTCGCCAAACACGGCTCCCACCAGCGGGGCGAAGGCCTCCACCTGCGGCGTCATCACCAGGATGTCGCGCGGCTCCAGCTGGGGATCGGCCGCCAGGAGCTGCAGCAGCCGGTCGCGCACGATCTGCAGTTGCCGCAGCCGTCCCGGGCAGGCGTGGAATTCCAGGGAGGTGTCGCCGGGGCTCCACGCCAGCTTGTGGTCGGATGGGTTGTCGGCTTGGCCGTCGGCCAGACGTTCCTGGAGCTGCTCCAGCAGCGACGCGTTGTGTCCTTCCCGGGCAGCCGCGCTGGCGGATAGGAAGAACAGATCCCCCTCGCGCCATTGGCCCAGCTGGCTCTCGCCGCTGCCTTCCAGCAATTGCTGGAATTCCGCCCCCAGCCGCCCGAAGCGCGCCTCCAGCCCTGGCACCTCCAGCAGCCAGTCAGGGCCCAGGGGCTCAGGGCCCGCCAGCGGTTCGCGCCGCTGCCAGAGGTCGCGGCAGGGGGTGAGCAGAAACAGCTCCACCGGCAGCCAGGCGGAGAGGGCCTGCAGCAGTTCCACCTGCACCGGGGCCAGGCTGCTGAGGCCAAAGAGGCGCAACGGTTGATCGGCGGTTTGCGCTGGCCGCCAACCCTGCTGCAGCTTGCGGATCAGGCTGAGGGCCCGCAGGCCGAAGGGCCGCTGCGGCAGCCGTTCGGCCAGGCGCTGGAGCAGCAGCGGCTGCCAGCGGAGGCTGTCCGCCAGCGGCTGGCCCTGGGCATCCACCGCCTCACCGCTGAGCCAGGCCTCGAGCATCGCCGGCCGGTAGAGGCCGTAGTCGTCGATGGCATCGGCGATGGCGCGGGCCAGTTGCCAGAGGGGCCGATCCAGCTGTTGCAGGCGGCTGTGACCCTGCCGTTGCCGCAACCAGCGCTGCAGCGGCGCGGCGGCGGGCTCCTGCAGCAGATCGGGAAGCAGCTCCAGGAGCGGCCACACCAGGTTTTGGGCTCGCCAGGGGTCGGGGCCGGGGTTGGGTGCGGCCTCCAGCAGCTGATCCACCAGCTGGCGCAGCTGGCTGGTGGGGAAGGGAAAGCGCAGGTTGGCGGCGATGCCCGCACCGTTGCCCACGGCAATCTGCTCGCCCAGCCAGCGGCTGGTGGGCCAGGTGTTCACGATCACCTGGATCTGCTCAAACGGGCCAGGCGGCTCCAGCCTCAGCTGGGTGGCCAACACCTGGGCCAGCAGTTCAGCGCGATTGCTGCGGTAGAGCGTGAGCAAGGCTGAGCTGGGGGCGGAAACCGGGTAAGGGGCTGGCCTGATCGGCGTGCAGGCCGGGCACCGCCAGCACCGCCTGGGTTTCGGGGCAGTAGGCGCTGAGGTCGCCGCCGTAACAAGCGCCCGTGTCCACCATCACGATGTGACGCAGCTGGCGCACGTGGGGGCCGGGGGTGTGGCCGATCACCACATCACCGAAGCGGCCGTCGTAGTTCTGCCAGAAATCGAGGCGCACCCGCAGATCCGGTTGCCAGGTGTCGGGATCAAAGCCCGCGTGGGTGGCCACCCAGCCTTCACCCCAGTAGGCCAGCGGCAGGTGCTGCAGCCGCTCCAGCCACTGGCGGCAGAGGCTGTCCCCCAGTTGGCGGTAGGTGTCGCAGCCCGCCAGCCGCCGTTCCGCCTGCCAACTGCCCTGCTGCAGCCCGTTGATCAGGTCTTGTTCGTGGTTGCCGCGCAGCCACACGGCCCGGCCGCTCTCCACCAGCGCCCAGATGCGCTCCATGCTCGCCTCGATGGCCGGGCCGCGGTTGATGGCATCGCCGCAGAAGATCAGCCGGTCGTGGGGCGGAAGCTGCAGCAGCAGCTGCTCAAGAGCGTCGGCGCAGCCGTGGACGTCCCCGATCACCCAGTGGTGAGGGCGTCGCTGAGTGGACGTCATAGGGACGGCGTGTTGGTCTCAGTCTTGCCTGTGGCGGCGCATCTGTCATCTCTCCACCGGTGAGCGCCCTTAACCTGCGCCCAACCGCAGTCGCCCTGATGGAGAGCCAGCCCACGGATCCCCGCACGCTGTCGGTGAGCCAGCGGGTGGCGATCCTGGTGAAGGCCCTCGATGGGGCGAAGCGCACCAATGAAGCCCTGGCCAACTGCAGCAACGGCGATCAGATGGTGGAGGTGCTGCTGGATGCCTCCCGCAAGCTGGGGCTTGGCCTCACCCGGGCTGAACTCACCCGCACCCCACCCTTTCGCGACTGGATCTGGTGGAAAAACAAGGAGGCGTTGCTCACCATCGGCGATGCCAAACCCCGCTACCAACAGGACGGCGATCAGGGCCGCGCCGGTGGTTCTTCAGCTTCGTCAGCTCAACCTGAACGCAAGAAGTTTCTGGGCTTGTTCTGAGCGGGACGCCCTGGTCTGAGCGGGACGCCCTGGCCCGCCGGCTCAAGGTGCAGAAGCCCTTCGCACTTCCCTGCGTAGCTACTGATCAACCCATGAGTAGCTACTGATCAACCCATCGGGATTCCGTACGGTCTGTACGCAACCCTGGTGGGCAGAAAAGTTTGGCCAGCTGCCCCGCTGGAGTTTGTTGCGCGCAAACCCGTTAAGACTTTCGCCTGCTGCCGAGCTGGTGACGTTCACTCGCCATCTGGCGCACCGTGCATGCTGGGGCGTGCCGCCGGGCAAGGCCTCGCTCAGGCGGCGCTGGCCAGGGCGTTGGGGATGGAAGCGCTGGGGGCTTCGAAGCTGCCCTTGGCCACAAACTCCAGGCGCAGCTTCATGAACTCGATGAACTTGGCATCGGTGGACACCACCGCCGCGGCCGGGTGCGGCACGGCGGCGGCGATGGCCGCCAGTTCGGGGGCCTCCAGGAAGGCGGGTCGCTTCACCAGCCAGAAGTCGATCTCCTTGCCCTGTTCGCCGTAGTTGCGCACCCGCTCGCGCAGCACCTCATCGAGGGGCTCCTCCACCGTGAGGAAGGTCTCGCTGGCGGCCACGAAGTGGTAGGTGGTCATGAACTGGTGCTGCCGAACAGGGGTTCCCGGCGGGGATTCTGAACTAAAGCCTTCATCTGCCGCACCGCCTCCTCCAGGCCCACCGCCAGGGCGCGGGCCACGATCGTGTGGCCGATGTTGAGCTCCTCCATCCCCTCGATCGCCGCCACCGGTTCCACGTTTTGATAAGTGAGGCCATGGCCAGCGTTCACCCGCAGGCCGAGGCTGCGGGCGATGAAGCTGCCCTCGGTGAGGCGGGCCAGTTCCAGCGGTTGCTGCTGCCAGTTGGCGTCGGCGTAGGTGCCCGTGTGCAGCTCCACCCAGCGGGCACCACTGGCGCGGCAGGCCTCGAGCTGGCTTGCTTCGGCATCCACAAACAAGCTCACGCCGATGCCGGCCTCCTGCAGGCGGCCCACCAGACGCTTCATCGGCTCCAGCTGGGCGGCCACATCGAGGCCGCCTTCGGTGGTGACTTCTTCACGCTTCTCCGGCACCAGTGTCACCATGTCGGGCCGGATGCGCAGGGCGATCGCCTCCATCTCGGGCGTCGCGGCCATCTCCAGGTTGAGGCGGCTGCGCACGGTGTGCCGCAGCAGCTCCACGTCGCGGTCCTGGATGTGGCGGCGGTCTTCGCGCAGGTGAACGGTGATGCCATCGGCGCCGCCTAATTCGGCCAGCAGCGCGTAGCTCACCGGATCGGGTTCCACGGTGCGCCGGGCCTGGCGCACGTTGGCGATGTGATCGATGTTCACGCCAAGGCTGGCCATGGCATCGGGGGCGTCTGGGCGGATCCTATGGATGGGCTGGCGGCCGCAGGGGGAAGTGCCCGCGGCGGGCCGTTCGCGCCGAGGCCAGCTCCTACCTTGAACCAGACGGATGGGCCGTGCAGGCCGCGAGACGGTGGCGACGGCGTCCAGTCAGCTGAGCAAACGCGAGCAGAGCCTTTGCAACGGCATCAGCCCCTGGCTGTCCCCCCTGGCGATGCTGGTTACCCAAGACCTGGCCCTGAAAGGCTTTTTCCGCCGGCTGCACGTGGTGGGACGCGAGCATCTCCCCCTGAGCGGTCCGGTGCTGATGGCACCCACCCACCGGGCTCGCTGGGATGCGCTGATGCTTCCCTACGCCGCAGGGCGCCGGGTCAGCGGCCGCGATTGCCGCTTCATGGTCACCCTCGATGAGATGAAGGGGCTGCAGGGCTGGTTTCTGCATCGGCTCGGCTGCTTCCCGGTGAACCAGCTCAAACCGCATACCGCCAGCCTGCGCTTTGCCGTGGACCTGCTCGAGGCCGGCCAGCAGCTCGTGGTGTTCCCGGAAGGCAGGATCATGCGGGAGCCCGGCCCGATCCGCCTGATGCAGGGGCTGTCGCGGCTGGCCTTGCTGGCTTCGGCCCATGGGTTGGAGGTACCTGTGCTGCCGATGGGTATCGCCTACGGCCGCGCCATTCCCCGCTTCGGCGATGCGGCGGCCCTGGCCTTTGGTCCGCCGCTACGGGTGGAGGGCCACGGCCGCGAAGCCGCCAGGCGCTTCAGTGAGCAGCTGGCGGCCGCGATGGCCGCGGCTGAGGCTCGGGCGTTGGAGGTGGTGGGCCGCCCCGCCACGGAGGGTGGCTTTGCAGCGCCCGTAGAGTTTTCCAACGTTTGACGTGTTGCCGTGCGCCGGCCGATCGCCGCTCTTGCCCTCAGCGCCCTGGCGTTGGTGACCCCTTCTCTGGCACCGCTGCCGGGCCGCGCCCAGCAGGAGCCGCAGAAGGTGCTCGAGTCGAGCAGCTCGGGTCTGAACCTGGCGGCGGTGCAGGCCAAGGTGAGCCAGGGGGATGCCGCCGCCGCCGCCGGCAAGCTCAGCCAGGCCAAAACCGATTACGACCAGGCCCTCGAGGCCGCCACCTATCTGGTGAGTGCTTACCGCAACCTCTCCGGCGCTTTCCGCGGCCTCGATGCCCGCATCCCCCGCGAGATGGATCAGAAGGGCCGTGAGGCCACCGAGCTGCAGGCCAACATCGAGCTGCGCCTGGCGGCTCTGCTGCGTCGCATGAACCAGCCCCAGGTGGCGGTGCCCCTGCTGGTGCGGGTGGTGCAGCGCATGTCGCCCACCAGCCCCCAGGGCCAGAAGGCCTACCAGAGCCTGCTGGAGCTGGGCTTTGTGGGCACGCCTTACAACGCCCCTGGCGCCATTCCGGCAGCCCAGTGAGGGCTGCTCCTACATTCCCTGCTCAGCCCGCGTCGTCTCTCTCCAGCCCATGGTCCATCCCGACCAGGTGAGAGCTGCCATTACCCAGGCCCTGCCGGATGCCCGCGTTGAGGTGGAAGACCTCACCGGCGGCGGCGATCACCTGCAGGTGACGGTGGTCTCCACCGCTTTCGACGGCCTCAGCCGCGTGAAGCAGCACCAGCTCGTGTATGGAGCCCTGCGCAGTGAACTGGCCAGCGAGGCCATTCACGCCCTGGCTCTGCAGACTTCCACTCCCACCGCCTGATCCATGGACGCCTCCACCAAGCAACGCATCGAACAGCTGATCGGCAGCAGCCCCGTGTTCGTGTTTATGAAGGGCAACAAGCTGATGCCCCAGTGCGGCTTCAGCAACAACGTGGTGCAGATTCTCAACGCCCTGGCGGTGCCGTTCGAAACCTTCGACGTGCTCTCCGATATGGAGGTGCGTCAGGGCATCAAGGACTTCTCCGAGTGGCCCACCATTCCCCAGGTGTATGTGAACGGGGAATTCATCGGCGGATCCGACATCCTGATCGAGATGTACAACTCCGGCGAACTGCGCGAAAAGCTGGCGGTGGCCCTGGCTTGAGCCTGCGGGGCCGGCCTAGTTCCGGCCCGTTTCGTAGAGGGTGCTCATGTCGTCGCCCGGGCCGATGAAGCTGGAGGGATCCAGGATCCAGCGGTCCACCAGTTCCTCGAGGCGCCGCTGGGTGAGGGCATCGAGCACGGCCGTTTTGCGCAGGGCGTGCAGGTAGCCGTCGGCGTAGAGGCGCAGCTCCGCGGGGCTGTGATAACGGCTGGCCAGCGACTGGCAGGCGTCACAGAGGGATTGGAAGTGGCGGATCGCGTCGGGGTGTTGCAGGGCGGTCATGACAGGACCGGGTGGGACAGCTGGCAAGGCATCGCCTGATACCACTCTGCCCAGGAAAACAGGGATAGCGTAGGCATAACCTTGGAGACACAGGTGGATTCCTCCGCTGACAGCTCCACAACCAGTTCCCTCTCCGGAGCTGAAAGTTCCCTGAAGCGTGTGCTGGTGGTGGATCCGCACCCCACGCTTCGCACCGTGCTGGCCCAGCGACTGCGTCAGGACGGTTATCTGGCCGCTGCCGTGGCGAGCGCCGCCGAGGCCGTGGCCCTCTGCGACGACCTCACGCCTGATCTGTTGGTGGCGGCCGAGCTGCTGGAGGAAACCACGGCGCTCAAGCTGGCGGCCCAGCTGCGCTGCCCGGTGATGGTGCTCACGGCCCGCTCCGGCTCCGAGCCGGTGGTGGCGCTGCTCGATGCCGGCGCCGACGATGTGTTGCGCAAGCCCTTTGGGCTGGAGGAGCTGGCCGCCCGCAGCCGCTCGCTGCTGCGCCGCAGCCGCACCGGCCTGCAGGAGCGGGTGTGTGTGGGCCCGCTCGAGGTGCACCTGCTGCTGCGCCAGGTGACACTGCGCGATCAACCGGTGGAGCTGAGCCCGCGGGAGTTTGCGCTGCTCTGTGCCCTGTTGATGCCGCCCGGGGTGGTGCGCAACCGCAGCGAACTGCTGCGCATGGCCTGGCCTCCCTTCAGCGGTGGGCCGCGGTCGGTGGATACGCAGGTGCTCACCCTGCGCCGCAAGCTCGAGCAGGCCGGCCTCGGTGAGGGAGGCGGCATCGAAACCGTGCGCCAGCAGGGCTATCGCTTCAGCCTCGACACGATTCCCGCGGATTCCCCGAGCCCGGATCCGAATCGCACTGCTCTGCCGGCGCTGCCCTGATCAGCGCTGCTGCAGCATCAGGAAGCCGGTGAGCCCTTCGCCTGCCAGGCCCAGCGCGCAGAGGGCGGCCAGGAGTTGGTAGGTCCAGGGGGGGCTGATCCGGCCGATGGAGCTGGTGTCGAGGCCGCTCTGTTGGCTGAAGCGGCTCAGGAACGCCTCAAAGGCTTGCACCCGCTGGGGGAGCAGGTAGGCCGAGCCCTCCTGTGTGCGCACATAAAAGACGCGACCGCCCTGGCTGGTGGCCACGGGTGTGAGGCCTGTGATCTGATCCCAGCTCAGCTGCCAGCCGCGCCGCAGCAGCCAGCTGCACCAGGCGGGATGGCCAACGCGGATGCCGCTCTCACTGAGTTCCACCTGCTCGCTCACCAGGGCGAGGATCACGGCTAGCCCCATAGGCAGGGCTGCCCACAGCCACGGCTGCAGCTCTGCGGGAGCCAGCAGGGGCAGGGGCAACACCAGCGCCAAGTAGAGGCTGATCAGCGTGAAGCGGATCAGCGGGGCCATCGGGTAACGGTGGGGCGTCATCGGTCCTCAGGGGAGCCGGGCAGGGGTTCGATCAGCTCTGAGGGCTGGTAGCGACCGCCGAACACCTCCTGTTCGCGGCCTTTCCAGAACTCCCCGAGCCGCATCAAATCGGCGTGGGCTTCCTGGAGTTTGTCCATGTAGTCCTGCGGATCCATGGAGGCGCGCTCCTCCTTCAGCTTCGTGAGCCGCAGCAGTTGCAGCATCCAGGGCTTGCTCAGCTCGCCCCGCTGCTCGAGGTAGCGGGCCAGTTCAACGGAGCTGAGGTTGGCATCGCCGGGGGTGGGGGCGGCCATGGAGCCCTGGGCGCAGAGATGGGCCACCCTATGGAGAGGCGCGCTGCTGCTGTGAGTTCGGATGTCCGCGGGGCCCTGGCTGATCCGCCCACCTGGGTGGCCGATGCGGTGGTGTGTCAGATCTTTCCCGATCGCTTCCGCCGCAGTGGCCGCGTGCGTGAGCAACGGGGCCTGGCGTTGCAGCCCTGGGGTACGCCGCCGGATGGTGTGGGGTTTCAGGGGGGTGATCTCTACGGCGTGATTGAGGGGCTCGATCATCTGCAGCAGCTCGGCATCACCTGCCTCTACCTCAACCCGATCTTCAGTTCCGCGGCCAATCACCGCTATCACGCCTACGACTACCTGCAGGTGGATCCGCTGCTCGGAGGCGATGCCGCCTTCGATGCCCTGGTGGTGGAGCTGAAGCGGCGGGGCCTGCGCCTGATCCTTGATGGCGTGTTCAACCACTGCGGACGCGGCTTCTGGGCGTTTCACCATCTGCTGGAAAACGGAGCGTCGTCCCCTTACGCCGATTGGTTCATCACCGAGCGCTGGCCGCTCAACCCCTATCCCGCCAACGGTGAAGCCTGCGGGTATCACAGCTGGTGGAGCGATCCGGCGCTGCCGAAGTTCAACCACGCCAACCCCCAGGTGCGTGAGCACCTGCTGGCGGTAGGTGAACACTGGCTGCAGCGCGGTATCGACGGCTGGCGGCTGGATGTGCCCGATGAGGTGGAGCCCGGCTTCTGGGTGGAGTTCCGTCAGCGGGTGCGTCGGCTCAATCCCGAGGCCTGGATCGTGGGTGAGATCTGGGGTGATGCCCGCCAGTGGCTGGCGGGCGAGCACTTTGATGGGGTGATGAATTACCGGGTGGCCTGGAGCACCCTGGGCTGGGTGGCGGATGGCCGGCTGCAGGAGGGCCATGCCCGCAGCTCAATTCCCTATGGCTGCATCAGCGGCGATCGCTACCGGGAGGTGTTGCTCGACACCCTGCAGTGGTACCGGCCGCAGGTGAATCAGGCCCAACTCAACTTGCTCGACAGCCACGACGTGCCCCGGGCGTTGCACATGCTTCAGGGCGATGTGGCCGCCTTGAAGCTGGCGTTGGTGTTGCTGTTCTGTTTGCCGGGGGTGCCGTGCGTGTACTACGGAACGGAGGCGGGCCTGAGTGGTGGGGCTGAGCCAGCGTGTCGAGAGGCCTTCCCCTGGGGGGATCCAGGTGATTGGCCGCAGGATCTGTGCTCGTTCATTGCTTCATTGGCTGAGCTGCGGCGTGAGCAACCGGCCCTGCGGGGTGCTGAGCTGAAGATTGAGCTGCTGCCAGGCCCTGATGGTGAGCAGGGATTGCGTCTGCGGCGCCGTGATCCGGGCGGAGCGCCAGCGGTGGAGCTGGTTGTGAACCGCAGCCGCACGTCGCCGTTATCGCTGGCTTGTTCAACCGGGGCCGTTGTGTGGCCCCCTGAGTTGGT
Organism: Cyanobacteria bacterium M_surface_10_m2_179; assembly: GCA_016882545.1. Classification (GTDB taxonomy): domain Bacteria; phylum Cyanobacteriota; class Cyanobacteriia; order PCC-6307; family Cyanobiaceae; genus Vulcanococcus. The sequence goes on along the minus strand of VGPW01000028.1, from coordinate 4,788 downwards.
GGGCGGGGCACTGCCCGCTGCGCTTCAACCGCAGACGGCGATGGTGCTGCTGTCGACTGCCTCTCACTGTTGAGCGATTTCGGTGAGCTCAGCGGCTACAAGTTCGAGGAATCGCCGGTTGAGGGGTGTGGGGTTGAGCCAGACAAGTGCTCCCGCTCGAAGCGCTCGAGCCTGGAGTTGATCGCTGCCAGCCGCGCGTTCTCTCTCCTCAGCTGCTCGGTCTCGCTCCTTATCTGCAGAGTCCTCTGCTCCATCGCGTATCGCTGCACTTTCTTGTCGATCGTTGGATGCCAGTTGAGCTTCTGCAAGAGCCGCCGCCAGGGCGGCAGCGATGCAAGGAACTCCTGCTTGCTGCGGTAGATCGATGGCAGTGGTTCCCAGGACTGAGACATGGTCGTAACTGGTGAACAGAGTGATCAGGGCGAGCAGAACAGCCGCGATGACGGTGATCCAGCCCTGCCGATCGAATCCCAGAACCACCGTAGCCACTGCAATCGAACCTCAGCTTCATGGCGGCGGGGGTGTTCCTGCATCCGTGCAAACTCCCAACGTTTCGCACGTGTGAGCCGGAGCGATGTTCTGGGGTGTGAGCGTTCAGGTCAACAGCTGAGTGAGCAAGGGGTCTGGCGCGTCGCTGAATGGGTTGACCACCCGTACGCCCCGCCAGTTGAGGCCTGGGTGTAAGTCTTCGGTGAGAAGAAGGCGAGCTCCACTTTCGGCAGCCACGTTCAGCACCAAGGCATCCCAGCAGCTGAGTTGATGGGCGACACACAGGTCCATCGCTCCGCGCCAGGCAGCTGTTGTGGTGTTTTCAACCTCGAAGGCATCCATCCAGCCCAGCACGCTGTTCTGCGCTTGTTCTCGCGACCGACCCGCTTTGCCTGTCAGGACGCGAAAGAGTTCCCCCAGGCATTGCACGGGGATCACCAGATCGGCGGCGAGTGCCTGATTCAGCAGTTCACGGCTGGCTGAGACGCGTTTGCTGTCACCCACGCCTTCGGCGTAGACGAGAACGTTGGTGTCGAGAGCGGCGCGCATCAGTCGTACAGCTCATCGCGCGTCCAGGTGTGTGGCTGGTCTGTGACGGGCTCAAGGCTCAGCCTCTTGAGCAGTGCTGTCCTGCTTTGCTGTCGCTCACGGCTCGAGTCCCGGGGCGGCGAGAGGGTTGCCACAGGGCGGCCATGGGAGAGGACTGTGACGGACTCCCCTTTGGCCACTTCCCGCAGCAGCTTCGAGAACGAACGGTTGGCGTCAGCGGCATTGACGATGATCACGCCTTTGTAGTGACTTTCACTACTTTAGTGTTTTTGCTGGGTTGCTCCGCTTATGCCGGCAACGCCCAGGGGTTGAGCCCCAGGTCCGCCCCGATGCGGTGTGCGCAGGCGAAGCCGCTGAAGGCCACGGCGTTAAGGCCCTGGCCGGGGAAGCAGGAATCACCCACGCAATAGAGGTTGTGAAGTCCGGTTCGGTTGAAAGGCATCGGTAGGAGCCCCGGAAGCCGCAGGGCTGGGATGGGCCCGTAGCTGCCACCCATGCGGCCGAGGAAGCGGCGGTGGGTGCGGGGCGTGCCGATCTCCTGGTGGCGGATCGCGCCGCCCAGGCCCGGCAGGATTGCCTCTAGGCGCTGCACCAGCCGGGCGGCATCGGCGGCCTTTTTGGCCTTGTAGTCCGAGGGGCTGAGCTGATTCCAATACTTGATGTCGCTGGGGGTGAAGGTGTGCACGATGTGCCGGCCTTCCGGTGCCAGGGAGGGATCGAGCAGCGTGGGGATCGACACGAAGATCACCCCCTGCTCGCTTTCCATCTCGGCCCAGTCTTCAAGCAGCAGGTGGTGGCAGTGGAAGCCCTCCGGAATCACAGAGGCCTCCACACCCAGGTGCAGCGAGAGGAAGGAGGGCGATGGTTTGTAGCGGCGGCGCCAAGTGGTTTCGGCTTTGGGCGTGTGCGCGGCATCCACGAGGGCCGCGGATCTGGGGCGCTGCACGTCGGCGCTTTCCTGCTGGGTTTCAAACGTGTCCCAGCGGGTGGCGTTGCTCACCACGCGGCGGGATCGGATCTCTTCGCCATCGGCCAGTCGCACGCCAACGGCCTGGCCGTTCTCGATCAGCACCTTCGTCACGCGGGTCTTGTAGCGGATGGCGCCGCCATGGCTCTCCAATCCGGCCACCAGCTTCTCGGCGATCACGCCAACGCCTCCCTTGGGGTAGTTGATACCGCCGGCATGGCGATCGGAGAACACCATCCCCGCATTGATCATCGGGGTGAGATCGGCGGGCATCACGCTCCAGCAGAAGCACTCCATGTCGATCAGCTTGAGCAGCTGTTCATCGCGGATGTGCTTGCGGGCGACATCGCCCACGTTGAACGGCAGCCAGCGCGCCAGCCCCAGGCAGGCCAGCGGCGCGCGGAAGAACACCTTGGCCAGATAGGCCGGATCCTCGAGCGAGAGCAGCGGCATCGCATCGAGGCAGTTGAACACCTGCCAGCAGGTGTCGTAGAAGGCGCGGATGCCCTTGGCCTCGTGGGGGAACAGCGCGGAAAGCCGGGCGACGAAGGCCTCGTAGTCGCGGTCCACCGCCACGTTGAGCCCGCCGGGCAGGTGGTATTCCAGCTGAGCCGGATCGGGCACCGTGTCGCAGTGTTGGCCCACATCCGCCAGGGCGCGGGTGAGCAGGTTGGTGTGCCCCTTCTCGCCGAAGCCGAAAATCATCGAGGCGCCCACATCAAAGGTGTAGCCCTCGCGCCGGAAGCTCCCTCCCGAGCCTCCCGGGATCAGGTAGCGCTCCAACACCAGCGTTTTCGCGCCCTTAGCGGCCAGCTGCGAGGCGGTGACCAGGCCGCCGATGCCCGAGCCGATCACGATCACATCCCAGGTGGGGGCAGGGGGTGTGGTCACCGGGGAGCGCGGGCGGGATGGGGCGACCCTAGGAGCCGGCCGCTTGGGTCATGCGGTCAACGGCGCCTGCCCCGTGAGGATCACTTCGGTGCGCACGGGGCCCAGGAGTTCGGCGCAACGCGCGTCGATCCGCTCCCGCAGCCATCAACAGGCTGGCGGCCACGCCGATCTGGTGGACGCCGGGTGGGGCTGTGGGCCTGGCTGGAGGGCCGCTGTTCCCGGAAACCCTGTGGATTGAGCGGCTGAAACCTTCTTGACCCGGATAAAATGCAGAAATCTGCATCGCAGACCGCTGGTGCGTACCACGCTCAACCTCAACAACGACCTCTTGGCCCAGGCCAAGGCTCTTGCGGCACGCGAGCACCTCAGTCTCACCCGGCTGATTGAGGAGGGGCTGGCCCTGCGCTTGCGGCAGGCGACGAAGGTTGGCGTGCCGACTCGGTCGCTGTCATTGCCCGTGCATCACGGTCAAGGTGGTCTCACTGCTGCTGCAGCGGATGGTCGCAGCAATCGCCAGCTGTTGGATGCCGCGGATGGCCTGAACCGGCCATGACCCCAGATGTGAATGTGCTGGTCGCCGCATCCCGCAGCGACCATCCCCACCATGCGGTAGCGATCGCCTGGTTGGAGGCTGCCCTGGCGTCGTGCCTCCAAGGCGAACGACTGCGGCTGCTGCCGATGGTCACAGCGGGTTTTCTTCGGCTGGTGACCCATCCGAGGGTGTTTGTGGAGCCCACCCCTCTGGCGGCAGCACAAGAGTTCCTGGCTGCCCTACTGGCCCAGGACGGGGTGGAGTGGATCTGCTTGGGTGAGGAGTGGTCGTTGCTGGAGGTGCTTTGCCGCCAACACCAGCTCGCCGGCAATGCCATCAGCGACGGCTGGATTGCTGCCGCTGTGCTCGCTCGCCAGGAAACACTGGTGACCCTGGACCGCGATTTTCTCGCCCTGCTGCCGCCGCGGCAGCTGACACTGCTCAGCCCCTGACTGTTCCACAGGGCCCCCTCGCGTAGGCCCGCATGCCCCATGCATGGCGCGATGCGCTTTTGGCTGCTCACCTTGGAACGAGCGCTGCGGGCTTTGCTGGTACTGCCGTGAACTCCTCAGGTCCTCCATACAATTTGTATGAAGTTTCTGGTGGAGGCCTGTCTTGCATGGGCGCAATCAGCCTGAGGCTCCCCCAAGACCTTGAGAGCAAGCTCGCGCAGGAGGCCCAGGTCAGCGGTCAGCCACGGTCTCAGTTGATCCGCGAGGCTCTGGAGGCGCTGCTCAGCCTGCGCGAGCGTCAACGCAATGAAGCGGCTCTGGCTGCTGCGGCGACCGCTCTGGCCTCCGACGTCGATGCATGCCAGGAAGCCCTTGCCGTGGCCGAGGAGTTTCTGGAGGTTGAGAACGAAGCCCTTGAGGGGAGCTGGTGGCGTTGATTCGCCGCGGCGAGGTTTGGGTGGCGCGGCTCAACCCCAATCAGGGAGCTGAAGTGGGCAAAGTGCGTCCGGTTGTTGTGATTCAGGCGGATCTGCTCACGGATGTCGGCATCCCCACCGTGTTGGTGGTGCCGCTCACCACGCAGGTGAGGCGCGGAGCAGCCCCGCGCTCTTGATCGTGCGCGCCTTGGTGAAGGCCCTCTCACGCGCCTCACCGCCGAAGAACTGCTCAAGCTGGAACGAGCGCTGCGGGCTGTGATGGCGCTCCCGTGAACGGCGCCAGATCCGTCAGGGCCCGATCGCGGTAGGCGCCGTAGCGCCGCCGCTTGTCGCGGATGCGCTCAGGCAGCTCCGGCAGCAGGCCGAAGTTGGGCGGCATCGGCTGGAACTTCTCGCTCGGCGCCTCGGCGATGAAGTGGGTGAGGGCGCCGATCATCGAGGTGGCGGGCAGCTGCAGCGGCTCCTGGCCGT
>VGPW01000027.1 GCA_016882545.1 Cyanobacteria bacterium M_surface_10_m2_179 | reverse complement strand
CTCGGTGTCACTATTTTTTGAGGTCTTGAGCGGCTAAGCCTTTAGTGTCACAGGGATTTGCCTTGCTGCACGGCTGGCTCCCAAAGCACCCGCGCTACCAAGCTGCGCCACGCCCCGCTTGCCTGGAGCTTACCCGCCGCTCTCGCTCCAGCGCACGGTGCAGGAGTAGCGCGGCGAGAGGTCGCGGATCAGGGTGATGCACTGCACGGCATTGATCTGGGCGCCGCTGGGCAGGGCACTGCTGGCGGTGGCGATCGCGTTCTGTTTGCTGATGATCGAGCCAGCGGTGTTCGACCCCGCCACGGCGGGGGCTGCGCAGCAGAGCAGCAGGCCTGTGGCGATCGCCACGCCTCTGCCCTGTGGGAGTTGGCTCCGCATCGAACCGGTGCATCGCAGTGCTGCACACCGGTCTATCGAGCTGGGATGCGTGCTGGCGCTTTGGTTGGGCTCCGTTACAACGGCCCCAGCTTCCCCAGGGTTGCGTGCACACCAAGCCACTGTCGCTTGCCCTGCTGGCCCTGTGCAGCGTGTTGGCTGTGGGTGGTCGCGCGGCTGAGCAGGCTCTGCCGCCGCGGCCGGCGCTGATTCCCCCTGAAACCCCCGTGGCCGATGTGGTGCTGGCCAGTGCGGCCCCGGCGCCTCTATCCCGCGATGCGGCCTGGCCGCTGCGCCCTGGCGAACCGCTGCGCCTGGTGTATCCCCTGGCGGTGACGGCCGAGGAAATCGATCCCTACGGCTGGCGTTATTCCGAAAGCCGCCAGGCCTGGCGCATGCATGCCGGCCAGGATCTGGTGGCGCCCGAGGGCACGCCGGTGCTGGCGATGCTGCCGGGCCATGTGGTGCTGGTGGAGCTCCTCGATGGCTACGGCCTCACCGTGGTGCTCGACCACGGCCGCGGTTGGCAGACCCTCTACGCCCACCTGCAATCGGCCGCCGTGCAGCCCGGCGACTTTCTGCCTGCTGCCAGCACCCTCGGTGCCCTGGGCCAGAGCGGGCGGGCCAGTGGCCCCCACCTGCATGTGGAGCTGCGCCGCCGCGACGGAGATCGCATGCTGGCGCTTGATCCCACGCCCCTGCTGGATCAGGCCACGCGCCTGTTGCCCGTGGCGCCGCCGCTGTTGCAGCAGGCTCAGGGGATTCCGTCGGCGGTGCCTTGATCTCGATCGAGCGGCCAGGCTTGCAGCTGCGCCATGGGCCTGGCTGGTTGCAGCAGCAAGGGTTGAACACGCAGCAGTTGCGCCGTGCCTTGATCGACAGCCTTAGCTGGCAGCAGCCGCTCGTCACTGTTTATGGCAAGCAGCACCGCACGCCGCGGCTCACCTGCTGGGTGGCGGATCCGGGCTGCACCTATCGCTACAGCGGTTTGGTGCAGAGCATTCATCCCTGGACGGCCGAACTCAACGACCTGCGCGATCGGTTGCAGCAACTGCTGGGTGTGCGTTTCAACAGCCTGCTGCTCAATCGCTACCGCAACGGCGCCGATCGCATGGGTTGGCATGCCGACGACGAACCCGAGCTCGACGATCAGGCCCCGATCGTCTCCCTCAGCCTGGGTGTTGCCCGTGATCTGCGCTTTCGTCCCCGCAGCGGTTCGGAAGCCGCCTTCGCGGTGAACCTCGCCGATGGCGACCTGCTGGTGATGGATCCGCCCAGCCAGCGCCACTGGCAGCACGCGCTGCCGCCGCGGGCGCGGGTGGTGGCTGAGCGGCTCAACCTCACCTTCCGGGTGATTCAGCCCACCACGGCGATGCAGTCGATCTCCACGCGGGCGTCCTTGGGCAGGGCCGCCACCTCCACGCAGGCGCGGGCCGGCGACACGCCCGCACCGAACACCTCGGCGTAGAGCGCATTCACCTTGGCGAAATCGCCGAGATCCGCCAGGAACACCGTGGTTCGCACCACCTGTTGCGGCGTGCAGCCCGCCTCCGCCAGCACAGCCTTCAGATTGGCCAGCACCTGGCGGGTTTCCGCTTCCACATCACCACCGCCCACCATGGCGCCCGTGGCGGGATCGAGGGCGATCTGACCGCTGCAATACAGCACGCCACCAGCCTTCACGGCCTGGTTGTAGGGGCCCACCGGCGCCGGTGCGGCACTCGTGGTGATCGCTTCGATCGCGGGGCTGGTCATGCGAGAGGGAAGATGGGCGCCGAGCCTATGGCGACGCCGCCTGATGCGTGTTGAGCTGCCCAGCCCTGAGTTGCCCCTGCGGCCCCAGGTGGAGCTCAGCGGCATCTGGCATCGCTACAGCGGCCCGGCCGCCAGCGGCGACTGGACCCTGCGCGATATCGATTTCCAGCTCGGCCCCGGTGAACTGGTGGGATTGCTTGGGCCTTCCGGTTGCGGCAAAACCACGCTGCTGCGCCTGATTGCCGGTTTTGAGCAGCCCGATCGCGGTGTGGTGCGCATCGGTGGCCGGGATGTGGCCGGCCCGCAGCGCTGGCTGCCGCCCGAGCGCCGTGGGGTGGGCATGGTGTTTCAGGACTACGCCCTCTTTCCCCATCTCAATGCCTGGCGCAATGCTTGTTTCGGTTTGCGCCGCGGGCAGGACAGCAGCCGTGCCGCCTGGTTGCTGGAGCTGCTGGGCCTGAAGGGCCTGGAGCAGCGCTACCCCCATGAACTCTCCGGCGGTCAGCGGCAGCGCCTGGCCCTGGCGCGGGCCCTGGCCCCCGGTTGCTCGCTGGTGCTGCTGGATGAACCCTTCTCCAACCTCGATGTGGAGGTGCGCCTGCGCTTGCGCTCGGAGCTGCCCAGTGTGTTGGCCCGCTGCGGCGCCAGCGGCCTGATCGTCACCCACGATCCCGAGGAGGCCCTGGCCATCTGCGATCGGGTGGCGGTGCTCGAGTCGGGCCGGTTGCATCAGTGCGCCAGCCCCCAGCAGCTGGTGTCAGCGCCGGCCACCGCCTTTGTGGGGCGGTTTGTGCTGCAGAGCAACCTGCTGCCGGTGCAGCGCCGGGGCCGCCAGCTGCACACCCCCCTCGGCGATCTGGAGCCGGGCCCCGGCGTGGAGCTGCCGCCGCTGGACACCCACACCGAGCCGCTTGAGGTGTTGGTGAGTCCGCATGGCATTGAGCTGATCCCCGATCCCGAGGCGGATGCCTGGGTGTTGGGGCGGGAGTTTCTGGGGCGGGAATGGCTGTATCAGGTGCAGTGCGGCGCGGGGCGGTTGCGGCTGCGCCTGCCCCTGTCGGCCGACTATGCACGCGGCCAACGCTGCCGCCTGCGCCTGCGGCCCGGTGAACCGGTGCGCCTGTTCCCGGCCGGCATCGATCTGCAGGTGGCGGCTTAACCCTTCCAGAGATCCTTGTGGCCCCGCAGCTGCCGCAAGGTGGCGCCATCGGCCGCTCGCACAAACAGATTGGTGGCCCGCTCCAGGGCGATGCTGCTGGGGATCGTGGGCTGCTGCCGCTCCCGCAGAGTCAGCACCTCCTGCAGCCGTGCGGCGATGGCGGCATCGCCGGGCTGTTCGGCCGCAGCCCAGCGCAGGTTGCCGGCGGTGTACTCGTGGGCGCACCACACCAGCGTGTCGGCGGGCAGGGCCGCCAGCTGCTGCAACGACTGATGCATCTGCTCCGGCGTGCCTTCAAACAGGCGGCCGCAGCCCCCGGCAAACAGGGTGTCGCCGCAGAACAGATGGCCGCCGTCATCCGCCGTGGGCGGCAAATAGAAGGCGATGTGGTGAGCGGTGTGGCCCGGCACTGCCAACACCTGGGCGGTTCGCGCCAGCAGCTGCAGCGGCTCGCCGCCGCGCACCCCCTGGGTTTGGTGCGGGATCCGCTCCCGATCCGCAGCGCTGGCGATCACAGCGGCCTGGGGCCAGCGCTGCAGCAGCTGCGGCGCTCCGCCGATGTGGTCGTGATGGTGGTGGGTGTGCAGGATCGCCTCCAGCTCCAGCCCCCGCTCCTCCAGCCAGGCGATCACCGGCTCGGCCACCGCCGGGTCCACCACCACTGCTGCTCCGGGCCCGTCGCCGTGCAGCACGAACACGTAGTTGTCGTGCAACACCGGGATCAGCGACACCCGGTTGGCGGCCGTGGAGCGGGCCTGTTGCATCGTTAAAGTCCGGGTTCAGGCTGCCTTCCATGATCACCGTCGCCCTGGCCAAGGGAGCCCTGCTCAAGGATTCGGTGGCCCGCTTTGCTGCTGCCGGGCTCGACTTTGCGGCCGTGCTCGAGCCGGGCAACCGCCAGCTGATGGTGCCCAGCGCCTGCGGCCGCGCCCGGGCCCTGCTGGTGCGCAATGCCGATGTGCCGGTGTATGTGGCCTACGGCCAGGCGCAGCTGGGGGTGGTGGGCTACGACGTGCTGCGCGAGCACCAGCTGCCCGTGGCCCAGCTGGTGGATCTCGGCTTTGGTGGCTGCCGCATGAGCGTGGCGGTGAAGGCCACCAGCCCCTACCGCCGCGCCGCTGATCTGCCCGCCCACTGCCGCATCGCCAGCAAATTCACCCGCTGCGCCGAGGCCTATTTCGAAGCGCTGGATCTGCCGGTGGAGCTGATCCACCTGGCGGGTTCGGTGGAGCTGGGCCCGATCACCGGCATGAGTGAAGCGATCGTGGATCTGGTGGCCACCGGCCGCACCCTGGTGGAGAACGGCCTGATCGCCATCGAAGACCTGTTCCACTCCACCGCCCGCCTGGTGGGCCATCCCCTGGCGCTGCGCCTCGATGGCGGTGAGCTGCAGGGGATCGTGGATCAGATCGCAGCGGTATCGCCTCAACCGGTTGCGGCCAGCTGATGGCCAACCGCGATCGTCAACGGCTGCTGCGTTTGCTCCCCTACCTGGGCCGTGATCGCAGGCGCCTGCTGCTCACCCTGGTGTTACTGATCCCGGTGGCCGGTGCCGCGGCGGTGCAACCGCTGCTGGTGGGGCAGGCGATTTCAGCCCTGCGCCAGGAGCCGGTGCTGGCCTGGCTGGAGCCGATGCCGGTGGCCCAGCAGCTGCGCACCCTGGTGCTGCTGCTGCTGGCGGCGGTGTTGGTGCGGCTGGGGCTGCAGGGGGTGCAGAGCTTCAACGTGCAGGCGGTGGGCCAGCGGCTCACGGCACGGATCCGCAACGACCTGTTCGCCCACGCCCTCGATCTATCGCTGCGCTTCCACGACCGCACGCCGGTGGGCAAGTTGCTCACCCGCCTCACCAGCGATGTGGATGCGCTGGCGGAGGTGTTCGGCAGCGGCGCGGTGGGGCTGCTCGCCGACCTGGTGACCCTGCTGGTTATCGCCGCCACGATGGTGGCGATCGAGCCGCGGCTGGGGGTGTTGCTGCTGGCCTCCCAGGTGCCGGTGACGCTCACGATGCTGTGGCTGCAGCGCCGCTACCGCAAGGCCAACTACCGGGTGCGCGAAGAGCTCAGCCAGCTCAACGCCGACCTGCAGGAAAACCTCCAGGGCCTGGAGGTGGTGCAGATGTTCCGCCGCGAGGCCTACAACTCCGCCCGCTTCGCCAAAACCACCGAGGCCTACCGCCAGGCGGTGAACGGCACGATCTTCTACGACTCGGCCATCTCGGCGCTGATCGAGTGGGTGTCGCTTGGGGCGATCGCCCTGGTGCTGGCGCTGGGGGGCTGGATGGTGACGGCCGGGGCCATGGGCCTGGGCACGCTTACCACCTTCATCCTCTATTCCCAGCGCCTGTTTGATCCGCTGCGTCAGCTGGCGGAGCGCTTCACCCAGATTCAGGGCGGCCTCACGGCGGTGGAGCGCATCGGTGAACTGCTGGAGGAGCCGATCGAAATCCAGGAGCTGCCCCAGGAGCAGCGTTCCGCCGCCGCCGTGGTGAGCGGGCGCGAGCGCTCCAGTGCCGGGGAGGTGGTGTTCGAGAACGTGTCGTTCGCCTACCGCTCCGACGATCCGATCCTCACCAACCTCTCCTTCCGCATCGCCCCCGGCGAGCACGTGGCCCTGGTGGGCCCCACCGGATCGGGCAAGAGCACAGTGATCCGCCTGCTCTGCCGCCTCTACGAACCGCAGCAGGGCCGGATCCTGCTCGATGGCATCGACATCCGCCAGCTGCCGATCCCCACCCTGCGTCAGCGGCTGGGGGTGGTGCTGCAGGACACGTTCCTGTTCAGCGGCAACGTGGCCGACAATCTGCGCCTCGACGGCACGATCAGCGACACCGCCTTGCAGCAGCTCTGCAGCGACCTCGGCCTTAACCCGCTGCTGGAGCGTCTGCCCGCCGGCTTGAACACCGAACTGCGGGAGCGGGGCGCCAACCTTTCCTCGGGCGAGCGCCAGCTGCTGGCCGTGGCCCGGGTGGCGATCCGCGACCCCTCGGTGCTGGTGATGGATGAGGCCACCGCCTTCCTCGATCCCTCCACCGAAGCCACCCTGCAACGGGATCTCGACCGGCTGCTGCGGGATCGCACCGCCATCGTGATCGCCCACCGCCTGGCCACGGTGGAGGCCGCGGATCGCATCCTCGTGTTGCAGCGCGGCCGCCTGATCGAGCAGGGCAGCCACCTGGCGCTGCGGGCCGCCGGCGGCCTCTATGCGCAGTTGGCTGACCTCCAAGAGCGCGGCTTGGCGCGGCTCTGATCGTGCTGCGGCAGCTGCTGCGCCGTTAGCCATGTGTTGAGCCGCTCGGCCAATGCCTGGGGCGCTGTCCGCATCAGCAGGTGTCCCTCCCCCTCCAGCAGCTCGAAGCAATGGCTGGGGCTGTAGCCCGCCAGGTGGCGCACGTAGCGCGGCTCCATCACCGTGTCGCGGCTGCCCGCCACCCAGAGGCTGGGCACCCGCAGCTGTGCCACCATCGCCGGCAACTGCTGCACGGCGCCCCGCTGCATGCTTGAGGCCAGCAGGCCCCGGGCAGCATGCAGCTCCGCCACCAGCGGGCTGCGGATGGCGGCGGTGCCGGGCAGCTGCGCCAACCAGCCGGGCCGCCAGCGCAGAAAGGCGGCGCCGCCACGGCGCACCATCCGGAACGGCCGCGGCTGATACACGCCACCACCAGCCGCCACTTGTACCACCGCCGCCAGCTGATCGCCCAGGTGGGGCGCGGCATGCAGCACCAGGCTCCCCCCCAGGGAATGACCGATCAGCACCAGTGGCCGGCCCGCCGCCTGCTCCCGGGCGGCATCGGCGAGCCAGCGGCCGTAGCTGGGCAGGCTGGGGTGCAGGCCGCGGGGCCGGCTGCGGGAGCCGAAGCCGGGCAGATCCGGGCACCACAGATCCCAGTGGGGTTCCAGCTCGGCCTTAAGCGGTTCCCACAGACGCCCCGACAGCAGCCAGCCGTGCACCATCACCAGCAGGGGGGAGCGATTCAGGGCTTCCGGTGCAGGAACGGTCTCCAGCCTGCAACAGCTGCGGCTGGAGTGGGGGAGGATCGTGCCAATGCTTAGTTCTCTCCCCACCGAGCTCGAAGGCCTCTACGGCCAGGGGTATCGCCCCTGCCCCACGCCCAATCCGCAGCTCACCCTGGTGCTCAGCACCGAGCGGGAGATCGATCTCTATGAGCTCGAGCAGCTCTGCGATGCCGTGGGTTGGAGTCGCCGGCCGCTGCGCCGGGTGCGCAAGGCGCTGGAGCACAGCCTGCTGGTGGTGGGGCTCTGGCGCCATGACCCGCGCCTGCCGCGCCTGGTGGGTTTCGCCCGTTGCACCGGCGATGGCGTGATTGAGGCCACGGTTTGGGATGTGGCCGTGCACCCGCTCTATCAGGGCGTGGGCCTGGGCAAACAGTTGATGACCTACGTGATCGATCTGCTGCGGGCCCAGCAGGTGGAGCGCGTCTGCCTGTTTGCCGATCCCGGCGTGGTGGAGTTCTACAGCGCCCAGGGCTGGGAGCTGGAACCGCAGCAGCGGCGCTGTGCCTTCTGGTACGCCCCTTGAGGATTCAGGTCGCTCCGTAGTAGCGCTGCGCTAGCTGCTCCGGGCTGCAGCCCTGCCGCCAGGCTCGCCTGAGTTGGGCGTTGCGCCAGGCGGTGCCCACCACGCCGAAGCGCCTCCAACGGCGACCATCCACCTGCAGCGGGCAGCCCAGCCGCCGGATCGGGGCCAGGGGCTGCAGCCGCTGGATCAGCAGCAGGTCTTCCATCAGGGGCAGTTCCGGCACACCGCCGGCCTGCAGCAGCAGCGGCCGCGGCAGCAGCAGCCCCTGATCCCCGTAGGGCAGGTGGCGCAGCTGGCAGCGCAGCCACACCGCCAGCTCCAGCAGCCGCAGGGCCGGGCCGGGCCCCTCCACCGCCAGATCGAAGGCCCAGGCAGCCGCTGGTTGGGCCATGGCCCGCTCCAGGGCCTGGGCCCAGCCGGGCTGCAGGCGGCCATCGGCATGCAACAGCAATAACCAGGGAGCCGTTGTGGCTTCAACGCCGCACTGCAGTTGCCAACCGCGCCCGGCACGGCTCCGGATCACGGGGGCGCCCATCAGGCGGGCCAGCTGCGGGGTGCCATCGCCGCTGCCGCCATCCACCACCAGCGCCTCGGCGATCAGCCCGGCCGGTGCTGCCGCCAGGTCGGCCAGCAGCGCTGGCAGGCGCGCCGCCTCGTTGAAGCTGGGGATCACCACCGCCAGCGGCGCCGCGCTCATGACCAGCGGCTGGGGTCGTTGCTGATCTCCAGGCAGGCCAGGGGGTGGTGGGGATCGAGCAGGTCGGCGCTGATGGTGCAACACACCCGATCCATCGGCACGCAGAAGCTGCTGCCGTCCTGATCGAAGGGGCCCTCCACGTAGGCACCGATCCGCTCGGCGCTCACGAAGCCCAGAAACAGCAGCAGGCCTGTCCAGCTGGAGCCGCGGTGGGCAAAGGTCACAAACAGCGCGTTGCCGTAGAGCCAGCAGATCAGCCGGATAAACACGTCGTAGGTGGGCGGCAGCGGCGTGTTGCGGATGCGTTGCAGGCCGCCGAGGGCATTGGTGAACAGTTCGCTGCCGCGCAGCAGCGCATCGCGGCCCCAGTCGTTCACCGCACCCTGTTGATACAGCTGCCCGATCAGGGTGGCGCGCAGGGTCATCGTCTCCTGCACGGTGGTGTCTGGCGCCACACCGAGGCTGCGGCAGAGGTCGTTGGCCAGCAGCCGCGCATCCTGCCGCCAATACCCTCGCAGTTCGAAGTTGAGTAGCCAGCACTGCAGCACCTGCAGCCCCACGAGCTGCTGCTGCCAGGGCCGCCAGCGGCTGTCGGTGCCGAGCAACGTCTGCAGGCTGTCGCGCCAGTGACGGCTGCTATTGGTGATGCTGCCCCACAGCACCCGCGTTTCCCACCAGCGGTTGATCGCCTGGGTGTTGCGGAAGGCCACGAAGATCGACACGGCGATGCCGAGCATCGACAACCCCGAGCCATCGATCAGGGTCAGTCCGCGGTAACCCGGCTGCTGTTGCGCCAGCAGGGATCCTGCGCAGAGCACCGCTATCAACAGCAGATCCCAGCGCATCCGCAGCGCCATCTGCGCCGCCACCCGCAGGGCGTTGCGGCGGGCGAGCTTGGGGGGCGGCGTGATCATCGGCAACAGAGGGCGCGGCTCGCGGCAGGGCCGTGCGCGCCCACCATCATCGAGCCCGCTCGAGCAGCAGCCAGGGCTCGAGGGCTGAACGGCGATCCAGATCGCTCTGGCAGCGCAGCAGCGCCGCCGGGGTGTTGAGGGCGGCCGCGCAGGCCAGGCTGCGGGCCAGCACCTGCTCGCTGCCCCACGGCATGCCGCTCATCAGGGCCGCGCCGCAGCGCTCAAGCCCCTGGCTGGTCATCCCGATCAGCCAGTAGCCGCCATCGGTGGCGGGGCCGAACACCAGCGGCTGCTCGCTCAGTCTGGCGAAGGCCTGCTCCAGATCCCGGCACTCCAGCCCCGGCAGATCACTGCCGATCAGCACCACCTGCTCGCAGCCCCGGGCCATTCCCTGCTGCAGTTGGCGGTGCATGCGGCAGCCCAGGTTGCCGCCGCCCTGCAGCGCCAGCGTGAGCGGCAGCCCCTGGGGATTGAGCTGCTGCCCCCAGCGCCGCAGTGCCCGCGGCCCGACGCCGGCGGCGGCCAGCACCAGCTCCGCCGCACTGGCCTGGGCTGCCGCTGCCGCCGTTTGCAGGGTGTGCCAGCTGAGCCGCCGCTGCATCGCCGCCGCCAGCTCCGCCGAGCCGCAGCTGGCGGCGAGGCGCCGTTTGCAGCGGCCGGCCGCCGGCCAGCGGGCCAGCACCACCAGCCGGCGCCGGGGGGTCGGCATGGGGTTAGTTCTGGCGGGGCAGCTCGGCGGGGCGCAGCTGCAGGGTGAGCTGGCGATCACCGCGCTGCACCTGCACCGCCAGCGCTTCGCCCACCTTGCCCTGATCCACGGCCACCTGCACCTCCGAGGGGTTGCCCACCACGGTTTGGTCAACTTTTTCGATCAGGTCGCAGGGCCGCAGACCACCCCGGGCGGCGGGGCTGCCCGGCATCACCTCCACCACCACCACGCCATTGCTTTCCGGCAGCCTGCATTCGGCATCGGTGGCATTCACCTCGCGGGCCAGCTGAGGTGTGAGCGATTGCAGACGCACACCGATATAGGGATGGGAGGCGCTGCCCTTCTCCAGGATCTGGGCGGCGATCTGGCGGCCGAGGTTGATCGGGATCGCGAAGCTCAGGCCGGCACCGGGGGCTTTGCGGATGGCGGTGTTGATGCCGATCACCTTGCCCCGTTCATTGATCAGCGGTCCGCCGCTGTTGCCTGGATTCACGGCGGCATCGGTTTGCAGGTAGGGAACCCGCTGGCCTTCGCCGAGGGCGTTGGTGCGCTGCACGGCGCTGATGATGCCGGCGGTCACCGTGTTGTCGAGGCCGAGGGGATTGCCGATGGCGATCACCCACTCACCGGGGCGCACCTTGGCTGAATCCCCCAGGGGCGCCACCGGCAACCCAGCTGCCGCCACCTTCACCACGGCCACGTCGGTGACCGGATCGCTGCCGAGCACCTTGCCACGGAAGCTGCGGCCATCGGGCAGGGTTACCCCCACCTCACTGGCGCCCTCCACCACGTGGGCATTGGTGAGGATCACCCCATCGGAGCGGGTGATGAAGCCCGAGCCCTGGCCCTGCTGCTGCTGAATCGAGGGGCCGCTGCCGAACAGGCCGCCCAGGGGGTTCACCACCCGCCGCACCGTGTCGATCCGCACCACCGCCGGCCCCACCTTGTCGACGGCGCTCACGATGAAGTTGTTGCCGGGTTGCAGGCCGGCGCTCGGCGGTGCATCGCTCACCTGGCCTGGATCAGCGCCGCGGCGTCCCGGAAAACCATCGGTGCAGCTGGCCAGCAGCCCTGCCAGCAGCACGGTGCCCACCAGGGCGCAGCGGCGTGGAGCAGTGATCCGAGGTGCCATACCGAACAGGGCGCGGGCGTGGGAATGGGCGGCTTGCGAGGCGCATCATGGGCGACATTTCGCTCTGAGCGCTCCCCCTATATTCGGTGCCCTGGCGGGGTGACGTGGCGGTGCAGCAAGGGGAAACGCTGTGGCGTCAGGTTCAAGAGGCCCTGCAGGGCAATCTCTCCAAGCCCACCTTCGAAACCTGGATCCGGCCGGCCCGTTGCGCCGCCTTCAACGGCACTGAGCTGCAGCTGCTCGCCCCCAACGCCTTCGCCTGCGGCTGGCTGCGCAAGAACTACCTCACCACCATTGCGGCGGTGGCCAGCGAGATCGCCGGCCAAACCATTGCGGTGCAGGTGGAGGCCGGCACCGAGGTGGATCTGGTGCCAACGCCCAATGGTGTGTCCAGCAGCTCAGCTCCGGAAGGGGAATCGCTGCTGCCGGCGGTGCCGGCTGCCAACGGGGCGCAGCGGCTGCCCACCGGTGAGGCGCCCCGCAAGCTGGCCCCCGGCCTCAACCCCCGCTCCGTGTTCAACCGCTTCGTGGTGGGGCCCAACAGCCGCATGGCCCACGCGGCGGCGCTGGCGGTGGCCGAGGCCCCCGGCCGTGAGTTCAACCCGCTCTTTATCTGTGGCGGTGTTGGGTTGGGCAAAACCCACCTGATGCAGGCGATCGGTCACTACCGGCTTGAGATCGATCCCGAGGCCCGCGTGGCCTACGTGAGCACCGAAACCTTCACCAACGATCTGATCCAGGCCATCCGCAAGGACGGCATGCAGAAATTCCGCGATCGCTACCGCGCCGCCGATCTGATCCTGGTGGACGATATTCAGTTCATCGAAGGCAAGGAATACACGCAAGAGGAGTTCTTCCACACCTTCAACGCCCTGCACGAAGCCGGCCGCCAGATCGTGATCGCCAGCGACCGGCCGCCGTCGCAGATTCCGCGCCTGCAGGAGCGCCTGATCTCCCGCTTCTCGATGGGCCTGATTGCCGACATCCAGGCGCCGGATCTGGAAACCCGCATGGCGATCCTGCACAAGAAAGCCGAACACGAGCGGGTGAGCTTGCCCCGGGATCTGATTCAGTATTTGGCGGGCCGTTTCACCTCCAACATCCGCGAGCTGGAGGGGGCCCTCACCCGCGCCGTGGCCTTCGCTTCGATCACCGGCCTACCGATGACGGTGGAATCGGTGGCGCCGATGCTCGATCCCGCCGGTGTGGAGGTGGAGGTCACCCCCGCCCAGGTGTTGAGCAAGGTGGCTGAGGTGTTCGGCGTGAGTGTGGAGGAGATGAAGAGCCCCAGCCGCAAGCGGGCCGTGAGCCAGGCGCGGCAGGTGGGGATGTATCTGATGCGTCAGGGCACCAACCTGTCGTTGCCGCGCATCGGTGATGAATTCGGCGGTAAGGATCACTCCACCGTGATGTATGCCGTGGAGCAGATCGATAAAAAGTTGGGCGCTGATCCGCAGCTGGGCCGCCAGGTGCAGCAGGTGCGCGACCTACTGCAGATCGATTCACGGCGGCGCACCAAGTAGGTCCGAGCCGTCAGGCGGTGAGCGGTGCGCTGGGGTCGAGCCCTTCCACTTCGCCCGCAAACACGCGGCTGGCGGTGATGTCGTCGGCTTCGATCGTGATCAGATCGAGCTTGGTGAGTTCGCCGCCGTGCATGCGGTTGAACAGGCGATTGGCCTGACGCATCCGGGCCCGATCGATAGCGTTGCGGATCGAGCGGGCGTTGGCGAAGAAGGGCAGCTGGATGCGCCGCTGGATGTAGTCGGCGAAGGCGGCCAGGGCTTCCTCGCTGAAGCGGTAGTTTTCCTCCGCCAGGATCAGGCGCGCGATCGCCAGCAGCTCCTCGGCGGTGTAATCGGGGAAATCGATGTGGTTGGCCACCCGCGAGGAGAGGCCTGGATTGCTTTGGTAAAACACATCCATCCGCTCCTTGTAGCCGGCGAAGATCACCACCAGATCGTCGCGGTTGTTCTCCATCACCTGCAGCAGGATCTCAATCGCTTCGGCGCCGTAGTCGCGTTCGTTTTCGGGGCGATAGAGGTAGTAGGCCTCATCGATGAACAGCACGCCGCCCATCGCCTTCTTGAGCATCTCGCGGGTTTTGGGTGCCGTGTGGCCGATGTATTGGCCCACCAGATCGTCGCGGGTGGCCGTCACCACATGGCCTTTGCGCACGTAGCCCAGCCGGTGCAGGATCTGCGACATCCGCGCGGCCACGGTGGTTTTGCCCGTGCCCGGCCGGCCCGTGAACGACATGTGCAGGCTGGGGGCGGTGGTGGCCAGGCCCACCTGCTTGCGGGCCCGATCCACCACCAGCAGGGCGGCGATCTCGCGGATCCGCGTTTTCACCGGCTGTAGCCCGATCAGCTCTTGATCCAGCTGCTCCAACACCTCCTTCACCTGGGCGCCCTCGTAGGCGGCCTCCAGATTCACCGGGGTGTTGTCCGGATGCTCAGACGAGGCCATCGATCGCGGCGGCGAAGGCGTGGTCAGCCTCGCCGATCGCCGCCTCTTCCCCTTCGGCCCGCAAGGTGATGTTCACGTATGTACGTCCGAAGCTGATGTCGGGGTAGCGACCCTGGGCCTCGCAGAAATCGTTGAGGCGATCCAGAAAGGCGCGGTTGCCGGCGTAGTCGTCAAACTCGATGCGGCGCTCCAGCCACTCCACGCGATCGGGCTTGGGACGGGGGTTCCACTGGTGATCCATGGGCTCGACCTTACGCCGCCAGGCAATCGGTGCGTGCGATGCCCAGCCGCTGCGCCCAGGCGTCGGCGTAGGCGGCATTGGCGGCCTGGGCTGCGGGGTCGGCGCTGCTGAGCGGATGGGGCATCGTGCCGTTGATGGCGGCGTTGGTGACGCAGAACATCGACTTCTGGAAGCTCATGCAGATCTTCACCCGCACATCCCCTTCGCCGCGGGTGCGCTCCCGATACCACTGGTGCAGCTTCTCGGGAAGGTGGCGATACATGTCCTGCATCAGCAGGCTGGGGGGAATGCCGGCGCCCATGCTGGGCAGCGCATCGGCGTAGAGAGCGCCGTAGGTGAACTTGGCCTGATCGGGTGAGATCTGCTGGGCCTGGGCGTTGAAGCTCACCGTGCCCAGAAACGGCATGCCCCGAAGGAACACGGCCTCCACATAGGGCACGGCCACATCCACCAGGAAGGTGAGCCCCGCCTCCGGCGGCAACACCCAGAAGCGCTCGCCCTGGATCATCACGCCGTAGTGGATCGGGTTGGCCGCTGCTGCCACCAGCCCGTCCTTGATGAAGTCCACCACCTGGGGAATGGAGCGCACGCGCCCATCGCGCTCGGCTGCGGCCAGATCCAGGAACAGATCGCTCATCACCCGCCAGAACTGGCCCAAGGCGTGGGTGGTGGCGGCGGAGCGGATCAGCTCCGGCAGGAAGGCCGGAAACAGCGGATTGAGAATCGCCAGCAGCGGATCGCGGCGGCGCTTGGCGGCGATGATGCGGCGGCAGTTGTCGGCGAAGGCCGGTGAATCCAGGTAGGCATCCAGGCCTCCGGTGGCATGCCAGAACATCGCCTTCTGGCAATACTCCGCATATTCGAAATTGATGCGGTTGTGGGTGAGGTGGCGCCAGATCTTGGCGGGGTTCAGATCGCCATCGAGATACTTGAACAGTGGGAAGGGATTAAGGAACTGATGTTCCGCCTGGTAGATGAGGTTGATGCTGTAAGCATCCAGCACCTCCCCGTAGCTCTCCAGCACACCCACTACCTCCAGCACATGGTCGGGGGTGTCGGTGAGCAGGGTTTCACCGCTGAGCAGCCGCCGCTTCACCTCCTCCCGATCGATCGAGAGGTTGGCGTGCACCAGATCCTGGGAAACAACCGGCATCTCAGCTCACTCCTGCGGTGATCGCCGCCATGGCGGTGGTGGCCGCCTCGCTCAGATGGCCGAGGCTGCTCGGCACCAGGCCGATGGCCACAATGCCGGCGGCCAGGGCCAGGGCGGGGATGGTTTCCCGCGGTGCCACGGGCGCCAGCTGCACATCGAGCCGGGCATCGGCTTCGGCATCGCCGCTCGGCGGCGTGACCGCCAGGCGGCCGAAGAAGGCGCGGTTCACCAGAAGCAGGAAATAGACAGCCGTGAGGCCTGAGCCCACCATCGAGAGCAGGGTGGCCACGGGGAACACGCCGATGCTGCCGCGGAACACCAGGAATTCGGAGATGAAGCCCGCCATGCCGGGCAGGCCGGCACTGGCCATCACCGCCAGGATCATCAAGGTGCCCGTGAGCGGCAGACCCTTCTCCGGGTTGAGCAAACCGCGCAGCACTTCGAGATCACGGGTGCCGGTTTTGCGGTAAACGATGCCCACGAGCAGGAACAGCAGGGCTGAGATCAGGCCGTGGCTCACCATCTGGAACACGGCCCCCAGCAGGCTCACCGGCGTATCGGCGGCGGCGGCCAGCAGCACATAGCCCATGTGGCCCACGGAGCTGTAGGCCACCATGCGCTTCATATCGGTTTGGGCGATGGCGGCCAGGGAGCCATAGAGCACCGAGATGGCTGCCCAGATGGCCAGGATCGGCGCGATCCGCGCCCAGGCTTCAGGGAAGAGCTGCAGGCCAAAGCGCAGCAGGCCATAGGTGCCCAGCTTCAGCAGCACGCCCGCCAGCAGCACCGACACCGGCGTGGAGGCCTGGGTGTGGGTGTCGGGCAGCCAGTTGTGCAGCGGCACCAGCGGGATCTTGATGCCGAAGCCGATCAGGATCGCCACCAGCAGCCAGAGCTGGCCGCCCATGGCGAGGCGGTCGCTGAGCACCGGCGTGAGGCTGAAATCCACGCTGCCGGTGAGCAGCGCCAGCCCCAGAAACGCCCCCAGGATCAGCATCCCGGAGATGGCCGTGAAGATCAAAAATTTGGTGGCGGCGTAGGCGCGGTTCACCCCGCCCCACACCGACACCAGCAGCCACAGAGGAATCAGCTCCAGTTCATAGAAGAGGAAGAACAGCAGCAGGTTGTCGGCGAGAAAGGCGCCGTTCACCGCACCGCTGATCAGTAGCAGCATGGCGAAGTAGATCCGCGGCCGTTTATCGATGTCGCGGGTGATCACCGCCGACACCAGGGTGAGGGCGCCGTTGATCAACACCAGCGGCAGCGACAGGCCATCCACCCCCAGGGCGTAGTTGAGGCCGATGCCAGGAATCCAGCTGTGCTGCTCCTGCAGTTGCAGCCCCGGTAGGGCGGGATCGAATTGCAGGGCCACCAGCACGCTCAGGGCTAGCTGGGCCGCCAGGATCGCAATCGAGATCTGACGCAGCCGCGAAGGCGAGGGCGAGCTGGGCCACACCAACAACGCCAGGGTGCCGGCGAAGGGGATCAGCAGCAGGACGGTGAGCAGCATGGTCAGCCCACCTCACGCAGCACTTGGAGGCTGCCGATCAACAGCACCACCGCCAGGATCACGGTGAGCACATAGCTCTGCAGCTGGCCGCTCACGGTGAGCTTGAGGCCTTCAGCCGTGGAGAGGGAGAGACGACCCACACCATCCACCGCCCCTTTGATCACGTTGATGTCGAACCAGCGGGTGAAACGGGCCAGGGACGCTACTGCCGACACGATCGTGCGGCGGTAGATCTCCGGTGTGTAGAAGTCGTAGGCGAGCAGGTCTTGCACCAGCCTCACCAGCGGCTGCCGCGAGCGCGACCAGAATTCATCGAGGGGCGTGAGTGCACCGAGCAGCACACCCACCAGGCCGCTGGCGAGCACGGCGCCGGCCACCGCCAGGGAGAAGGAGGCGATGCCCGGCACCGGGTCGATGCGCTGCATGATCGCCGGCAGCAGCAGCACGATCACCGTGAGGCTCACCATCGGCAGCGCCATCAGCCAGTTGGCCTCGGGGGTGCGCTTGGTTTTGGGCATGGCCGGGCCCATGAACACCGAGCGATACACCCGGCTGACGTTGGCGGCCGCCAGCACGTTGGTGAGCAGAAAGATGGCGGCGTAGCCGGGGGCCAGCTGCCAGAGGTTCTCAACCAACAGGCCGTAACACCAGAAACCGCCCAGGGGCAGCAGGCCCACCAGGCCGGCGCTGCCCACCAGAAAGGCCAGGGAGGTGGCGGGCATGCGGGTGCCGAGGCCACCGAGTTCGGTGAGGTCCTGGCAGTTGGTGGTGGCAATGATGCTGCCCACACTCATGAACTGCAGGGCTCGGGCCAGGCCGTGGGCGAACAGCAGCAGCAGGGCAATGCCGGGCTGCTGTAGGGCGATGGCGATGAACACCAGCCCTAAATAGGAGGTGGTGGAGTAGCTGAAGGCGCGTTTCAGATCCACCTGGGCGATCGCCACCAAGCCGCCGCCCAGGGCGCTAATGCTGCCCACCGCCAGCAGCACCGTGGTGGCCAGGGGCGACACGGCCACAACCGGCATCAGCTTGAGCAGCACGATGGCGCCGCAGGTCACCACCACTGAGTTGCGCAGGATTGAGGCCGGGTTCGGACCCTCCATCGCCTCGTCCAGCCAGAGGTGCATGGGGAACTGGGCACATTTGCCCATGGGGCCAGCGATCAAACCCAGGCCCAGCAGCGTGCCGGCCAGGGGGGTGATCAGATGTTGCTCCCGCGCTTGGGCCGCCCAGGCGTAGAGATCGGTGAATTCCATCGAGCCGGCCCAAGACGACACCGCCACCACCCCCATCAGCAGCAGCACATCCCCCACCCGCTTGGTGAGGAAGGCATCGCGGGCGGCCGTTACCACCAACGGCTGGGCATACCAGAAGCCCACCAGCAGATAGGTGGAGAGGGTGAGCATCTCCAGCAGGAAATAGCTCATGAACAGGTTGCTGCTCAGCACCACGCCGCTCATGGCCCCTTCAAAGAAGCCCACCAGGGCGTAGAAGCGGGCCAGCGACCACTCCTTATCGAGGTAGCCGAGGGCAAAAACCTGGCAGATCAGGCTCATCGTGGTCACCAGCTCCAGCGCCGCCAGGTTGGTGAGCGAGAGATCGAAGCCGATGCGCAGGTTGAGATCCGCCGCCTGAAACCAGGGGAAATCCAGGTGCTGGGGGCCGAGCTGCACCACCTCGCTGATTGCCAGGCTGCCGTGCAGCACCGCCAGCAGTGTGACCAACAGATTGAGATAGGCCGCAGGACGCGGCCCATTGCGCTTGATCCAGCCCGTGGCCCAGGGGAGCGACAGCAGCATTCCGCTGAAGCCATAGAGCGGCACCAGCCAGATCAGCTGCAGCGGAAGCGGGAGAGCGTTGCTCAAAAACCAGGAACCGAAGCGTGGCGGACTCTAAGCAGTGAGATCAGAAGCTGGCACGGCCGTAGCGGGCGTAGCCGCGGCGGCGGGGACCGCCCAGCTGCTTCAGCCAGGCCTGCAGCTCTTCACCGTGGTGCTGCTCGTCGTCCAGCAGGACCTGGAAGAAGGCCGCGTTGGCGTCGTCGTGGATCACGTGACAGAAGCGGGTGGCCTCGGCGTAGTGATCCACCAGCTGCCGCTCGAGGTCGGCATTCTGCTCCAACAACCCCAGCAGATCCGGGGCGTGGCTCACCGGTTGCAGCTGGGAGGCGGCCGGTGCCACCCCCAGTTGCAGCATGTGTTGCACGATGCGCTCAGCGTGCTGAAGCTCCTCCACCGTTTCCTCGCGGAAGCGGGCGGCCGAGTCCTCATCGCCCCAGAGCCCCACGAGGGAGGCCTGGGTCATGTATTGCTGCACGGCAGTGAGCTCAAGGCTCAGGGCGCGACCCAGATAGGCCAGGACGCGCGGATGAACGGCGTCCGTGGTCATCAGGCGCGACGGTTGTTGGTGCTGATCAGAGCAGGCTCCACTTCGGTGTGGGGGCGGGCAATGATGTGGGCGGCCACCAGGCCGTCGCCCACGCGCTCGCAGGCATCGGCGCCGGCGCGCACGGCGGCGTTCACGGCACCGGTTTCGCCGCGCACCAGCACGGTCACATAGCCGCCACCCACGAATTCACGGGCGATCAGGCTCACTTCGGCAGCCTTGGTCATGGCGTCAGCAGCCTCGATGGCCGGCACCAGACCGCGGGTTTCGATCATGCCGAGGGCGATGCCCTGAACGGAAGAGGCCATGGGGAAGTTGCTGCTGGAAGAGGAACGATTGAGGCCACTGCCACCGGTGCTGCCGCCGCCGGTGCCGCTGCTGCTGCCACCCCGGCGGGTGGTGCTGGCAACGGTTTTGGTGGTGGAGGCCTTGGTGGTGGTGGCGCGGGTGGCTGCCGGCTTGGCAGCAACAGCCTTGGTGGCCACGGTCTGAGCCGTGACGGTGACCGGCGCGCTGGGGGCGGCGGTCGGCTGAGCCGGGGCAGCGGGCTTGGCTGCCGCAGCAGGAATGGCCGTTACCGGGGTGGCAGCGGTTGAGGTGCTGGTAGCTCGGGGTTTGGGAGTGGCCATTGCTGGATGGGGCAGTGCCCTGGAGTGGTCGCGGATCAAACGGGGTGGACCCTGTGCTGCTCCAAGGAGCAGCACAGGGCGGAACAGGGCGTTCCTTAACCGTCGGGCGACCAGTGGTCGATGATTCCGCCGATCGTGAGATCGGTGAACAGTTCGGCGTTGCCGGTGGCAAAGCGGGCTGCGGAGCCGCTGGCGGTGAACACCCAGTTACCGGGTGAAGCGCCCACCGGGTCGCAGGCCACGTTGAGCTTGCCCTTGCTGGTGCGCAGGATCCGCAGGTTGAGGTGGGCGAAGCCCTCCACCCGTTGGGTGCAGACCAGCGAACCCATCACCTGCATGATCTCCATTACTTGGCGCCCCCCTGGGGTGTGCCGGCGGCCATGCTCTTGCCGGCCTCGGGATCCCAGTGGTCGATGATCCCCACGATCGTGAGATCGCTGGGATACGACTTGCTGCCGGCGGCTTCACGGGCGGCAGAGCTGCCCACGCAGATCACCCAGTCGCCGGGGATGGCGCCAACGGCGTCGACGGCCACCTTCTGGGTGCTGCCATCGAGCACCACCTGCAGGTGCTTGTGTTGGAAATCAGCGATGCGGTTGGTGGACACCAACGGCTTCACCACTTTGCAGATCAACATCTCAGTGCCCCCCTCCGGTGTTGAACGTGATTGAGGAACTTACGGTCTCGGCCGGGAGATGGCGATCCCGATCGCGAACCGTGAGCAGGGTGTGCAGCAGACCCTGCTGGCAGAGCTCGCTGTAGCGGGATTCGATCGCCGCTTTCACGCGCTCGCAATGGGCCACGGCGCGCTCCCGGGCCCCGGGCACGCCGCCGTGATAGTCGAAGCGCAGCACCACGGGGATCGGCAACCCCCGCGACACATTCAGCCCCTTGAAGATCTTCACGCCCACATCCAGATCGGGAGCGCCTTCTTCCACGGTGTCCATGTAGGCGAAGTAGGTGAGGTTGCGAAGGTGCACCTCCTTGAAGCCGATCCCCACGCCGATGAAGCGCTCGGCGTGGCCGTAATCGCTGTAGCTACCGCCGTGGTACTGGCGCACGTAGTCGATCTGGGAGAGGTTGTGCTCGATCAGCCGCCCTACCAGTTGCACCATGCCGGCATCGGGCTGGCTGGCTGCGGCCTGCTCCACCAACTCCTGGATGCGGACCCGGGCGGCATCGGCCCGCAGGCTGCAGGTGGCTTCATACACGTCGCGGGCATCGAGCCAGTTGTTCAGGTCGGTGCTCCCATCGCGGCCGGGCACATGCACGCGGATGGCGTCGGTGTCGGTGTCCATCCCCACCAGAAGCAGATCCACTGAGGCACCGCAGCAGAAGCTGTTCTCCACCGCCTGCTGGAAATCCTTGAGTCGCTGCAGGCCCTGGGCCGCGGCGGCTTCGTCGTTGCTGCCATGGGCAGCGCAGCCCTCGTGGCAGGGATCCTTGGAGCTGAAGTGATACACCACCACCTTGAGGTAGCGGGTGTCGGCGTGGGCAGGGTTGGGGATCGCCTCGCGGTAGCGGCGGTGCTCGGTTTTCACCCAGCGGTTCACCGTGTTTTCCACGTCGAACATGGCGCCGGCATGGGAGCGTCGCCGCACCGAGCTGAAGGGCAGGCGCAGGGCGTAGGCGATGGCGTGGGCCAGGCGGCCGTCGGCGCAGGGGGTGATGTCGAGCAGGTGGAAGCCGCACTCGAGCAGGAAGGCATCGAAGGCGTCGGCGTCGCTGCTGCCGGCCTGGGCGGCGAGGGGATCGTCGTTGAAGAAGGAGAGGCTCGTTTGCTCGTAGGCCTCAAACACGCACCAGGCGAACAGGGTGCGCATGTCGAGCTGACTGGTCCAGGCGGTGTCGAGCACCGGCAGGGGCAGCTCATGGCCGAGCTCGGCCAGCGCCAGGCGTTGGGCCTGGGCGGTGAAATCGGGCTCGTGCTGCAGGGCGGAGAGCCGCTTCAGCACCGGAACAATGCGATCGAAGGCGCCGAGGGTGCGCTCTTCGTAGGCCCGCAGGGCGGCATTGGCCTGGCCGTTGCTGAGGGGGTGCAAACCGCCGGCGGGGCGGAGCACCACCTGGGTGGCAACGGGGCGAATCCTGCGGCTCGGGGTAGTGGCCGGCACGGCGCTCGGCGCAGGAGCCTGGCGGCTGCTGCGGGAGTTGCCGGTGCGGGCCCGGTTGGCGAGCTCGCGCTGGCGCAGCACTTTGCTTAGTGAGGAGCTGGGGTTGAGCTCAGCGGGCGCCTCCCCGCTGGTGCCGAAGCGGCGTCGGGGAGCCGTGGGGCCCAGGGCCCGCTCGGTGTTGGCGGTTCTCCGACGCATCAGCTGTTACCCCTCAGCCCCGGGCGCCGCCGGACACCGTGATCAGGGAACCCTGATCGGTGCTGCCGCTGGAGCCGGTGATCTTGCTGTTGGGAGGGGGAACTTCCTGGTTGCGCTTGTTCTGCAGACCAGGCATGCCGCTCATCGGGCCCACCCGGGTGGGGTTGCGGCGGCGGGCCGAGCTGCCCTCGGTGCCGGTGACGCGATCACCACGGTCCCAATCGTCGCCGGTGACCTTGGTGCCCGAACCCTCGCCGGTGACCCGGGAGGTGGCACGTAGATCCTCAACGGAGCTGGCGGGAGTGGCGGCGGCTGCAGCCAGGCGCTGGCTGGCACGGCGGTCGAAGCGGAACTGTTCGGTGCCGGTCACCTTGCCGGTGGCCATGTCAAAAGGGCCGGTGATTCTCCCGCCTTGCTCGTAGGTGCTGCCGGTCACGGCGCCTGTGGTTTCGCGCTGCACCTGGGCGGCGCGGGCGGGCGATTGCACGCTGAACTGCTGCCAGGCGGCCTGGTTCAGGGGCTGGGGAAAGTCGGCGTCGTTGCTGGGGGCGGTGCCGCAGGCGGCGGCCTGCTGATCAGCGCCCACATAGGGGGTGCCGGTGACGTCTTCACAGGCGCCGCGCTCGGCGCCGGTCATCACACCACCGATGCCGGGCTGGATGCCGGTCATGCGGTTGGCGTTGCGCACGGCGGTGCGTTCGCGGGTGGCGCGCACGGCCTGGGCGTTGCAGAAGTCGCCGGCCTGCTCGAGGCCTGCGTAGGGGGTGCCGGTGACCACCTTGCAGGTGCCGGGCTCATCGCCGGTGACCTTGGAGGAACGGCCGGTGCGGGTGCCGCTCACAACCTGGTTGCGGTTGGTGACACTGAAGCCCACCTTGGCGGCCTCAGGGGCGGGACGGGTGCCGCAGAAGCCTTCGAACTGCTGGTGGCCGATGTATTCGTCGCCGGTGACGTTGCGGCAGCTGCCGGGCTCATCGCCGGTGACGCGTTCGCTGCGGCCCACGGCGGTGCCGGTGATGCCGGTGCCACGCAGGGTGTTGAAGCTGTTCACCTTGGTGGGGGCCCGACCGGCGGCAGGTGCTTCGGCGCCGAGGTATTGATCGCCGGTGAGCTGGTGGCCGGAGCCGGGCTCATCGCCGGTGACCTTCTCGCTGCGGCCCACCATCACACCGCTCACGGCCTGACCGCCGAGGGTCTGGCTGCGGCCCACCTTGCGCACCGAGGGGGTTGTTGAACCGCAGTAGGTGGCGGATTGATTGGCCGAGATGTATTCGGTGCCGGTGATCGTTTTGCAGGTGCCGGGCTCATCGCCGGTGACCTTCTCACTGCGGCCCACTTCGTTGCCGGTGACGCGATTGCCGTGGCTGGTGGCGCTGACGCGCACCTTGGCGGGCTGAATCGGCGCGGCGGGCTGGGTGCCGCAGAAGGTTTGGAACACCTCAGCGCCGAGATATTCGGTGCCGGTGATGGTGCGGCAGGTGGCGGCTTCGTTGCCGGTGGTTTTCACCGAGCGGTTGGCCTGGGTGCCGGTGATCGTTTGACCGGCGAGGGTTTCACTCACGCCCACCTTCCAGGCGGCATCCGCTGCGGCGGCTTGCTTCGAACCGTGGCGGTTGGGGCCGCTGGGGCGGGTGCCGCTGTTGCGGGAGGTGCCGGCGGAACCGGTTTTGCTCTTCAGCTCGCGCACCTTCTGTGACAGCTCACGGGCGCTGAGGTCGGGGTTGATCTGGCGCACCACAGCGGCCGGACCGGTTTTGCTGGTGCCGCTGGCCGACTTGCCGCGCTTGGAGAGGGCTTCGCGGCGAGCCAATACCAGGGCACGGCTGGGGTTGTGCTGGGCGGAGGCCTTACGGGTGGCGGGGCGGTTGCTGCTGCTGGTGCCTGCTGTGGCACGGCTGCTCAGCGACAGGCTGGCGGTTTGGGGGCGGCTGCTCTGCGCAGCGGGAGCCTCGTGCTCCTGACACTTGCATTTGTGCTCAGCGGCGGCCGGAGCCGAGCTGGCTGGGGCTTTGGTTGCTTCCTTGGCCACATCGGTGCGGGTGCGATCCCGCGATTGGGCTGCGCGCTTGCCGCCACGGCTCAGGGCTTCACGACGGGCTAGCACCAGATCTCGGCTGGGGTTGCTGACGCGCTTGGGGGTGCTGCTGCTACGCGCTGCAGCAGCGCTGGGAGTGCCCAGGCTGCGGGTGGGAGCCGGTGCAGCCGACGCTGTGGCCGTCGCTACGGCTGCCGGGGGAGCGGCTTGGGTGCGGCTGGGGCGGGCATCAGCTGCGGTGCGCACACGGCCACCACTCGCGTTCATGCGGCTGGAGGCCTTCTTGCCTCCATCGGTGAGGGCCTTACGGCGCTCCAGAGCTGCTTCGCGACTCGATTTGGTGGCCATGTCCGCCCGGCGTATGGAATGACTGGAGATGCGGCACCCCTGCGCTGTGGTTTCACAGCGCTGCAGGGAGATGCACAAAAGGATCCGATCGTTGTTGATACGATCAGCTCAAAAGAGGTGTGGTCCCGGTTGAACCGGGACCAACGATGTGAGGCGCTGAATCAGCGGCCTTCGAACACCACGAAGCAGGAGCCTTGGCTCTGGGTGTAGGCGTCGTAGCCCACGAGGCGCACGTGGTGGTCGGGGTAAGCGCGGTGGCAAGCTTCGAGCTCGCTCACGATCACGCTCAGATCCTTCTCGCCGAAGAAGGGCAGTTTCCAATAGGACCAGTAGGTGGCCATGGAACGGCTGGGGTGCACGTGCTCAACGAGCGGGCTCCAACCCTGGGCAATGATGTACG